>JAIRJX010000365.1 GCA_031260425.1 Gemmobacter sp.
CGCATCCCGATGTCGAGGCCGGCCTGCGCCCCGGCGCCATCGCGGCCGATCTTGCAGATGTGATCGCCCACCATGCCGATCCGGTCACGCTCATCTCCCGTTGCGACGAGGTCTGGACCATGACCTCGCTTCTGGGGTTCGAAGCGCTGTTGCGCGGAAAGCCCGTCACCTGCCTTGGTGCGCCGTTCTATGCCGGCTGGGGTCTGACAACCGATCTCGGCCCGGTGCCGGAACGCCGCCGCACCACGCCGGACGGCCAACCGCTGCCGCGCCCGACGCTGCGACAGCTCGCCCATGCCGCATTGATCGCCTATCCGCGCTATTTCGACCCGGTGAGCCGCCGCCCCTGTCCGCCCGAGGTGGTGGTGGAGCGGCTGGCGAGCGGCCGCCTGCCGCATCCGGGGCTGGCGAACCGGCTGCTCGCCAAGGCGCAGGGGGTGCTGGCCGGCCATGCCTGGCTCTGGCGCCGATAGATTGGGCGTCAGTAGATATAGCGGATCTGTTCCGCCCAGTAGCGTTCCATCCGTTTCAACGCCTGATTGACATCCTCCATCGCCGCCGGCCCGACCAGCCCGTGCTTCTCCAGCCCCTCGGCATGGCGCGAGAACAGCTCGTGCAGCACCCCCCGCACCCGCCGCCCCTTCTCGGTCAGCCGCACCCGGACCGAGCGGCGGTCGATCTCGGACCGCTGGTGGTGCATATAGCCCAGCTCGACCAGCTTCTTCAGATTGTAGCTGACATTGCTGCCCTGATAGTAGCCGCGCGACTTCAGTTCGCCCGCCGTCACTTCGTTCTCGCCGATATTGAACAGCAAGAGCGCCTGCACCGGATTGATTTCCAGCAACCCCAACCGCTCGAACTCGTCCTTCACCACGTCGAGCAGCAGCCGGTGCAACCTTTCGATCAGCGCGAGGTTTTCCAGGTAGCCCAGCATGAAGGCCCGGTGAGAGCCGTCCAGAACCTGTTGATGAACCGACATACCCGTCTCCGCCGAAACAACCGTGGCCTGGAAGATTCGGCTCAAAATGGTAAGATCAGGTAAACCGTTGCAGCAGATCGCTCGAATTTTAGGCAATTCGCCTCAGCGCCGCGGCTGCAACCGCTCCCGCGCGAAGGCGGCGATCACCGCGATCAGGGCCATGAAGCGTTCCGGCGCGGGCCGCTGCCCCAGCACCCAGGGCAACAGATCCTGATCGTTCTCGGCCAGAAGTGAGTCGTAAAGCGCCAGCCCCGCCGCGTCCATCGCGGCCAGGTGCGCATCCGCGAAGGGGCCGAGCACCAGATCCATCTCCTTGGTGCCGCGCCGCCAGCTGCGCATCCGCATCCGCTTCAGCCGCGCCTCCTGCGTCTCGTTCATCCGCAACTCCCTTGCCCGGGGCCCATAGCCGGCCTAAAACGGCGCCACCCCTTGCCGGAGCATGTCATGGCCTTCCTGTCCGATACCCTCGCCCGTGTCAAACCCTCGCCCACGATCGCGGTGACTGCAAAGGCACAGGAAATGAAGGCCGCCGGTCGCGACGTGATCGCGCTCGGCGCGGGCGAGCCGGATTTCGACACGCCGCAGAACATCCGGGAGGCCGCGAAACGGGCGATCGACGAGGGCAGGACCAGATACACCGCAGTTGACGGCATCACCGAACTGAAGCAGGCGATCTGCGCCAAGTTCGCACGGGAAAACGGGCTGAGCTACACGCCCGCGCAGATCAGCGTCGGCACCGGCGGCAAGCAGATCCTCTACAATGCGCTGGTAGCGACGTTGAACCCCGGCGACGAGGTGATCATTCCGGCACCCTATTGGGTGAGCTATCCCGACATGGTGCTGCTGGCCGGCGGCACGCCGGTGCCGGTGGCGGCGGGGTTGGAGCACAACTTCAAGATCACGGCGGAGCAGCTTGAAAAGGCGATCACATCGCGCACGAAATGGTTCATCTTCAACAGCCCCTCCAACCCGACCGGCGCGGGCTATAGTGCTGCGGAGTTGCGGGCGCTGACCGATGTGCTGATGCGCCATCCCCAGGTCTGGGTGATGTCGGACGACATGTATGAGCATCTGGTCTTCGACGATTTCCGCTTCGTCACCCCGGCGCAGGTCGAGCCTGGCCTTTACGGCCGCACGCTGACCTGCAACGGCACTTCCAAGGCCTATGCGATGACGGGCTGGCGCATCGGCTATGCCGGCGGGCCGGTGGAGCTGATCAAGGCGATGGCCAAGGTGCAGTCGCAATCCACCTCCAACCCCTGTTCGGTCAGCCAGTATGCGGCGCTGGAGGCGCTGACCGGGCCGCAGGACTTCCTGATCCCGAACAGGGCGCTGTTCCAGCGCCGCCGCGATCTGGTCGTGTCGATGCTGAACCAGTGCCCCGGCATCACCTGCCCGGTGCCGGAGGGCGCATTCTATGTCTATCCCGACATCTCGGGCTGTATCGGCAAGACTTCGGCAGAGGGCGCGGTGATCCGCGATGACGAAACCTTCGCCACCGCGCTGCTGGAGGAGACCGGAGTTGCCGTGGTGTTCGGCGCAGCCTTCGGACTTTCCCCCAATTTCCGCGTCAGCTACGCCACCGCTGATGAGGCATTGCGCGAGGCCTGCCTGCGCATCCGTCGCTTCTGCAACGGGCTGAGGTGAGGAGCGTCGGGGCGATCAACGGCAGCCTGCGGAGCCGCAACCGGCCAGGGCTGGAAGGGCGTTCGGGTCAGTTGTGAGGGAGTCATGAAATTCCGTGGACCGCCTCAGCCCTCCCGTGTGAGCCTCACACCAAGCCCGGAATCAAGGCACGAAGTGCCGCCGGGCAGCGCACCCCCCGAGGGCGGGCGCCGCCCTTCGTTGCACGGGGTGTCCAATACCGCGAAGGGGGCGCTCGCGCCCCCTCTTGAGCCTGCGGCTCAATTCACCCCCTGAGGATATTTATGAACAGATGATGAACAGGAGGGGCCTGTTCCGTCAACGGTCCAGCCGGCGATGAGAGAGGGTGCTTCTGTTCATTTTCTGCCGCTAGCGCGGCACCCGAAGCCAGAACCGCGCCATCAGTGAGCCTGCCGCCAGCGTCAGCCCGATCACCAGGCCGGTCCAGAGCCCGATACCCCCGAACCCCAGCGGGAAGGCGAAGATATAGGCCGTCGGCATCCCGACACCCCAGTAGGAAGCGGCAGCAAGCCACATCGGCACCCGCGTATCCTGCACCCCGCGCAACAGTCCCAACGCCATGACCTGCCCCGCGTCGACCAGCTGGAATGCCGCCGCCATGGCCAGCAGGATGGAGCCGAACTGCAGGATCTCGGCCGCCCTTACTCCGTTCGGGTCGATGAAAAGGCCGATGATCGCCTCGGGCCAGATCAGGTAGATGGCGATCTGGAGAAGCGCAATGGCGGTCGAGAGCGCGACCGCAACCTTGCCGCCGCGCTTGAGGTTCTCCCAGTCTCCGGCGCCGGCGAAGCGGCCGGTGCGGATGGTCGTGGCGTTCGACAGGCCCAGATGCAGCATGAAGCCAAGCGCCGTGACCTGCATGGCGATGGCATGGGCGGCAAGCTGCACCGTGCCGATCCAGCCCATCATCAGCGCCGTGGCCTGGAAAAGCCCGCTCTCCGCCAGCCCGGTAAAGCCGATCGGCCAGCCCAGCCGGAACACCTGCTTGAGCGCGTGCCGGTCCGGCCGCCAGAAGCGCTGGAACAGCCGGAAATGCCTGAGCGCCGGCAGCCAGGCGGCATAGAGCGCCAGCAGCAGCATGGTCAGCACCTGCGCCAGCATCGAGGCGAGGCCGGCGCCCCGCACCCCCATCTCGGGGGCGCCCCAATATCCGAAGACCAGCGCGAAGCAGAGCGGCGTATTGAGGAAAACCGCCGCCACCGTGACCCAGAGCACGACCTGCGTCCGCTCCAGCGCGCCGAGATAGCTTTTCAATGTCATCACCAGGAGCGCCGGAATCATGCCAAGCCCGGCGATGCGCAGGAAATCGCCGCACAGCTCCGCTACTTCAGACGGCTGATCCAGCACCAGCAGCAGGGGCTCTGACCACCAGAACAGCGGGTAGGAGACCGCCCCGAACAGGATCGACAGCCACAACCCCATCCTTGCGGCGCGGCGCACCTCGGTTTCCTCGCCGCGTCCCACTGCCTGCGCCACCATCGGCATCACCGCCTGCGCGAAGCCTGCACCGAGAACGAAAGTCACGAAGAAGAAAGAGCTGCCCAGTGCGACGGCAGCAAGCTCGGGCACGCCATACCAGCCCATGATGACGGTATCGGAGACATGCAGCAGCATCTGCGCCAGATGGCTGCCGACCAGAGGCAGGCCCAGCACCAGCAGCGCGCGGGCGTGCGAGAAGGAAGGCAGGATCGGGTTCATTCCCGATCCTTATCCATTGATCAATGCCGCGGCAAGCCGTGCGCCCCGGGGCCCGGACGGACCTGCCCTCCGGTAGGGTCGCAGTGACCGCCGGGGAAACAACTGCCTCTCCCTCCCACACCTTGCGCGACAGAGGGTTGGGCGCGGGTTCACACGGAAGCAGCTCCGCACCGCCCTGCACGACAGAGGACAGCGTCCGCCCCCAGGGGGGGCGGGAGGGGGCGCTGCCCGGCGGTACTTCGTGCCTTGTTCCGGGCAGGGGAAGGGCTCTCGCGTCGGTTCGGCGGGTTGGGAAAACCTCCATGCCTCTTTCGGTATCCCCTCCCGCGCGCGCCGGAGGCAGCGCCCGCCGACGGCGTGTTCCGCGCCCTGGTCCGGGCGGAGAGAAGAGCCCCGCGCAGTGGCGCCGGAGCGGCAACCAGCCGGATATCGGCGGTCGCCAATCGCGATGGATGCCGGCGCCCCCTTCCGTCACCCCTTGCGCAGATCCGGCGGCAGCGCCGCGTCGAGGATGCTTGCCGCTCCGCCGATCACCTGGCTTGCCCGGCCGACGATCAGTGGATCGGGCAGGCCCAACACCTCCGTATCCTTGCCCGGATAGTCGATGCCCGACAGGAAGTGCCGCATGCAGTTCAGCCGCGCCCGCTTCTTGTCGTTCGACTTCACGATGGTCCAGGGCGCATCGGCGGTGTCGGTATAGAAGAACATCGCCTCCTTCGCCTCGGTATAGTCGTCCCATTTGTCGAGGCTGGCCTTGTCGATGGGGCTGAGCTTCCACATCTTCAGCGGATCGGTCTCACGGGCGGCAAAGCGGCGGCGCTGCTCGTCGCGCGTGACCGAGAACCAGTATTTGCACAGGCGTATCCCCGAGCGCACCAGCATCCGCTCGAATTCCGGCGCCTGGCGCATGAATTCCAGGTATTCCGTGGGGGTGCAGAAACCCATCACCCGCTCCACACCCGCACGGTTATACCAGCTGCGGTCGTAGAACACGATCTCACCGGCCGTCGGCAGGTGCTGGATGTAGCGCTGAAAGAACCACTCGCCCTTCTCCTTGTCGGAAGGCTTGGTCAGCGCCACCACGCGGGCATAGCGCGGGTTCAGATGCTCCATGAAGCGCTTGATCGTGCCGCCTTTGCCGGCGGCGTCGCGCCCCTCCATCAGGATGACGAATTTCTGACCCGTCTCCTGCGCCCAGATCTGCACCTTCAGCAGTTCGGCCTGGAGCCGCGCCTTCTCCTCCTCGTAACGCAGACGGCCCATCAGGCGGGCATAGGGATAGCGGCCCGATTCAAACGCCTCGCGGATCGTATCGGGATCGGCCCTGGGAAATTCCCTCGGGCCGGATTTATGGAACTCCTGCGGTTCGGAAGGCTCGACGTCGGCGACGATCGGTGCGGTGTCTTCCATGCGGCATCTCCCTGATTTCCGGTATGCGGCGGAAAATGCCGGGCACTGCAAGTGGGCGCTTTGATCCGCGTCAATTTGGCGCAGGATTCCAGCAGTGTTGCGCAGTGAACACAGAACGGGGGCACGGCGCCGTCGCCCCTCGTGGTATGAGGTCGAGATCAGCCGGCGGGAACGACCTGTCCGACGGGTGGAACGGGCCCACAGGCTGTGACGGCACACCGGTTGATCGCAACTGCTTGCGCCGCTGCCGCCCGGATGGTCTAATCCTCGCCTCAAGACGCCCCCGAGAGGAAACGAGCATCCCATGGCATCCGACATGTTCGCCGCACCGGCCGACGACTACAACGCCTCCTCCATCGAGGTGCTGGAAGGGCTGGAGCCGGTCCGCAAACGCCCCGGCATGTATATCGGCGGCACCGACGAACGCGCGCTGCATCACCTGGCGGCCGAAGTGCTCGACAATTCGATGGACGAGGCGGTGGCAGGACATGCCAACCGGATCGAGGTGGAGCTTCATGCCGATCATTCGGTGACGATCCGCGACAACGGGCGCGGCATCCCGGTCGATCCGCATCCGAAATTCCCCGGCAAATCGGCGCTGGAGGTCATATTCTGCACGCTGCATTCCGGCGGCAAGTTCAACGGCAAGGCCTACCAGACCTCGGGGGGGCTGCACGGCGTCGGCGCCTCGGTGGTGAACGCGCTCTCGGACCGGATGGTGGTCGAGGTCGCCCGCAACAAGGAGCTGTTCCGGCAAGGCTTCTCGCGCGGCATTCCCCAGGGTCCGGTAGAGAAGGTCGGCCCCACCGCCAACCGGCGTGGAACCGCGATCACCTTTCACCCGGACGCCGAGATCTTCGGCCAGCTGCACCTGAAACCCGCGCGGCTTCTGAAAATGGCGCGCTCCAAGGCGTATCTGTTCTCCGGCGTGGAAATCCGCTGGAAATCCGCCATTGACGATGGCGAGACGCCGCTGGAGGCGAGCTTCCACTTCCCCGGCGGCCTTGCCGACTACCTGTCGGACACGCTGCAGAAGTCGGAGACCTATGCCGAGAAACCCTTTGCCGGCAAGGTCGGCTTCACCGAGAAATTCGGCATCCCCGGTTCGGTGGAATGGGCGATCAACTGGACGCCCGCGCGCGACGGCTTTCTGCAGTCCTACTGCAACACCGTGCCGACCCCCGAAGGCGGCACCCATGAGGCCGGGTTCTGGGCGGCGATCCTCAAGGGCGTGCGCGCCTATGGCGAGCTGGTGAAGAACCGCAAGGCCGAGCAGATCACCCGCGACGATCTGCTGGCCGGCGGCTGCGCGCTGGTCTCCTGCTTCATCCGCGAGCCGCAATTCGTCGGCCAGACCAAGGACCGGCTTTCAACCGAGGAGGCCGCGAAATGGGTCGAGGGCGCGGTGCGTGACCATTTCGACAACTGGCTGGCCGCCAACACGAAATCCGCCGGGGCCATTCTCGATTTCCTGGTGCTGCGCGCCGAGGAGCGGTTGCGCCGCCGGCAGGAGAAGGAGACGCAGCGCAAATCCGCCACCAAACGGCTGCGGCTGCCCGGCAAGCTGACCGACTGTTCAGCCAAGAGCCGCGAGGGGACGGAGCTCTTCCTGGTCGAAGGCGATTCCGCCGGAGGATCGGCCAAGGGCGCGCGGGCGCGCGAGTTCCAGGCGCTGCTGCCGCTCCGCGGCAAGGTGCTCAACGTGTTGGGCGCGGCCTCGAACAAGCTGGCCGACAATGCCGAGATCCGTGACATCTGCGAGGCGCTCGGCACCGGAATGGGTACGAAGTTCCGGGTGGACGATCTGCGCTATGACAAGATCATCATCATGACCGACGCCGATGTGGACGGCGCCCATATCGCCTCGCTGCTGATGACCTTCTTCTTTACCCAGATGCGGCCGCTGATCGACAAGGGACACCTCTACCTTGCCTGCCCGCCGCTTTACCGGCTGACGCAGGGAGCGAAGCGGCTTTATGTCGCCAGCGACGCGGAAAAAGAGCACTGGCTGGAAAAGGGGATCGGCGGCAAGGGCCGGATCGACGTGCAGCGCTTCAAGGGCCTGGGCGAGATGGACGCCAAGGATCTGAAGGAAACCACGATGGACCCGAAAAGCCGCACCCTGATCCGGGTGAGCATCGACGAGGATGAGCCGGGCGAGACCGGCGATCTGGTGGAGCGGCTGATGGGCAAGAAACCCGAGCTGCGCTTCCAGTTCATCCAGGAGAATGCACGCTTCGTGGAGGAGCTGGACGTCTGAGGCGGGGCCGCTCGCCTCATCCTTCGCCATCGCGCAACAAAAGGGCAGCGCCCGACCGCAGGTGGACGCCGAGGTGGTTGTGGCCTGCACTTCATGGTGCAGTCACGCCTGCGCTCAATCCCCACACCAACATCATCGCTGGCCGGGCCATTCCGCGGCTGCTCCAGGCAGGGGCTCACACGGAGATCGGGTGGAAGCCGATGCGCGGGCTGCACGGGGGCTCCTCTGCTTC
>JAIRJX010000366.1 GCA_031260425.1 Gemmobacter sp.
CCGCATTGCGCCGCCCACCGCCACAGACCAGCAGGCGCGAAACCGGCGCGGGGAAATACTCTGCCCCGCGCGCCACGGCCTCGGCCGCGGCGCGGGTCAGGGTGGCTGCGGCATCGGTATCCGACAACCCCGCCACCCGGTCGATCAGCTCCGCAAATGCGTTCCGATCGAGCGATTTGGGCGGCATCCGCCAGAAGAAGGGATGGGAAAGGAATGCCTCGATCACCGCCGGATCGGGCCGGCCCGCCGCCGCCAACCGGCCGTCCTCGTCGCGCGGAACACCCCGCCGTGCCAGCATGAGATCGTCGAGCGGCGCATTGGCCGGGCCGGTATCGAAGGCAAGGCAGGCACCCTCTGCTTCGGGCGCAGCTCTCATCGGATCGACCCAGGTGACATTGGCGACTCCGCCGAGATTGAGGAAGGCGACCGGCTCACCAGCTCCGACATGCCGGGCCAGCGCGAAATGGAAGAACGGCGCGAGCGGCGCCCCCTGCCCGCCCAGCACCACATCGGCGGTGCGGAAATCCCACACTACCGGCAGGCCCAGCACCTCGGCCAGAACGGCGCCGGAGCCGGCCTGATGGGTGCCGCGCCCACCCGGCTCATGTGCCAGCGTCTGGCCGTGAAACCCCACCAGCGCCGCCGCGCCGAACTGGCTGAGCAGCTCGGCATGTGCCGTCTCGACCACCTCGGCGGCAGCTTCCGCCTCCGGGGTGCCGGGCCAATGCCCGAGGGCTGCCCGCAGCACAGCGCGCTCCCCCTCATCATAGGGGCGATAGCCGGTCTCGCCGAAATCGAGGATCCGTTCGCCATCGGTCAACACCAGTGCGGCGTCCACCCCGTCGAGCGAGGTACCCGACATCGCGCCGAGCGCCCAGACCGGTCCCGCTTTCAACATGGCTTTCCCCAAGGCACTTCCCCTCTTGCCCCCGTATCGCTATAGGAACCCTTGCCCTTAAAATGCACGAGAGAGCCATGACCTACCACCCGAAATCGGACTTCATGCGCGTGATGATCGAGCGCGGCTACCTGGCCGATTGCACCGATTATCAGGGGCTGGACGAAGCGCTGGTCAAGGGTGTGGTGCCGGCCTATATCGGCTATGACGCGACGGCGGCCTCGCTGCATGTCGGGCATCTGCTGAACATCATGATGCTGCGCTGGTTGCAGAAGACCGGGCACAAGCCGATCACCTTGATGGGCGGCGGCACCACCAAGGTGGGTGATCCGAGCTTCCGCGCCGACGAGCGCCCGCTGCTGACACCCGAGAAGATCGACGAGAATATCGCGGGCATGAAACAGGTCTTCGCCCGCTATCTCGACTACGGTGATGCGCCGGATGGCGCGATCATGCTCAACAATGCCGAATGGCTCGACAGCCTGAACTACCTGGATTTCCTGCGCGATATCGGGCGGCATTTCAGCGTGAACCGGATGCTGAGCTTCGAGTCGGTGAAATCGCGGCTGGATCGGGAACAGAGCCTGTCCTTCCTGGAATTCAACTACATGATCCTGCAAGCATATGATTTCCTTGAAATCCATCGCCGTTATGGCTGTCTGCTCCAGATGGGCGGGTCGGATCAGTGGGGCAATATCGTCAACGGTATCGACCTGACCCGCCGAGTGCTGGACAGAGAGATCTACGGCCTCACCTCACCGCTGCTCACCACCTCGGACGGACGCAAGATGGGCAAGTCCGCCTCCGGCGCAGTCTGGCTCAGCGCCGAGATGCTGGGTGCCTACGAGTTCTGGCAGTTCTGGCGCAACACCACCGATGCCGATATCGGTCGCTTCCTGAAGCTCTATACCGAACTTCCGGTCGAGGAGTGCGACCGGCTCGGCGCGCTCCGGGGAGCGGAGATCAACGGCGCGAAGATCATTCTCGCCAATGAGGTGACGGCGCTGCTGCACGGTGCTGACGCCGCCGCCGCCGCCGAAGCCACTGCGCGCGAAGTCTTCGAGAGGGGGGGCATTGGCGCTGACCTGCCGACCGTAGCGCTGGACCGGGCCGATTTGGCTGACGGGGTCACGGTCGCGCAGCTATTCGTGCGCGCGGGCCTCGTTCCCTCAGGCAAGGAGGCCAAGCGGCTGATCACCGAGGGCGGCGCGCGGCTCAATGACGCGCCGGTGCTGGATGCCGGGCAGAAGCTCTATGCCGGCGATCTGGCGGCACCGCTGAAGCTGACCGCCGGGCGCAAACGCCATGCGCTGGTGGTGCTGGGCTGACGGAAAAGGGCGCTCCGCGCCCTCGGCCTGCGGCCATTCGCCACTGAAGACCATCCACCGGATGGTTTTCCCGGCGCGGCTCGCCCCCGAGAGTATCTCGCCAAGGTGCAACGACCTGTTGCCGTCATCCGTTCGGAGGCTCCAGTCCGAAGATCCCGGCGGGATATGCGCTTTCAGTTAGCAAGAAGAATGCGTTATCTCGCTATCGCCTGGAAAAGCCGCTTCGCGCCCTCGTGGCCGATCCGACGGCCTCCCAGGCGCATCATCGTTAACCGATATTACCGCCTGTCGCGCGCCGCCGCCGCCCGCCAAACGGTGCTTGCCCGGATGGCTCCATCGTGGTCGATGAAAGCCGCTTTCGGCTCAACCCGCCCGGGTCATCCCCGGCAATAATAATACATTTCAAAGGCTTGTATGGGCATGGATCACGCCTCAGGCCACCGTCTCCTCGGATAGCCGGCGCGGCCATGACGGGCTGGTCGATGACGGATACCGCTGCCGACTGCGCGTCAGGAGGGCCCGCCCGAAGACCGACCCGGGAACGGGGCATGGTCAGAGGGGCCAGGAAACGGTCCAATGGGCCGTTTCCTTCGACGGACAGCATCAAGAGCTTCCGGAACTTCACCGGACGACGGCCCATCAGGCTCAGCAAACTGCGAGTTCCATCTTAAGGTCGGCCATGCTGCCCTCCGCCCCGATATCTGGATTTGTGATGTGCGATGCCTGGGATTGGTCGGGCGGGGTGATCTGATGCGGCTATGCGGCTATAATGGGCGCGCCGCAGCCGTTGCAGCGCTGTCTGCCGCGCTGGACGGCCCCGCCGCAGAACGAGCAATGCCGCTGGACGTGGTGGCTCGCCGGTTTGCGCGGGGCGACCGGAGCCGGGTCCGGGGATGGCTCCGGGTTCGTGTCCGTGGCGATGACCTGCTGCTCAGCCATGCACGCGCCGATTACATATCCGACAGCGCGGAATGGAAATTGCAGGATTTCCAGCGCTATGAGCAGGAACGCCCTCACGATCTGGCCTGCCACCCTCACGATCAGATCGATGATGTAAACCACACAGTAAACCGCATACGGGCCCAGCAGGATCCCGGCGGCGACCATACCAGCGAGCGCGAGCAGTTGCAGCAGGCCCAGTATCGCTGTCACTCGTCGGTTTTCTCCTGCGGCTCGAAAAACACTCCGGCCGGAACCGGGGTGATGACGATCTGCACCGGTCCGCCGCCGGGGCCGGATAGCTCCCGCCGATCAGCGAGGCCCAACTCACGCGAGATGATGTTATGGTTCAACAGGTCAGCCGCCGCACCCTCGAATTTCTGCGTGCTGATGATCTGCTCGACTCTCGCGATGACGTCTCTCAAATCATCTCGATCCTGACGCCATTTGTACCAACGTTGCGCTGATATGTCGAGAAAATTACACAATCCGCTGATCGTCATGGCTCGCACTCTGGGCACGGAAACAGATTTCGGCTCGCCATGAGATTTTGTGAGGCGCATCTCCATCAGCGGATTTTAAAGTGAAGGGCGATGGGCCGAAAAACCGCATACACTCCTCCAGGAAATGACATCATTGCCTTTGCTCTTTGATGAAAATGCTCTCGGGGGGAGGTGCCGAAGGCACCGTTGGGGGGCGGAAAGCCCCCCTTGTCGTTCGATCACTACTCTTGGACCATCACTTTCGCCATACGGTCGGGTTGTGACACCTGGCCATTGCCGCCGCCGCCCTTCTTGATCGCGTCCACGACATCCATGCCTGAAAGCACCCGGCCCACCACGGTATATTGCCCGTCGAGATGCGGGGCCGGGGCGAACATGATGAAGAACTGGCTGTTGGCCGAATTCGGATCCTGCGAGCGCGCCATACCGACAATACCGCGGTCGAAGCTCAGGTCGGAGAATTCCGCCGGCAGATCGGGCAGCTTGGAGCCGCCCATGCCGGCCTGCGGAGTACCACCGTTCTTGCCGAACTGCACGTCGCCGGTCTGGGCCATGAAGCCGTCGATGACGCGATGGAACACCACATCGTCATAGGCACCTTCCCTGGCCAGCGCGACGATCTGCGCCACATGTTTCGGCGCCACGTCCGGCAGGAGGTCGATCACCACCTCGCCCTTCACGGTGCCGTCCACCTCGATCACCAGATTGGGGCCGGGCGTGTCCTTCACGTCCTGCGCAAAGGCAGGTGCCGCGATGAGGGCGAGGGCCGCGAGCAGGAGCTTACGCGACATCGGCGGCCACCTTGACGCTGATCATGCGGTCGGGGCTGGCCGGCGGCTCGCCGCGGGTGATGCGGTCGACATGTTCCATCCCCGAGATCACCCGCCCATAGACGGTATATTGCCCGTTCAGGAAATGGTTGTCCTTGAAGTTGATGAAGAACTGGCTGTTGGCCGAGTTCGGGTTCTGCGAGCGCGCGGCCCCCAACGTGCCGCGGTCATGCGGCAGCTTGGAGAACTCTGCCGGCAGGTCCGGCAGATCCGAGCCGCCGGTGCCGGCGCGGCGCAGATTGAAGTCCTTTTCCATATTGCCATTCTCGACATCGCCGGACTGGGCCATGAACCCCTCGATCACGCGATGGAAGCACACGTTGTCATAGGTGCCGGCGCGGGCCAGTTCCTTCATCCGGGCCGAATGTTTCGGTGCCACCTCGGGCAGCAGTTCGATCACCACCTCGCCATCCTTCAGCGTCATGATGATGGTGTTTTCCGGGTCCTTGATTTCGGCCATGCGGTGTCTCCTCTTTTACGGCGGGCAACGTAACGGCGTGCGGCACGAAGGGGAAGCACAAAGGCGCGTGATCGGTTGACGCGGCCCCCGCTTCGGCGGAAAGAGGAACGACCGATTGAGGAGGCTCAGATGGCTTGGAAGACGCTCGACGAGATGGAGCTGAAGGGCAAAACCGTGCTCGTCCGCGTGGACATCAACGTGCCGATGGAAAACGGCATGGTGACCGATGCGACGCGGATCGAGAAGATCGTGCCGACGGTGAAGGACATCCGGGCGGCTGGCGGCAAGGTCGTGTTGCTGGCGCATTTCGACCGGCCGAAGGGCAAGGTGGTGCCGCATATGAGCCTGCGTCAGGTGGTGCCGGCGCTGGAGGCGGCGCTTGGCCTGAAGGTGGTATTCGGCGCCGATTGCATTGATGCGCCTGCGCGTGAGGCGATCGCGGCGGCGGGCGATGCCGTGGTCCTGTTGGAGAATACCCGCTTCCATCCGGGCGAGGAGAAGAATGATGAAGCCCTCGCGCGTGAGATGGCGGCGCTGGGGGATGTCTACGTCAACGACGCCTTTTCAGCCGCGCATCGCGCCCATGCCTCGACTGCCGGCATCGCGCATCTGTTGCCCTCGGCTGCCGGACGGCTGATGGAGGCGGAGTTGCGCGCGCTGGAGGCGGCGCTGGGCCAGCCGGAGCGGCCGGTTGTGGCGGTGGTGGGTGGCGCCAAGGTCTCGACCAAGCTCGACCTCCTGGGCAATCTGGTCGACAAGGTGGACCATCTGGTGATCGGTGGCGGCATGGCCAATACCTTCCTCGTCGCCAAGGAAGTTGAGGTCGGCCAAAGCCTTGCCGAGCGTGACATGGCGCAGACCGCACGCGATATCCTCACCAG
>JAIRJX010000367.1 GCA_031260425.1 Gemmobacter sp.
TATCGGACTGGTGCCCGATGGCTACGGCCCGCTGATGGGGGCTGAGGCCGGCGGCGCCGGCGCCGCGCCGAACGAATAGGGCGGGCAGATGCTGCGGTCCTGGGCAAGCGATGTCGACAAGAGCTTCTGGATCTCCGCTGCGGGGCATCTCGTCCTGATCCTGTGGATCCTGTTCGGCGACATCCTGTTCAGCCCGCCCGAAGCACCCGAGCCGGTGTCGATGGCGGTCTCCACCATCACTCCGAAAGAATTCGCAGCGATGGAAACCGCGGCCGGCGGTGTCCGGGCAGCGACCGAAGCGCCGGTCGAAAGCCCCGCCCCACCCCGTCCGCCGGAGCGGCCACAGCCACCCGCCGATGAACCTGCGACGGTGACCGAGGAGGCCCCGCCGCCGGTGCCAGAGTCTCAGCCCGAGCCGAACCCCCAACCGGCGCCTGAGGCGATCCCCGAGGCCGATATCGCGCAGCCGCTGGAAGTGCCCGAGCCCGTGGCGCCCCCCGCCGAGCAGGAGCAGCCGGTTGCGGTGCTCCCGTCCTCGGTCATGCCGCGCCCGCGCCCGGCGCAACGCATCGCACCCGCGCCGCAGGACGCGCCCGAGGAAGATGTGCCCGAAGCCGAGCAGGTGCAGGAGCGCGTGGTGGAGCAGGCCGAACCCGAAGCGCCGGTGGTCACAGAGGAACAGCAGGCCACGGCCCCCCCCGAGGCCACAACCGAAACCGTGACCGAGGCGGCAGATGTGCCGCAACTCGCCCCCACCGCCTCGATGCGCCCCCGCTCACGCCCGCGCCAGCCGCAGGCACAGGCACAGGCACAGACGCAACCGGAGCCGCCGCGGCAGACCGCGCAGTCGGAAAATGCCGATCGCTCGCAGGCCGATCGGCAGGCCACCGATGCAGCACTGGCCGAGGCCATGGCCGCGGCGGCGGCGCAGGATCAATCCGCGGCCAGCAATGCGCAGGCGGCCAATACCGATGCGCCGCCGGCGCGCGGCCTTGCCGCCAATGGCCCGCCGATGGCAGCGGGCGAAATCGACGCGATGCGCGTCGCGGTGGAGCGCTGCTGGAATGTGGCGGCGCTCTCTACCGAAGCGCAGCGTGCCGTCATCACCGTTCATGTCACCATCGGCCGGGACAGGAAGCCGGTCTCGACCTCTGTCGAGCTTGCCCGCTCCGATGCTTCGGATGCGGCCACAAGGCAGGCTTTCGAGGCGGCGCGCCGCGCTATCCTGCGCTGTGGCTCGGGCGGCTTCCCGCTGCCGGACGAGAAATACGAGACATGGAGAGAGCTGGAGCTGATCTTCGACAAAGGGAGGGTGGGGCTGTGACGCAAGCCCTCTCCTTTCGCCGTCCGGACCGTTGCGGCGCACGGATATTTCCCGGGTCGACCCCGGCAGAACCGGGAAGGGGCTGCGGCACTTTTCCCTTGTGGCAGGCAGAATGCAGGTTGACGGTTAACTCAGCCGCAGCAACAGGAACGAGGGGCAGATGAGCCGTTTCCGCCGATTTCTAACCGCCGCGATCCTCGCGGTCTCTGGGCTGGCACCGATACTGGCCGCAACCGGGGCAGAGGCGCGGCTGTCGATCAGGCTGGGAGAGCCGGTCATCGAGCCGATGCCCTTCGCGCTGCCCACCTTCGTCGATGAAGGCGGCGCAGGCAATCTTGCCGCGCAGATTTCCGAGGTGGTGGCGGCCGATCTGGCCAATACCGGCCTTTTCGAGCGCATTCCGCAGAACGCCTATATCCAACGGATCACCTCGTTCGGTGCGCCGGTTTCCTATCCCGACTGGCAGGCGATCAACGCGCAGGCGCTGGTTACCGGGGCGGTACAGAGCTCGGGCGGCCAGGTGGTGGTGAAATTCCGCCTGCATGACGTCTTCGCCAATGGCGAGCTGGGCGAGGGGCTGCAATTCGTCGGCACTTCCGACAGCTGGCGGCGCATGGCGCACAAGGTGGCCGATGCCGTCTACAGCCGGATCACCGGCGAGAGCGGCTATTTCGACAGCCGCGTGGTGTTCGTCGCGGAAAACGGCCCGAAGAACCAGCGGCAGAAACGGCTCGCCGTGATGGATTACGACGGGGCGAATGTCAGCTACCTGACAGATTCCTCCTCCATCGTGCTGGCACCGCGTTTCTCGCCTACCGGTGACCGCATCCTCTTCACCTCCTACTCCTCGGGCTTTCCGCAGATCTATCTGATGAATGTCGGCAACCTCGCGATCAAGAGCCTGGGAGAGCAACCCGGCACCATGACCTTCGCACCGCGCTTTTCGCCCGATGGGCAGACCGTGGTGTTCAGCCTGGAGCGCGGCGGCAATACCGACATCTACGCGCTGAATGCGAATGGCGGCGGGCTGCGCCAGCTTACCAATTCGCCAGCGATCGAGACCGCCCCCTCCTTCAGCCCAGATGGCAGCCAGATCGTGTTCGAGAGCGACCGCACCGGCGGGCCGCAGCTTTACGTCATGTCTGCGAACGGCGGCGAGCCGCGCCGGATTTCGAGCGGCGCCGGGCGCTACGGCACCCCGGTCTGGAGCCCGCGCGGCGACTATATCGCCTTCACCAAGCAGAATGGCGGGCGCTTCCATATCGGCGTCATGCTGGCCGATGGCAGCGAGGAGAAGCTGCTGACCGCCTCTTACCTGGATGAGGGTCCGACCTGGGCGCCGAACGGCCGCGTGCTGATGTTCACCCGGCAGGATGCCGGCGGCGAGCCGGCACTTTATTCCGTCGACGTGACCGGGCGCAACCTGCGCCGGGTGCCGGTCAATGGCGCAGCCTCCGATCCGGCCTGGTCGCCGCTATTGCCGTGACGAGGCATGCGCGGTCGGCAATTCCCCCGGTCACCCGAACCTGATACGCTGCGCCCATCGGGCCGGCATCCAACGAAAAAGGGACAATGAGATGGCGTATGTTTCGAAGGCTCTGCTGCTGGTGGCCGTGCTCGGCCTCGCGGCCTGCAACAATCCCGACCGTTACGGGGCGGGCGGCGCCGGCGGTGCGGGGGGCATGGGCGGCGCGGGCGGCATCGGGGCAAGCGGCCTTGGCGGGCCGAACGATCCGACCTCCATTGCCTATTTCCAGCAGACGCTGGGCGACCGGGTATTCTTCCTCGTCGACCAGTCCACGCTTTCGGACGAGGCACGCGGCATCCTGACCCGTCAGGCACAATGGCTGCAGCAGAACCGCGACTACGCCATCATCATCGAAGGCCATGCCGACGAGCAGGGCACACGGGAATACAACCTCGCTCTTGGTGCCCGCCGGGCCAGCGCAGTGCAGAATTTCCTGATCTCGCAAGGCGTGGCAGGGGGCCGGATGCGCACGATCTCCTATGGCAAGGAGCGCCCTGTCGAGGTCTGCCCGTCCGAGGCCTGCTTCTCGAAGAACCGCCGCGCCGTGACGGTGCTGTCGATGGGGGCGGGGGCCTGATCCGATGAAACTGCGCCTCGCCGCGCTGGCCGTTCTGCTGCTCTCCGGATCCGCCTTCGCGCAGAGCCGGGCGCAGACACTGGCCGACATCAAGGCCGAGTTGGCCGCGCTGGATGCGCAGTTCACCGGCCTGAAGCAAGAGCTCGTGACCACCGGCGCCCTGCAGAACGGCGTCGCCGGGGCCAATGCGCTGGAGCGGCTCGACTCCATCGAAGCGGCACTGATGCGGCTGACCGCGCAGGCCGAGCAGGTGGAACTGAAGGTGAACCGGGTGATCGCCGACGGCACCAACCGCATGGGCGATCTGGAGTTCCGGGTGACCGAGCTCGAGGGCGGCGATCCCGGTGCCCTGCCGCCGGCCAAGCCACTGGGCGGGGGCGCTACGCCCACCGCTCCTCTCTCCACCGCCCCCACCGCCGGGGGAGCCGAGCTTGCCATCGGCGAACAGGCGGATTTTGACCGGGCCAGGGAGGTGCTCGGTCAAGGTGACTTTCGCGCCGCCGCGGAAAAGTTTGCGGCCTTTGCCCAAACCTACCCGGGCAGCCCCCTGATGCAGGAGGCGCAGATCCTGCGAGGGGATGCGCTGAAGCAGGGCGGCGACACCGCCAATGCCGCCCGCGCCTGGCTGGAAGCCTTCTCCGGCCAGCCCGAGGGGCCGAAGGCCGGCGAGGCGCTGCTGAAACTTGGTGGCGGGCTGGCCGATCTGGGTCAGATCTCCGAGGCTTGCATGACCTTGCAAGAGGTCGGCGTCCGCTTCCCCGCCTCGCCCCCTGCAACAGAGGCGCAGGACAGACTGGCGGGGTTGGCCTGCCGGTGAACGAATGGCCACCGTCCGGAGGGGAGGATGCCATTCTCCTTCGCGCTGCAGCCGATGCATTCCTTCCGGCACGACGCGGCGCGGCCGCGCCCGTTCCGGTCGGCGTGGCGGTTTCGGGCGGTGGCGATTCGATGGCGCTTTTGCATCTGCTGCACCGCGTCGCGCCCCATGTCGGATTTGCCCTCCATGCCATCACGGTGGATCACGGCCTGCGTCCGGAAGCGGCGGCGGAGGCAGCGGGTGTCGCTGCCTTCTGCGCTGGCCTCGGCATTCCACATGACACGTTGCGCTGGCGGGGGCCGCAGGCAACCGGCAATCTGATGGATCAGGCCCGGCGCGCGCGGCTTTTGCTGATCGCGCAATGGGCCCGGGCGCGCGGAATTGATGATGTGGCGCTTGGCCATACCGCCGACGATCAGGCGGAGACCTTCCTGATGAACCTCGCGCGCGCAGCCGGCCTTGACGGCCTTTGCGGGATGCGGCCGGGCTGGGCGGAACACGGAATCCGCTGGAACCGCCCGCTCTGGCAGCAGACACGGAAGGGACTGCGGGACTATCTGCGCCGCAATGGGCTGGCCTGGATCGACGATCCGTCGAACGACGATGACCGCTTCACCCGCGTCAGGGCCCGCCGCGTGCTGAAAGCGATGAAGCCGCTGGGGATCACGGTCGAACGCATTCTGGCCAGCACCACCCATCTTGCGCAGGCGCGCGGTGGTCTGCAATCCGCGCTGGCGCGGCTGGCCGATGCCGATGTCACCGAGCAGGCCGGCGCACTGAGCTTGCCACCGATCGGCCCCGAGCTTGAACGGCGGCTCCTCATCCACGCGATCCGCTGGATGAATGGCGCGGACTATCCGCCACGATCCGAACAGATCCTGCGGCTGATCACAGCGCTGGCGGCCGGGCGGGATGCCACGCTGGGCGGGGTGCAGTTCCGGAGACGGGGGGAGCGGATCACCATCATCCGCGAACCGCGCGCCGTCATGGGACCGGTGCCCTTCGGCGGGATCTGGGATCACCGCTGGCGGGTCGAGGGGCCGGCGGAGCCCGCAATGACCATCGCCGCCCTCGGCGCCGAGGGGCTGCGGCGCTGCCCCGGCTGGCGCGATCATGGCCCGCGCGCGGCGCTCATCGTTTCGCCTGCGGTCTGGCACGGGACGGATCTGGTCGCGGCTCCGCTGGCCGGAGAGGGGCCCGGCTGGTCGGCGCGGCTGGAGCCAACCTTCCGATTGTTCATTTTGGCACATTGAACCCGTCCGCCATATGTCTATTTTAGGCTGAACGCCGCTCGGCTGCAGCCGTCCGTGCGTCCGCATTCAAGGAGTTCCCTCGTGGGTAACGCACGAAACATCGCTTTCTGGGTCGTTCTCTTTCTGCTGATTCTGGCGCTGTTCAACATGTTCAGCGGCGGAACGACAACGAACTCCTCGCGCAACCTGTCTTATTCCGAGTTCATCGCGCGCGTCGATGAGGGCCAGGTGGCGAGCGTGACGCTGGATGGCGAGCGGGTGGTAATCCGCGGCAAGGACGGCAATACCTACGCCACCGTGAAGCCGCAGGGAGAGTCGATCACCGAACGGCTGATCGCCAAGGGCGTTGAAGTGCGGGCCGAACCGCAGGAGCAATCGGGCTTCATGTCGCTGCTGGGCATCTGGCTACCCTTCATCCTGCTGATCGGCATCTGGATCTTCTTCATGAACCGGATGCAGGGCGGTGGGCGCGGCGGCGCGATGGGCTTCGGCAAGTCCCGCGCCAAGCTGCTGACCGAGAAACAGGGCCGCGTCACCTTCGACGACGTGGCCGGGATCGACGAGGCCAAGGAAGAACTTGAGGAGATGGTGGAGTTCCTGCGTAACCCACAGAAATTTTCGCGACTGGGCGGCAAGATCCCGAAGGGCGCACTGTTGGTGGGGCCCCCCGGCACCGGCAAAACCCTGCTGGCGCGCGCCATCGCGGGCGAGGCGGGAGTGCCTTTCTTCACCATCTCGGGCTCCGATTTCGTGGAAATGTTCGTGGGCGTCGGCGCATCGCGGGTGCGTGACATGTTCGAGCAAGCGAAGAAGAATGCCCCCTGCATCGTCTTCATCGACGAGATCGACGCGGTGGGCCGGGCGCGCGGCGTCGGTATCGGCGGCGGCAAGGACGAGCGCGAACAGACCCTCATCAAGCTTCTGGTCGAGATGGACGGGATCGAGGCCAACGATGGCGTGATCATGGTCGCCGCCACCAACCGCAAGGATGTTCTGGATCCGGCGCTGCTGCGCCCCGGCCGTTTCGACCGGCAGATCCATGTGCCGAACCCCGACATCAAGGGGCGCGAGAAGATCCTCACCGTCCATGCCCGCAAGGTGCCGCTTGGCCCCGATGTCGATCTGCGCACCATCGCACGCGGCACGCCCGGCTTTTCCGGCGCCGACCTGATGAACCTGGTGAACGAGGCCGCGCTGACGGCGGCCCGAGTGGGCCGGCGTTTCGTCACCATGGACGATTTCGAGAACGCCAAGGACAAGGTGATGATGGGCGCGCAGCGCCGCTCCATGGTGCTGACGCAGGATCAGAAGGAAAAGACCGCCTATCACGAGGCCGGCCACGCCATCGTCGGCATGGCGCTGCCGAAATGCGATCCGGTCTACAAGGCCACCATCATCCCGCGCGGCGGCGCGCTCGGCATGGTGGTCAGCCTGCCCGAGATGGACCGGCTGAACATGCACAAAGACGAAGCCAAGCAGAAAATCGCCATGACCATGGCGGGCAAGGCTGCCGAGATCATCAAATATGGCGAGGAAGGCGTGTCTTCCGGTCCGGCAGGCGACATCCAGCAGGCATCGAGCCTCGCCCGCGCCATGGTGATGCGCTGGGGCATGTCCGACAAGGTCGGCAATATCGACTATGCCGAGGCACACGAAGGCTATCAGGGCAATACCGCCGGCTTCTCGGTCTCTGCCCATACCAAAGAGCTGATCGAGGACGAGGTGAAGCACCTTATCAGCGAGGGCTACGAGAGCGCCCGCGCGATCCTGCTGGAGAAATCGGAAGAATTCGAGCGGCTGGCCAAGGGCCTGTTGGAATACGAAACGCTGACCGGCGACGAGATCCGCAAGGTGACGTCGGGAGAGACGCTGGGCGGCGGCGGTGACAGCCCTTCGGGCGATAGCGGCTCCTCTTCTGTGATCGCCATCCCGAAGACCCGGCCCAAGGCCGCGACCTCCGAGGGCGGGATGGAGCCGGAACCCACCGCATGAGCGACTGGTCGCCGGCCTCCTATGCCCGCCATGCCGGGCTGCGGCTGCGACCTGCGCTTGATCTTCTGGCACAGGTGGACGAGATCCCGGCGGGGCCGGTGGTCGATCTGGGTTGTGGCAATGGCGGGGTCGGGCCGGCGCTGGCCGCTCGCTTTCCCGGCAGGATCGAGGGGGTGGACGCCTCGCCCGCGATGCTGAACGAGGCGAAGGCAACCGGCTGCTACCGGGCGCTGAGTTGCGCTGACATCGCCGGATGGCAGCCCGAGATAGCGCCCGCGCTGATCTTTTCCAACGCCGCGCTGCATTGGCTGGGCGAGCACGAGACGCTGCTGCCGCGCCTGCTCGGCCTTCTTGCTCCCGGCGGGGTGCTGGCAGTGCAGATGCCGCGCAACCATGGCCAGCCCTCGCACCGCCTGCTGCGAGAGATTGCGCTGGCGATGTTCCCCGGCCGTTTCGGGACCGCGCCGCCCGAGGCCCCGGTCGGCACCCCCGCCGAATATTGGCGGCTGCTGGCCCCCCGTGCGGCAGTGTCGGTCTGGGAGACCGACTATCTCCAGCATCTCGGACCGGCGGCACAGGGCCATCCGGTGCGCGGCTTTACCGAAAGCGCCGCCATGCGGCCCTGGCTGGCCCCACTCTCGCCAGACGAGGCCACGGCCTTCACCGCCGCCTATGATGCCGCACTGGCTGCGGCCTATCCGCTGCTGCCCACGGGCGGAGCGCTGTTCCCGTTCCGCCGGCTGTTTCTCGTCGCGCGGATTTGAACCGAAGACGTCGGCCATTTCCGCCATTTCCGGCCCGGTCGGAACAGGGGCATGATGGCTCCGCCAAAGGCATCGTTCACTTGTCCGCAGGAGATTCGGCGCTTTGCCGTTATTTCTGCGGCCCCTTCGCTCCAAATTTTTCCTGGCATGAAAAATTTCCGCATTACCCCGCTTCGTTCCCATCGGAAACTCCGGCTGGCGATTTTTTACGGGCTTAGGTCGGAATCCGTCCTATGACGCCCTGCCCATGTCGGTATCGTGCGGATAATGGTAAACTGGGGTGCCACACCCAAGGGAGACACTTATGGCCTTCAAGACCGATATCGAGATTGCGCGTGAAGCCAAGAAGAAGCCGATCCAGGAAATCGGCACCAAGCTTGGCATTCCGACCGAGCATCTTCTGCCTTACGGCCATGACAAGGCAAAAGTGAGCCAGGAGTTCATCCGCTCGCTCGCCGGTCGGCCTGATGGCAAGCTGATCCTCGTGACCGCGATCAACCCGACCCCGGCGGGCGAGGGCAAGACCACCACCACCGTGGGTCTGGGCGACGGTCTGAACCGCATCGGCAAGAAGGCGGTGATCTGCATCCGTGAAGCCTCGCTCGGCCCGAATTTCGGGATGAAAGGCGGCGCCGCCGGCGGCGGCATGGCACAGGTCGTGCCGATGGAGGAGATGAACCTCCACTTCACCGGCGACTTCCACGCGATCACCTCGGCGCATAACCTGCTGTCGGCGATGATCGACAATCACATCTACTGGGGCAACAGCCTCGGCATCGACGAGCGCCGCGTGGTGTGGCGCCGGGTGATGGACATGAACGACCGCGCGCTGCGCGATATCGTAGTGAGCCTTGGCGGCGTGTCGAACGGCTTCCCGCGCCAGACCGGCTTCGACATCACTGTTGCTTCGGAAGTCATGGCGATCCTGTGCCTTTCGAACGATCTGGAGGATCTTCAGCGCCGTCTGGGCGATATCGTGATTGCCTATACTCGCGACCGCAAGCCGATCTATTGCCGCGACGTGAAGGCCGATGGCGCAATGACGGTTCTGCTGAAAGATGCGATGCAGCCGAACCTCGTGCAGACGCTGGAGAACAACCCGGCCTTCGTGCATGGCGGGCCTTTCGCCAACATCGCCCATGGCTGCAACTCGGTCATTGCCACCAGGACGGCGCTGAAGCTGGGGGACTATGTGGTGACCGAAGCCGGCTTCGGTGCCGATCTCGGCGCCGAGAAGTTCTTCGACATCAAGTGCCGCAAGGCCGGACTGAAGCCTTCGGCGGCGGTGATCGTGGCCACCGTGCGCGCGATGAAGATGAATGGCGGCGTAGCCAAGGCCGATCTGGGCGCCGAGAATGTCGATGCGGTGAAGAAGGGCTGCCCGAACCTTGGCCGCCACATCGCCAATGTGAAGGGTTTCGGTGTGCCGGTCGTGGTGGCGATCAACCACTTCTACAGTGATACCGACGCCGAGGTGCAGGCAGTGAAGGCCTATGTCGCCGAACAGGGCGCCGAGGCGATCCTGTGCAAGCACTGGGCCAATGGCTCGGCCGGGATCGAGGATCTGGCGCACAAGGTCGTGCAGCTCGCCGAAAGCGGCGTGGCCAACTTCTCGCCGCTCTATCCCGACGACATGGCCCTGTTCCAGAAGGTCGAGACCATCGCCAAGCGCATCTACCATGCCGACGATGTGGTGGCCGACAAGTCGATCCGCGACCAGCTCAAGGCCTGGGAAGCGGCGGGCTATGGCAATCTGCCGATCTGCATGGCCAAGACCCAATACAGCTTCACCACCGACCCGAACCTTCGCGGCGCGCCGACCGGCCATTCCGTGCCGGTGCGCGAGGTGCGGCTGTCAGCGGGCGCAGGCTTCATCGTGGTGATCTGTGGCGAGATCATGACAATGCCCGGCCTGCCCAAGGTGCCGAGCGCCGAGGTGATCCGCCTGAACGATCAGGGTCACGTCGAAGGGCTGTTCTGATCCGGCGGCGGGGCCACCTTGCCATCGCTCCCGCGAGGGATTACCTCGCGGGAAACCCTTCAAGGGAGAAAGCGATGAAGGCCCCGCCCGACTGCCGCAACATGACCGAGCTGCGCGCCGAGATCGATGCCCTGGACGCCCGGATCGTGATGATGCTGAAACAACGGGCCAGCTACATCGACCGGGCCGCCGAGCTCAAGCCCGCCGAGGGTCTACCCGCCCGTATCGATACCCGCGTCGAGGAGGTGGTGGCCAGGGTGCGGCATCGGGCCGAGGCTGAGGGGCTCGACCCGGATCTGGTGGAAGGGCTCTGGCGGCAGATGATCGAATGGTCGATCACCCGCGAAGAGCGGGTGTTGGGACGGTGAGGGGCACCCCGGATAGGTGCATCACGGGTAACCGGGTGGACGGACTGCCGAACCGCTCGTGGTGCTGTTCCCGATCCGCGTCTCGGTCGAGCCGTTTCTCGGGGATTTCGTGGGATTCTTCTGGCAGTTCGCGCCGTTTGCCAAGGTGAGCCCATGATGTTTCGGGCTGACCGTCATCCACCTCGGGGCGTCTGTAAACTGGTTCGGGCCCCGGGCCGTCCGCTTGGCATACCGCGCTCTCGCGGCGATCTGGCGGCCGTTCCTGACCTGTTATCGTTATGAGGCGCATACGCCGCGCCCCCTGCCTCCGAAGGACCATAGAGAGCAATGACGGCAACCCTGATCGACGGCAAGGCCATTGCGGCGCGCATGGTGAACGAGGTCCGGGCTGAGGCGGCGGAACTGTCGGAAAAGGGCTGGACGCCGCGCCTCGTGTCGATCTCGGTCGGCGATGTGGCGGCGGCGGAGCTTTACGTCCGCAACCAGCAGCGCCATGCCGAGGCGGCGGGCGTGGCTTTCGAGGCGCGCACCTACCCCGCCACCATCAGTCTTGAACAGTTGACCGGCGTGATGGTCGGTCTCAATGCCGACCCGCGGGTCAACGGCATCATCATTCAGCGCCCGATGCCGCCGCATATTCCGGTGAAAACTCTGCAGAAGGCGGTGCATCCGCTGAAGGACGTGGAGGGGATGCACCCCTCCTCCATCGGCAATATCGTCTATAACGACATCGCGCTCGGCCCCTGCACGGCGGTTGCGGCGGTGGAGATGCTCAAGACCTTGCCGCTCGATATCGAGGGGTTGAATGTCTGCGTGATCGGCCATTCCGAGATCGTCGGCAAGCCCATCGCCTTCCTGATGATGGGGCTGGGGGCAACGGTCACCGTCTGCCACCACATGACGCGGCAGGTCGCGGTGCATTCGCGCGCGGCGGATGCGGTCTTCGTCGCGGTGGGCAAGCCGGGGCTGGTGACCGGCGAGATGCTGAAGCCTGGTGCCGCACTGATCGATATCGGGATCAACCGGGTTGACGGACGCACCGTAGGTGACGCCGCTTTCGAAAGCTGCGCTCGTGTCGCGGGCTGGATCACCCCGGTTCCGGGCGGGGTGGGACCAGTGACGGTTGCCACGCTCCTGAAGAATGCGGTGCGGGCGACCCGGATGCAAATGGATCATTACACCGCCGCCTTCGCGGTGGAACACTGAGGAGAGGAAACAGGGATGACGGCGGCAATCATCGACGGCAAGGCCTTCGCGGCCAAAGTGCGCGCGCAGGTGGCGGAGCATGTGGCACGGCTGAAGGACGAAAGCGGCATCCAGCCCGGCCTCGCCGTGGTTCTGGTGGGCGAAGATCCGGCAAGCCAGGTCTATGTCTCGTCGAAGGGCAAGCAGACGATCGAGGTCGGCATGGCCTCGTTCGAACACAAGCTGCCGGCCGACACGTCAGAGACCGATCTGCTGGCGCTCATCGACCGGCTGAACAGGGACCCGGCGGTTCACGGCATTCTGGTGCAACTGCCGCTGCCATCGCATCTGAACTCGGAACTGGTGATCAACTCGATCGAGCCCTCCAAGGATGTGGACGGCTTCCACATCTCGAACGTGGGTCTTCTGGGCACCGGACAGAAAAGCATGGTGCCTTGCACCCCGCTCGGCTGTCTGATGATGCTGCGCGATCATCACGGCAAGCTGGCCGGGATGAATGCGGTGGTGGTGGGGCGCAGCAATATCGTCGGCAAGCCGATGGCGCAGCTGCTGCTGGGCGATAGCTGCACAGTGACCATCGCGCATAGCCGCACCCGGGATCTGGCGGCGGTTTGCCGCGGTGCCGATATCCTCGTCGCTGCCGTGGGCCGGCCCGAAATGCTCACCGGCGACTATGTGAAGCCCGGCGCTACCGTGATCGACGTGGGCATCAACCGGATCGAGCGTAACGGCAAGATGAAGCTGGTGGGCGACGTGGAATATGCCAGCGCCGTCGCGGTGGCTGGCGCCGTCACCCCGGTGCCGGGCGGGGTGGGACCGATGACCATCGCCTGCCTGCTGGCCAATACGCTTACCGCCTGCTGCCGGGCCCATGGTCTGCCCGAACCCGCCGGCCTGACCGCCTGAGGCCCCGCCGGACGGAGGCAATACCCCCCTGCGTTTGCGCAAGGCACTGCAGGGGCTGGCGTTTCATCAAGGCCACAGGCGGGGACAGGGCAGGGTATCGGTTCCCCGCTCTCATGATCTTCGTCTGGGCCGTCGCCCGGACATCCTCCACGACCACGCGCGAGGCATGAAGGGTCGTATAGCGCCCGCGCCGGCGCCGGTGGTGTCTGCAGTTGCACCTTCCGGTCAGCCACCTGCACCACACGAAGTCTGAGGGACGATACCGCCGGTGATCGGGATGGCACGACAGCGCCGGCCCGTCAGGATCGCCAGCGCCGCAGGACCGACGAACGGCGCCAGTGCCGGGGCCGCGCAATCCAGCCCGCCCGCATAGGTGCCATAGGCCGGCAGGATCAGCCGCTCCGGATCCGAAAGGAGGAAGCAGGGCACGCTCTGGCCGGCCAGCCGTGCCTTGGGGTGGTAATGTCCCGAAACCTCGGCCACCGCGCCGGGCCGTGCGATATGGCGGAAGGTCAGCGGGCCAAGCCGGAATTCAGCAACATGACTGCCGCCGGAATTTCCCGGCTCCGGATCGTGATTGCCCTCGGCCCAGATCCAGTCGCGCCCAGCCATCAGCCGCAAGAGCTTCTGCCGCGATGCCTCGTCCATTTCCTCGCCAGCCGCGCTATCGTCGAAACTGTCGCCGAGGCAGAGAACCCGCACAGCGCCGGTGGCCCCGACATCGACCTCCAGCCGCTCCAGCGTCGCCGGCGTCTCGTAGGGTGGCAGCAATGCGCCGCCGCGCCGGGCAAGCCGCGCCGACTTGCCGAAATGCAGGTCCGACACCACCAGAAGCCGCTCCGTCGGCCAGTACAGCGCACCAGAGGGCAAGGCGACGAGCGGCACATCCGCAAAGGTGAAGCGATGGTTCATGCAGCCCCTCTGCCAGAGCCCCGCCCTGTCACACGGATCGAGCCCGGCGCTGGCGCAGCAGCGCATAGACGCCGGAGCCGACAATCAGCGCCGAACCCGCCAGCGTCGCCATGTCCGGCCTTTCGCCGAAAACCACCATGGCGAGGATCAGCGCGAAGACCAGCCTCGTATAGCGGAACGGGGTGACGAAGCCGACCTCGCCCGTCCGCATCGCCGCCGTGAGCGCATGATAGCCGGAGATGCCGAATGCCGCTGTGCCTGCCACCAGCACCAGCCCTGCCGTATCAGTGGGGCGCGGCCCGCCTTCCTGCCACAGGATCAGCAGGCCAGAGACCGCCAGCACCGCAAAGCCCATGATCCCGAGCTGCCGGTTCGACAGCATCTTCGGCGCGGCGCGGGTGGCGAGGTCGCGCCCGGCAAAACCCAGCATCCCCGCCACTGCCAGCAAGCTGAGGGTCGAGAACCCCGAAAGCCCGGGCCGCAGGATGACAAGCACGCCCAGAAATCCGATCAGCACCGCCGACCAGCGCCGCCAGCCGACACTTTCCCGAAACAGCAACGCGGCCCCGGCAATCACCATCAGCGGCGTGGCCTGAAGAATGGCCGAGGTGGTGGAAAGCGTCGTAAGCGCCAATGCCAGCGCATAGAAGACCCGTCCCACCATTTCGAACCCCGATCGCACCAGCATCGGGCGCGAGATCATCACCGGATGAAACATCGCCTCGCTCTGGCGCGTTGCCATGACGGCGAAGACGATCATCCCGGCAATCCCCACCATGAGCATCACCTGCCCCAGAGGCATCGCCCGCGCCGCCGCCTTCAGGCACATATCCTCAACGGCGAAACCCGCCATCGAGAGCGCCATGAACGCGGCGCCGCGAAGATTTTCATTGATAGCCATCAGCATCCCCCACCTGCGCGCCTTGATGCGCCCTGTGGGAAGGCGGGGTCAAGCAAGCATCGCATCCTGCGCGCACGGCACGGCCTGTCGGCGTCACTTTCCGCGCTCCGACCCGGGGCCGTGTCGGCCGGTCCCGCGGATCAATGCCACCGATGGGCAGTCATGACGCAAACACCCGATAGCCCAGGTGCTCACGCGATCACTTTTCGGGCAACTCCCCTTTCGGCAAGGACTCCGGCACATATCATCGGCAATATGACCGCGGTTTTCAGTTGACTCCTCGATCAGCACCATATGATATATCATATATTTCATAGCACCTGGAAAGGGCGGGTTCGGCTGATGGTCACGATCAATTGCGACATGGGAGAGGCTTTCGGCATCTACCGCTTCGGTGATGACCAGGCCTGTATGCCCTATGTCACCCACGCCAATATCGCCTGTGGCTTCCATGCCTCGGATCCGGTGGTCATGGCGCGCACGGTGCGGCTGGCAAAGGCCGCCGGCATTCGCGTCGGTTCGCATCCCGGCTTGCCGGACCGCGAGGGGTTCGGCCGCCGTCCGATGCGCATGACGCGCGAGGAGGTCTCGGCGCTGACGATCTATCAGACCGGGGCGCTCATGGGCTTTCTGCGTGCCGAGGGTGTGGAGCTTTCGCATATCAAGCCGCATGGCTCGCTTTTCGGCATGGCGCAGAACGAGGAACATATTGCCGAGGGCATCGCCGATGCCGCCGAAGTTTTCAGTGTGCCGGTCATCGCCTATGCGGATTGCTGCATGTCCGAGGTTTTCACCCGGCGCGGCATCCCCTTCAGCTGCGAATTCTATGTCGATATCGACTATGACGACCAGGGCCGCCAGATCATCTCGCGCGAACACCCTCCGATCTCTGCCGATGCGGTGGCAGAAAAGGTGCGCCGTGCCCTTGATCTGGGGCTTACCCGTTCGATCAATGGCAAGGATGTGAAGGTGGTGGCAGAGTCGATCTGCGTCCATTCCGACACGCCCAATGCGATCGAGGTCGCCCGCGCCGTCCATGACACCCTGATTGCCGTCGGCCGGCTGTCGCGGGAGTGATCCGATGCGCACGGTTTCCGGGGATGGACTGCAAAGAGAGATGGCGGCGGTGCTGGCGCCCGCGATGCGCGCCATTGCCTCATCGCTCGGCCCCGAAGGGCGGCATGTGATCTTCAGTACCGGAAACCGTGTCGATTTTGCCCGGACGGGCTCGGAAATCGCGCGGCGGATCTGCCCGGACCACTATGCCGGGCGGCTGCTGAAAGAAACTCTGGTCGATGCCGAAAGGCAGTTCGGCGACGGAACCGCGCGGCTTGCCGTCATGGCAGGTGCGGCCCTGCATGAGGCGCAAAGGGCCATGGCGGGGCATCTGGCGCCCACGCATCTGGCTGCAGCGCTGGAAGATCTGCGCCCCGATCTCGATGCGGCTTTCGCGGCCGAGGTCCAACCCTGCGGTCCGGCCGCCGATCTGCTGGCGGCTGCGGGCCTCCCGTCCGATCTGTGCCACCTGCTTGCCGAAGCCGATGCCGCCGTGGGACCGGAAGGGCTGATCCGCCTGAACGAGGGGGCGAAGACGCAGATGCTTCCCGTAACCGGGTTCGAATTCGAGGCCGGTTTTGCCGGCACCCCGCCTCTGGCGGCGATGGAGGGGATTCACCTGATCGTCGCCAACGAGCTTCTCACGGATTTTCAGAAACTTGCCCCTGTGATCGAGGCATTTGCCACACGCGGCAAGGCACTGGTGATCGTGGCGCGCGGTTTCGAGGGTCAGGCGCTGCCGCTGATCGAGCGCAACCGTCGGGCGGGGGTAGTGCGCATGGCGGCGCTGCTGCCCTCCGATGCCGGACCGCGCGGGGCAGAGATCCTTGCCGATCTGGCGGCGGCCTGCGGCGCAAGCCTCCTCTGCGCCAGTCAGGGCCGCACCATCGGCACGTTCCGCCCCACGATGCTGGGCCGGGCTGAACGGTTCAGCTTTGTCGGGGGCCGCGCGCGGCTGGGCGGCATTGCCGGGGATCCGGGCGAGATCGCCCTGCGCATCGCCTCGGCCGAGGCGGCGATCCGGGCGAACCGCTATCTGCCCTTTGATCGCGAACATGCCGAGCGCCGCCGCGCACGGCTTCTGGGCCGATGGGCCGATGTCACCATAGCGCGCGGATCGGATTCGGCCCCGCTGCTGGAAAATGCGCGGCGCGCGGTGGCCTTGCTGCGGGCCGCGCGGGCCGGTGGTGTGATCGAGGGCGGTGGGGTGGGGCTGGAGCGGATCGCCACCCGGCTACCCCGGGCAGCGACTGCCGGTTCCGCCCCGGCCACGGCTGCGACCGCCATGGTCGATGCCGCGTTGCGCGCGCCCGGCCGATGCCTGCGCCGGAACGCCCCGGATAGTGGCGGCGCCGGCACCGGCCTTGCCGATCCGGCAGGGCTGTCGCGCGACCTGCTGGAAATTGCGCTGTCCCTCGCGCTCCAGCTCGCAGGGGTCGAAGGTGCAGTTTTGCGGCACTGAACCGGAATCGAAAGACAAGAGTGAGATCAGAGAAGATGAGCACCAGCGCCGAACCCATGCTCGAAGTCGAGGATGTCGTCCATGACTACGGCAATGTGCGGGCGCTGTCGCATGTGTCGCTTTCGGCGGCGAAGGGCGAGTTCCTGACGATTCTGGGATCTTCGGGTTCGGGCAAGACCACCATGCTGCGGGTGATTTCCGGGCTTGAGCGGCCAACCTCGGTGCGGCGGCTGCGGATCGGCGGCGAGGATGTGGCGCATCTGCCGGCATCCCGGCGCAACTGCACCACCGTCTTCCAGTCCTACGCGCTGTTTCCGCATATGAGCGTGGTCGAAAACGTGGCCTACGGATTGAAGATCCGCAAGGTGAACAGCACCGAGGCGCTGGCCGAGGCACGGCGCGCACTGGCCATGGTGCAGCTTGAGGGCAAGGCCGGTCGCCGTATCAGCCAGCTTTCCGGGGGCGAGCGGCAGCGGGTGGCGCTGGCGCGGGCGGTGGTGACGCAGCCGTCGGTCCTGCTGCTCGACGAACCGCTCGGCGCGCTGGACGAACGTTTGCGTCAGGACATGCAGATCGAACTGATGGAGCTGCAGCGCAGCCTTGGCGTGACCTTCGTCTATATCACCCACAGCCAGGAAGAGGCGCTGACCATGTCGGATCGCGTCGTCCTGATGAGTCATGGCCGCATCGTGCAGAGCGGCGGGCCGCTTGATCTGTTCGACCGGCCCGAAAGCCGCTTTGCGGCGGGCTTCATGGGCTATGAGAATATCCTGGAGGGTGAGCTTGCCGGGCGCGAGGGCGCGACCGGCATCGTGGCTTTCCCCGGTGGTGTGCGGATCCGGGGTCTGATCACCTCCGAGGGGTTGGCGCCGGGCGCAAGGGTCGCCCTTGCGATCCGGGCCGAACGGATCGCTGCCGCGCCGGGCGAGGCGCAGGAACGCCTTGCGGCAAAGCTCGTCTCCCGGGTCTATCGGGGCAAATATACCGATGTCACCGTCTCGACCGAAGCCGGGCCGCTGCGGCTCCGAAGCTGGCACGGCGCCTCCGGCGAGACCGAAGAGATAAGGCATATCGGCTGGAACACGGTTGATGCCGTGATCTTTGCCGCT
>JAIRJX010000081.1 GCA_031260425.1 Gemmobacter sp.
CGTCGGCCAGTGCTGCGATCTCGGCGGCAAAGGCATAGTCGACCCAAGGCATCAGCGCCGCGATATCGGCCTCATCCACCGTGGCGCCGCACCAGATGCGCAGGCCTGCGGGCGCGTCGCGATAGGCGCCGGCGTCTAGCGCCACGCCTTCCCTCTCCAACCTTTTCGCAACATTTTTGGCGAAGGTGCCAGCATCCTTGATGTGCGGATCGGTGAATTTCAGGCAAACGCTGGTGCAGGAGGCGGTGGCCGGGTCAACTGCAAGATTGGCGATCCACGCCTTGCCGGCGATGAAGTCGATGATGGTCTGCGCATTGGCTTCCGACCGCGCGATCAGCGCCTTCAGCCCGCCGATCCCTTTCGCCCATTTCAGCGCGACGAGGTAGTCCTCGACGCAGAGCATGGAGGGGGTGTTGATCGTCTCTCCGGTGAAGATGCCCTCAATCAGCCTGCCGCCCTTGGTCAGGCGGAAGATCTTCGGCAGCGGCCAGGCGGGGATGTGTCTCTCCAGCCGCTCCACCGCGCGGGGGGACAGGATCAACACGCCATGCGCGCCCTCGCCGCCCAGCACCTTCTGCCAGGAGAAGGTGACGACATCGAGCTTGTCCCAAGGCAGATCCATCGCGAAGGCGGCCGAGGTCGCATCACAGATGGTCAGACCGGCGCGGGTGGCGGGGATCGCGTCGCCATTCGGCACACGGACACCCGAGGTGGTGCCATTCCACGTGAACACCACATCCTTGTCGAAATCGACCGTGGCCAGATCGACGATCTCGCCATAGGGTGCCTTCTTCACCGTGGCGTCCAGCTTCAACTGCTTCACCACATCGGTGATCCAGCCTTCGCCGAAGCTCTCCCAGGCAAGCATTTCCACCGGGCGGGCGCCCAAAAGGCTCCACAGCGCCATTTCGACGGCGCCGGTATCGGAGGCTGGTACGATGCCGATGCGGTAATCAGCGGGCACGCCCAGAACCTCGCGGGTCAGGTCGATCGCCTCTTTCAGCTTCGCCTTGCCGATGGCGGCGCGGTGCGAGCGGCCCAAGGGTGCGTCGGCGAGCATGTCGAGCGAAAAGCCGGGAATTTTCGTGCAGGGGCCGGAGGAGAAGCGCGGATTGGCCGGGCGCTTTGCCGGGGCGATCAGGTCAGCCATGGTATCCTTCCAGATATGAGCCTCTCGTTGGGGAGAGGTGTCCCGCGATCCGGATACCGGAAACCTCGCGTTTCCTGCAAGCGGAAATGTCGTTTCCGATGGGAAACAGGTCGCAACTGGCGTGATCGCGCTGCGAGCCTCATGGTAGTCGGCTTGCCCCGTGGTGAAGAGATGGGGCGCGGTTGTGGTGCCTGGAGCGTTCAGCCGCAGCGGGATCGTTTCGATACCGGTCTCGCATAAGCTTCACCCCATACCCGGAACAAGGCACATAGTTCCACCAAGACTCCGTGCGCGCCCTCAGCTGTACGCTTTGATGCCGTTGGCATGGATATGGGTGGTGAGCGTCACCGTGAGGCGGCGTGCAGAACCGCGCGATGCCGTTCCGTTGCGCGGGCGGAAGTGACGGTTTACTCAACGGGCGCACGGGTTGAGGACGAACATGGCTGCACCCTCGGGGCCTGACCTGTTCGGCGCGCGCCGTCAGGTGGAGAGTGCCGATATTTCCCCCAGAGGACGGGAGCCGCCCTGCGATCGCTTCATGGAAGCTGCGATGTGGCGGATGGCGGCCACCAGACTGGTGGTTGGCCTCTGGTATCCGTCGCGCCCCGCTTTCGTCAATTTCGCACGGAATGGCATATGACCTGTGCGATGGCGCTACATTGAAATAATAAGCATATATATAATATGCAGACGCATGACTTACCGCATCGACAGACTCGGCTACCTTCTGCACGACGCTTCCCGGCTGATGCGCCGGCGCTTCGCTGCGCACACGGTGGAGCACGGCCTTTCGGCGACGCAATGGCGGCTTCTGGGCCTGCTGTTCCGCGAAGGACCGCAGACCCAGGCGGCGCTGGCCGACCGGCTGGATGTGGAGCCGATCTCGGTCTCCCGTCTGATCGACCGGATGGAGCAATCCGGCTGGGTCCGCCGCGAGCCGCATCCCGAAGACCGCCGTGCCCATATCATCCTGCCCACCGCGCAGGCGGAGGCCATCGCCCCGAACCTGCGGGGCATTGCCGAGACGGTGACGGAAGAGGCGCTGGCGGCCCTGCCCGATGCCGCACGTGAAGTGCTGCACCAAGCGCTGCTGACCATCATCGATACGCTGAACCGACCGGAACCCGCCGAGGCGGGCCGAGGTACCGACGAGACGAGACCATGAGCGGACCGATTCCCGACCCCCAGCCCACCCCTGCCGTCGCGCCTGCGAAGGGCGGCCGGCTGCGCCGCCTTGTGCTGACGCTGGCGGTGCCGTTGTTGATCGCGGGCGGTGTCACGGCCTGGTGGCTTGCCGGAGGCGGACGCGAGACGACCGAGAACGCCAATCTCCGGCAGGCCCGTATCTCTATTGCGCCTACCGTCGGTGGCCGGGTGGTCAGCGTGAACGTCCGTGAGCTTCAGCAGGTCCAGGCCGGGGAGGTGCTGTTCCAGGTCGATCCGGAACCCTTCCGGCTGGCGCTGGCCGAGGCGGAGGTGGCGGTCGAAGGCGCCCGGCTGAAGGTAGAGCAGTTGAAGGCCGCGCATCGGCAGGCCATGGCGGCGGCGCAACTGGCCGAGGGCGATGCCGAATACCTGGCCCGCGAGCTCGAGCGGCAGGAGGCGCTCTCCGACAAGGGCGTTGCGGCGGGCACCGCGCTTGACAATGCCCGTCACGCGGCACGCAGCGCCGGAGAACAGGCCGAGATCGCCCGCCTCAACGTCACTGCCGCCCGTGCGGCCCTGGGTGGGGATCCCGAGGCGGCCACCGACAGCCATCCGACCGTCGCCGCGGCGTTGGTGGAGTTGGACCGCGCCCGCTACAACCTGTCGGTCACTACGGTGACGGCCCCCGCAGATGGCATCGTCTATCAGGCGGCTTCGTTTCGGCAAGGCGCGATGGTGACGGCAGGACAGTCGGTTTTCGCGCTGGTCGAGACCGCCGAATCCTGGGTGGATGCCAATTTCAAGGAGACCCAGCTTGCCGGTATCGCCGTGGGCCAGAGGGCGGAGATCAGCTTCGACATGGCGCCGGGCCGCCAGTTCACCGGCACGGTGGAGGCGATCGGAGCCGGGACGGGGGCCGAATTCTCGCTCTTGCCCGCGCAAAACGCCACCGGCAACTGGGTGAAGGTTACCCAGCGCGTGCCGGTGCGGATCCGGCTCGACCAGCCGGAACTGGCGGTGGGCCTCGCTTCGGGCCTCAGCGCTGCGGTAACGGTCCTGACCGGAGGCGAACCGGCGCTGACCGCGCAGGCGGCGGAGTGAGGCAAGGCCAATGACTACCCCGCCCGAGGTGAAGTCCCCCGAAGTGAAGCACCGGGGGTTGATCACCTTCGCCATCATGCTGGCGACCATCATGCAGGTGCTCGATACCACCATCGCCAATGTCGCCCTGCCGTCGATGACCGGCGATCTTGGCGCTTCGCAGGACACGATCAACTGGGTGCTGACCAGCTATATAGTGGCCTCGGCGATCCTTACCCCGATGACGGGCTGGCTGGCCGACCGGCTGGGCAAGCGTGAGTTGTTCCTGGGCTCCATCGTCGGTTTCGTGGTCACCTCCATCGCCTGCGGTCTGGCCTGGAGCCTGCCGTCGATGGTGGCCTTCCGCCTGTTGCAGGGCGTTTTCGGGGCGGCCATCGTGCCGCTGTCGCAAACCTTCCTGCTCGACATCAACCCGCGCGAGAAGGCGGGACAGGCCATGGCGATGTGGGGGGCGGGGATCATGGTCGGCCCGATCATCGGCCCCACTCTGGGCGGCTGGCTGACCGAGAGCTATTCTTGGCGCTGGGTGTTCCTTATCAACCTGCCGGTCGGGGTGCTGGCTTTCCTCGGTTGCGCATTCTTCCTGCCGCGCAGCATCCGCAGGCCGCGGGTCTTCGACCTGCCGGGCTTCGCGATGCTCGCCATCGCCATCGGCGCGCTGCAACTGATCCTCGACCGGGGCGGTGAGGTGGACTGGTTCGCGGCAGTAGAGATCTGGATCTATACCGTGATCTCGGTCTCGGCCTTCTGGATCTTCGTGGTGCATATCCTGCATTCGCCGAAGCCCTTCCTCGATCCGCGCATGTTTGCCGACCGCAACTTCGCCACCGGGCTGGTGTTCATCTTCGTGGTTGGCATCATCCTGCTGGCAAGCCTTGCCTTGCTGCCGCCGATGCTGTCGCGGATCCTCGGCTATCCGGTGATCACGACGGGTATGGTGATGGCGCCGCGCGGGGTGGGCACGATGATCTCCATGCTGGTCGTCGGGCGGCTGGTGCGGCGGGTGGATGCGCGGCTGCTGGTCATCACCGGGCTTTGCCTTACGGCATTGTCGCTGTGGGAGATGACCGGCTTTACCCCGCAGATGGACGCCCTGCCGGTAATCCGCTCCGGCGTCACACAGGGGCTTGGCCTCGGCCTTGTTTTCGTGCCGCTTTCCACCGTTGCCTTTTCGACCATCGACCCGAAATACCGGGCGGATGCGACCAGCCTGTTCAGCCTGGTACGCAATATCGGCTCGTCCATCGGGATTTCACTGGTCTCGGCGGTGCTGACGCGCAATATCCAGATCAACCATGCGGAGCTTGGGGCCTTCATCAATCCGTTCAACCCGATGCTCCGGCAGGTAAGCCCGGGTGCTGTGGCGGGAGATGCCACGGCACTTTCACAGATGGACAATCTGGTGAACATGCAGGCGGCGATGATCGCCTATGTCGATGATTTCTGGCTGATGATGTGGGTGACGTTGGCGGCGATACCGCTGGCGATGATGCTACGTCGGCCCACTCCCCTGCACGGATGACCCCGAGCCGGCTTCGCTGTGCCGAGCAGTGGCTGGACCCACCCGAGGCGGGTCCAGCCAGAGCGACCGGACGTTATTTCATGACATCCTGCCAGACGCGAGTGACCAGTTCCTGTCCCGCAGGCGAGCAGGCCGGCTGGAAGACCACCGGAACCGTGGGGAAAAGCTCCGGCGCATTGTCGCGGTTATAGCTCGCCTTCGCCTCGTCGATCTGAACCGGGGAGGCATGGGAATAGTAGTTATACTGGATCACCGCGTGGTCGGGTTCGGACATGAAATTGATGAACGCCTTGGCATTGTCGATATTGGCGGCACCTTTCGGGATAACAAAGGAATCCATCCAGCCCAGCACACCTTCCTTGGGGAAGGCGTATTCGATGGGCGCTCCATCTTGCAATCTTGCACGCAGGGCGTCGCCGTCCCACCAGTTATGCGCGCCGACCTCGCCCCCGGAAATCCGGTTGCCGATATCATCGGTCGTGTAGATTTTCACATAGGGTTTCTGTGCCACCAGAAGATCACGAACCTTCTTCATCTCCGCAGAATCTTCCGAACAGAGCGGGACGCCAAGATAAATTGAAGCAAGAGAAACCACCTCGTCGGGTGAATTGCTGCTGGCGATATTGCCCTGCAGGTCGGTCGGTTCGAAAAATACCTTCCAACTGTCGATCGGACCCTGATAGACGTTGCGATTGACGACAAAACTCGTCGTGCCATAGGCCAGTGGGATCGAATAGTCATTTTCCGGATCCCACCACTGTCTGGTCCACTCTTCCTTGAGATGACCAAAAGCGGGAAGAGAGTAGGCATCGAAGTCTTCGAGCAAGCCGGCCTCGATCATGATCTTGACGAAATGCTGCGAGGGGGTCACGAGATCATATGCGCTGTTCCCGGCTTGAAGTTTGGTCAGCGCATCCTCGTTGGAAGTAAAGCTGTCGAAGTTGATTTTCGTATTGGTCGTCTTCTCGAACTTCTCGATGAGTTCCGGAGCAATGGAGCTCGACCAGGCGTAGATGTTCAAGACACCCTCGGCCTGCGCCATGGAAGCTGTTGCGATACCGACACCTGCGGCCAGTATGAGTTTTCCGTTCATGTGATTCTCCCCCGTCGACTGACATTGGCCGGAATTCAGAAAAGGTATCTGTCCGTAGTCCCCGCGTTAATTCGGCCTTTCCGAAGCACAGGTTCCGATTTTTCGATGAAGGAGCGGACAACAGGTAACTCGTCATGCTGACTGGATTATTTGTGACTCAAACGCCTGCGAACGGCTTGCAGACAAGACCCATGATGCCCCGGCACCGATTTCGTCTTCCTGTCCGGATCGCTATCTTATCAGCGCCGCCGAAGCAGGATCACCACGATCGCAAAGGATAGCGAAGCCAGGATTACCAGCGCTGAAATAGCATTCAGCTCTGGGCTGGTGCCGACCCGGATCAACGAGAAGATATAAACCGGCAAGGTCGTGGCGCCACCGCTGGTGAGCAGCATCGAGGTGATGAAATCGTCCATCGACATCAGGAAGGCCAGCATCGCCCCGGCAAAGACACCCGGAGCAATGCCGGGGAGCGTCACCCGCCAGAAGTTTCGCCATGGAGTGCCGTAAAGATCCTGCCCCGCTTCTTCCAGCTCCGGTGACATTCCCTGCAATCTGGCTCGGATGGGCAGAAATGCGAAAGGTGTGCAGAAGGTAGTGTGAGCGATGATCAGCTTCCAGATTCCGCTCTCCAAGCCGATCCTTGCGAAAAGGATCAGCATGGCGACGGCGAGCACCACCTCCGGCAGCAAGATCGGCAAGTTGATCACCGTCGTTGACAGATTGCGAAATGGCACCTGTTTCCCGCGAATCAGGACCAGCGCCGCCATCAAGGCGATGATCGTTGCCAGCATGGCCGAGACGATCCCGACCTTGAACGAGGTCAGCACCGCATCCAGCAACGCCCGATTCTGCAGCGCGCTGTAATACCAGCGCAAGGAAAAACCTCCCCAAATTGCCGAAAGCTTGCTGTCGTTGAAAGAATAGACGATCAGCACCACAATTGGCAGATAAAGATAGATGAAGAATAGCGCCATGATCAACCCGAAGCCGGGATAGCGCTTGACATCGCGATCTTTCATGCCGCTTCCCTCCGGATGGTTCTCAGGCTTTTCAGCATGAGCACGATCATTATCAGGCATAGAAGGACGATGGCCATTGCCGCGCCAAGGGGCCAATTCCGGTCAATCCCGAACTGGTTCATGATCAGATTGCCCATCATCATCCGCCTGCCACCGCCAAGAAGCGTCGGCTCCAGCATGGCTCCGAGGCTGGGAACGAAAACCAGAATGAATCCGGCGGTCATTCCGGGCGCGGTCAGCGGCAGAATTACGCGCCATAATGTCCGCATCCTCCCGGCGTGAAGGTCGTGGGAGGCCTCGATCAACGCAGGATCAAGCTTTTCCACGGCGGCGTAGACCGGCAGGATCATCAGCGGCACATAGCTGTAGACCATGCCAACAAGCATGGCGCCGTCAGTGTAAAGAAATCCATCCGATCCGGCCTTTATTCCAAGCGAAAGCAGCGTGGATTCGAGCGGGCCGTTTTTTGAGAGGATCACCACCCAAGCGTAGATCCGCACGATGATCGAGGTCCAGAACGGCAGTGTGACCAGATAGATC
>JAIRJX010000145.1 GCA_031260425.1 Gemmobacter sp.
ATTCTCCAGCGCTTCCGAGAAGGTCTTGCCGAAAGTGCCGACATCGGTGATTGCGATGGCGATGGCCCCGGTCATCGGACCCGGCCCGAAGGCGCGCGAAAGGATGATGGTCCAGATCAGGCCATCCACCCCGCGGATGAAGTCGAAGACGCGGCGGGCGGCAAAGCGCAGGGGGCCGAGCGGGTTGAAGTTGCGCGCGGCGAGGAAGCCAAGCGGCAGGGCGACGAGGGCCGCAGTCATCGTGCCGAGGAAGGCCATCAGGATCGTCTCGAAGATCGCCCAGGCGACGTCGCCGTGGCGCCACATCTTGTTTGTCCAGAACTCGCTGGCCATGTAGCCGAGGTTCGACCGGGCCGGGTCGATCCGGTCCTTTGCGATCGCGAGGCTGGCCAGCTCGCCAAAGCTCTTGCCGTAGAAGGGGCTGTCGAGGGTGAAGAACCACAGCTCCCAGCCGGGTTCATACTTGAAGGTCTCGACCTTGGAGCGGGAATAGCTGAAGCGGCCGGCGTCGGTGGTGACGCTGACCTTGTTCTCCGAAACGCTGATCCAGCCGGGGATCGGTTCCGGCGCGGTCAGCACGGGCTTGCCGTCCCGGGGCCGGATGTCGATGGTGCCGTAGCCCGGCACGACATAGCGCGCGCTCTGGTCGTCGTAGGTGACGATGTGGCCCTGGCCGAGGTCGATGGTGGCGGTTGTCCCGTCGACCCTCACCCAGTCGGGCAGCATGCCGACGGGATAGGTGCCCTTCGCCTCGCCCTCGATCGCGACAGTAAGGCGATCGGTGCGGTTGTCGCGTGTGACATGGGTCTTGTGCGACCAGAAGTCGCCCAAGAGGACCGCGGCGTTGTCGAAGCGGGCGCGGCTTGCGAGACCCGCGAGGTCGAAGCTGATCGAAGCATAGAAAAGGTAGACGAGGATTGCCGCAGGGATGGCGAAGGCGAGACGGCTTCTCCGTGTGAAGCTGCGAGTGACGGTGTCGGTCAGGGTCGGGGAAAGTATGACGGTCATCGGGTGGCTTCTCGGATGGTTGCCGCCTCACCCCATCCCTTGCCCCCAAGGAAAGAGGACGGCGCGGTACGGCGGGTGGAGTGAAATAGTTGGTCCAGACGGGTCTCGCCTCCTCTTTGGGAGGAGAAAGGCCGAGGGTGACGGGATGGTGCGGGGCGCATGCCGCTCAGCCTCCCGTCACCAGTTTCTGGCAGTAGCGGTCCGAGATCCGGTCGATCACCACGATGGCCAGGAAAAGCAGGGTGAAGATCGCCACCACCTCGTCGTAGCGGCCCTGGCCCCATTGCATGGCGATCTTCAGGTCATAGCCGATACCACCTTCGCCGACGAAGCCCAAGATGGCGCCAGCCCGGACGTTGATCTCGAACCGCAGCAGCGCATAGGACAGCCAGTTCGGCGCGACCTGGGGGATCACGCCCAGCCACATGCGCTGCGACCAGTTCGCCCCGACCGAGGCGAGCCCCTCAACGGGCTTGAGGTCGGCATTTTCGGCCACTTCGGAGAATTGCTTGCCCAGGGCGCCGCCCGTGTGCAGCGCGATGGCGATGACGGCGGGAACCGGGCCGCCGCCGAGGACATAGATCAGCACCAGCGCGATGACGATTTCCGGGATGGCCCGAAGACCGTCCATCGTCCGGCGGAAGACAGGGATCAAGACGGGCCAGCGGGCCAGGCCGCGGCTGGCCAGGAGCGAAAGCGACATGGCAACCAGCGCACCGATCAAGGTGGCGACGGCGGCGATGTTCAGGGTCTCGATCAGCGCGGGAATGTGGTCCCACAGGATCGCGGGAAGGAGGCCGCGCTTTTCCCAGGCTTCGGACAGGACCTCGGAGGGGAAGGCGAAGACCTGGTGCAGCCCGTTCAGGAAGCCGCCGGCGTTGCGGTCCTCGGCGAGGCTCCAGCCCGAAGCCATGAGGGCCACGAAGATGACGAGCAGGATGCCGCCATACATCCGCTTGCGGCGGACCATGTCGAGATAGGCCTCGCGCGGATCGGCAAGGTTGGGGCGGCGGCCCGGTTCGGGTCCGAAGGCGGCGTCTACCATATGGGGGTCCGGCAAAGGGAATGGCCGGACCCCGGGGAGCAGTGGGGTCCGGCCGGAAGGAGGGCTCAGATGCCTTCCTCCATCTTGCGGGCGGCAAGGATGCCGTCATAGGCCTTGTGTTCGACCGGGACGAAGTCCTTGGCCTCGCCTGCGGCGACGGCATAGGCGCATTCCGGATCCGTCTCCCACAGGTCGGCGGTCAGTTGGGTGACCTTGTCTTTCACATCCTGCGGCAGCGCCTTGCGGACGACCATCGGGCCTTCCGGGATCAGCGTCGACCGCCAGATTTCCACCAGGTTCGACATGTCGACCAACCCTGCATCCGCGGCCTTGCGGAAGGCGCCCGAGTTGTAGCCGTCTTCCCAGTTGCCAAGGCCATCGGCCCAGCTGACACCCGCCTCGAAATCGCCGTTGGCGACGCCGACGATGGTCTGCTCATGCCCGCCGGACATCTTCACTTCGCCGAAGTAGGATTTCAGGTCGCCGTATTTCGCGGCCAGTTCGGCGCCGGGGACAAGGTAGCCGGAGGTCGAGTTCGGGTCGGCGAAGGCAAAGACCTTGCCCTTGGCGTCTTCCATCGAGGTGATGCCGGTGTCCTTGCGGGTAAAGCCGATCGAGTAGTAGCCGGTCGAGCCGTCGACGTTCTGCTTGGTGAGCTTGACTTCCACCGCTTCGGGATCGGTCAGGTAGATTTTCGCATAGCCCGATGCACCGAGCCAGGCATAGTCCAGCGTGCCACCAAGCAGGCCCTGGATCACGCCATCGTAGTCGGCCGGGGTGAACAGCTTGACCGGGACGCCCAGTTCGGCCTCGACCTTGGCGCGGAAACATTCGTTCGAGGTCAGGCGGTCCTGGGCGTTCTCGCCGCCAAGGATGCCGATGTTGAATCCCTTGATCTCCTGCGCGGTCGCGGCAGAGGCGAGAAGCGCGGTCAGGGCGGTTGCAGTCAGCAGCTTTTGCATGGGATCTCCATGAAGGTTGGGGCCGGTAGGCCGGGGATCACGACAGCATGAGGTCCGCGTAGCTGCGGTCTGCCGTGGTGTCTGCGGGGATAGCGGTCGAGGTTGCCGCTTCGTTGAAGCTCGCGTCGGCGCCATAGATGTCGCGGGCGATGCCGGTCGATAGCTGGTCGGGGGTGCCGTCAAAGACGATGCGGCCGTCGCGCATGCCGATGACGCGGTCGCAATAGTGGCGCGCGGTGTCCAGCGTGTGCAGGTTGGCGATCACCATGCGGCCGTCTTCCACGTTGATGCGCTTCAGGGTGTCCATGACGACCTGCGCGTTCATCGGGTCGAGCGAGGCCATGGGCTCGTCGGCCAGGATGATCTTCGGGTCCTGCATCAGGGCGCGGGCGATGGCGACGCGCTGCTGCTGACCCCCGGACAGCGCCTCGGCCCGCTTGGTTGCCTGCTCGGCGATGCCGAGGCGGTCGAGGATTTCCAGCGCGCGCAGGATGTCGGCCTGGGGCCAGAGATTCAACATCGTCTGAAGCGTGGAACGGCGGTTCAGGATGCCATGCAGGACGTTGGAGGCCACGTCCATCCGGGGCACAAGGTTGAACTGCTGGAAGATCATCGCGCAGTGCGATTGCCACGCACGGGCTTCCGCACCCTTCAGCGCGAGGACGTCGCGGCCCTCGACCCGTATCTCGCCCGAGGTCGCGTCGAGCAGCCGGTTCATCATGCGCAGGAAGGTGGATTTCCCGGCGCCTGAGCGGCCGATGATGCCCACGAAGGCGGGGCGGTCGATCTGGAAGCTGATATTGTCGACGGCGGCCTTCTGGCCGAACATCCGCGTCACGCCCCGCACATCCAGCATCGGTAATCCCTTCGCTTTGGCCTGGCACGGTCCTAGCGGCCGGATGTGACAGCGTGTCGAAGGCCGGGTGAAGCTTGTGTGACGGAACCTACCACTTGACGTGGCGCGGCCAGATGCAAGTCTCGTCGATGTCCTTCAACGCCGGGGTGGCAAGGGCCATGCAGCGGCGGCGGAGACTGGCGGCGACCTCGTCGCGGTCGAGCATGGACAGCTCCGATGCCGTGACCGGGGCTCCGATCCGCATCTCGACCGGACGGCCCATCCGGCGGCGGGTTTCGTGGAAGATCAGCGCGACGCGCAGCGGATAGGACGTATGGCTCGCGATCTGGAACAGACGTGAGTTCTGCCCGGCGAAATGAACGGGCAGTGTCGTGACGCCGGGAATCGCCGCCAGCCGGCCGACAAAGGAATGCCAGGGTGCATCCACGGCGCGACCGGCAAGAGGTTTGTTTGCAGTTGCAACGCCTCCCGCCGGGAAGACTGCGACGACCTGACCTGCCTGCAACAGGGCCGCCGCCTGCCGCCGGGTCTCGGCCGTCAGGCGCCGGGCTTCCGGCGTTCCCGAGAAATCAACCGGCAAGAGGTAGGGATCGATCTCCGGCACCCGGCAGAGCAGGCTGTTCGTAAGGATGCGCACGTTGCCGCGGAGCTGCATCCCGAGATTGCCAAGGGTCAGCCCGTCCACCACGCCGAACGGATGGTTCGCCAGCAGGAGCAGGCCGCCGGTCGCAGGAACCGCCTGCAAGTGCTGTTCCCCCGAAACGACCTGCGGAGTGATCCGCAACTGACGCAGGGCGGCGGCGAAGACCGGAACGCCCGGAAGACTGTCGCCCCAGACCCAGTCGAGGTAAAGCCGCCTCAGCCTGGGCTGTCCGGTCAGCATCTCGACCGTGCGGATCAGGCTGCGGCGAAACAGCGACTGGCCGGGGTGGGCATAGGTGAACTCGACCCGGGGCGCTTCTGGAAGGTTGTCGAAATTGGCAAGCGCGTCGAACATGGTGCCTCCTAGAGAGCGGGTTCATGCTGGGGAAGTTGCGACAGTGCGGAATAGCCGGGCCGACCGGAAACCCAGGTGCGCAAGGGGGCCGGGGCCTGGGCTTCGGGCCAGTCGAGCAGGAGAAGGTCGGCGCGCTGGCCTGGGGTGATGCGGCCCCGGTCGGTCAGCCCCATCGCGCGGGCGGGGTTCAGCGAGACGAGCTTCCACAAGGCAGGAAGCGCGGCGACGCGATCGGCATGCAGCCGCACCATCGCTCCCAGCATCGCCGGATAGAAGTAGTCCGAGGCGAGGATGTCGCAGAGGCCTCGCGCGATCATCTCGGCCGCGCCGGGGCTGCCGAGATGGCTGCCGCCGCGCATCGCATTTGGGGCTCCCAGCACGATGAAATCGCCGGCCTCGCGCGCGGCAAGGAAGACACGCTCGTGCATCGGGAACTCGGCCACCGTGGCACCAAGACTGCGGTAGTAGGCGCGTGTCTCAGCCTGACTGTCGTCGTGGGACAGCATCGGAGCGTTATGCGCGCTGGCCAGGGCCGCCATCCGGGCGATCTGCGCGGGGACGTCCTGCCGGCGGTCCCAGACCCGGGTCAAAAGCGCCACATAATCCTCGGGCGAGACATGGGCGCGGCGGGCCTGGTCGGCCATCTTCTTCAGGAAACGGGGCGCATCGAAGGGGGTCACCGGATAGTCGGCAACCTGGTCGAAAGGGCGGTCCTGCACCGCCACATCCGGATGCAGCAGCATCGAGGTCGTGTGATCGTTGAAGGCCAGCGCCGGGCGGTCCGGGCCGGAAAGGACATGGGCGATCAGCGGCCCGGCCTCATGGCAGAAGGTCTCCCACCGAAGCTGGAGGCGGTTTTCCGTGGTCAGGCGCGGGCGCAGGGCTTCCAGCGCACGGACCACCTGCCACCCGGTCTGAACGCTGCGAAGGCCGGGCTCCCAGGACAGGGTCAAGGCGTGGCAGGCGGTGGCGATGCCGTTCGAGGCAAGCTGGCGGTCGGTCTCCAGAAGCGCAGTTTCCATCGGGACCATGACGCCGGGGCGCGGCATGAGCTGGCGCTCGAAGGCGTCGCCGTGGATGTCGATGAAGGCCGGGGCAAGGAAGCGGCCGCGCGCGGGTATCACCGCCGCCCCGTCACGGGCCACGTCGATTCCGGTGATGCGGCCAGCCTCGATGCGGACCGAGGCGGTCTCGACCCGATCCTCCAGGATGACGCGCGCGCCCTCAATCATCTCTGCGGTCATGCCAGACGCTCCGCCAGCAGGTGCCAGTGCCAGGAGCCCGGCTTGGCATGGGGCCGGTCGAAGAGGGTAAGGATCTCGAAGCCCCACATCAGGGACAGAAGGTCCGCTGCGGTGCAGAAGTAGTGCGGGTGGATCTTGTCGCCCTCGCCCTCGAAGATCCAGGTGTTGCGGCTGATCTCGCGGCCCGGGGCCCTGGCCCGTTCGACCGGAAGGCGGCGGGCCGACAGCATGGTCGCCATGAAACTGCCGCCGGGGCGGGTGACACGGGCCACTTCCGAGAGTGCGCGGCGGACGACGGCCTCGTCGCCGTGATAGACGACGTTCCAGGCCACGACATGATCGAAGCTTGCGTTCTCGAAGGGCAGGTCGGTCATCGGGGCCTGAACGGTCTCGAGTGTCAGCCCCCTGGCGAAAGCCGCAGCGCTGACGGCGGCGGTCGCAGCCTCGGAGGCATCGAGCGCGGTGACCTGATGCCCGGCCTCGGCGAAGGCGAGCGCGTGGCGCCCGATCCCCGCGCCAAGGTCCAGGATGCGTGAGCCTTGTGGCAGGGTGCTGGCGTGATCGATGGCCCAAGGCTCGGGCATCGCCCAGGGGCTGGAGGTATCGGCCTTCTGCCACTCGGCGTTCCAGTAGTGATGCGCGGTGTCGGTGAGCATGTGATTCATATCAGCTTCCTGCGGATCCAGCCCGAGCCCTGCTCGACAGCGATTACGAGGGTGAGCATCATCAGGATGATCGCAAAGGCCTCGTCGTAGTTGAAAAGGTCGAAGGCGACCTTGAGGTCGACGCCGATGCCCCCCGCACCGACGAGGCCCAGGGCGGCCGAGCCGCGCACGGATTTCTCCAGCGCGAAAAGCGAGGTGGCGGTGAATGACGGCAGGCAGGCCGGGATGACGGTCGAGCCGATGATGCCAAGCCGGCTGGCCCCGATGGCGCGCAGGGCATCCTGCGGACCGGGGTCGGTTTCCTCCATCGCCTCGGCGAAGAAGCGGCCGGCAAATCCGATCTTGTCGACCATGATCGCCATGACCCCGGCGGCTGGGCCGAGGCCGACGATGATGATGAAGATGATGGCCCAGACGAGATCCGGCACGGTGCGGAAAAGCGCGATCAAGGCTCGGGCAGCGTGACGGACCAGGGGATGCGGCGAAAGCCGATCGGTTGCCAGGATGGCGAAGGGAAGCGCGAGAAGCAGACCAAGAAAGCACCCGGCGACGGCCATCTGCAGCGTTTCCAGAAGCTTCCAGCCGATGGGGACGATCCGGGTGAAGTCGGGCGGGAACATCTGGGTCAGAAGGCCCGAAGGGGCAAAGAGCCGGGCGATCCCGCTGCCCATCTTGCCCGGCGCGGGTGCAGTGGCGGCAAGCGAGGTCAGGACCAGGGCCACGACGGCCAGGAGGGCCGCATATTCGATCAGGCTGCGGTGCTGGAAGCGGGCGGGGGCGAGCGCAGTCATGTGGCCTCCGCATCATGGTCGAAGAACTGGCGCAAGTTGGTGGGGTTGGCGCGGCTGGTGGCAATGTCGAGCGCGATACGGCCGTTTGCCAGGCCGAGGATGCGGTCGGAGTAGCGCAGCGTGTGTTCAAGCCGGTGCGAGATGACCAGAAGCGAAAGACCCTCCTCACGGACGAGGTTGAGGAGAAGGGACATCACCTCTTCCCCGGTCTGGGGGTCCAGGCTGGCGTCTGGTTCGTCGGCCAGGATGAAAGCGGGGCGCTGCATCAGCATCCGCGCGATGGCGACTCGCTGCTGCTGGCCGCCGGAGAGACTGTCCACCCGGGCAAGGGCCCTGTCGGCAAGCCCCACGCGGGCAAGACAGGACATCGCCTCGTCGCGGACGCCGGCCGGGGCCAGCGATTGCAGCCATGCCCGGGGGCCGGACATGCGGGCCTGCACGCCGTGGATGACATTCGACAGGGCCGAGAGCCGGGGCACCAGGTTGTGCCGCTGCCAGACGATGCCGACCTCGGCCCGGACCTGCCGCAATAGGCGCGGCGAAAGGGCGGTCATGTCGCGGCCAAGGAGACGGACCCGGCCCGAGGTCGGCTCGATGAGCCGGACGAGGCAGCGCAGAAGCGTGGACTTGCCCGACCCGTTCGCACCGATCAGCGCCGTCGCCTGGCCGGGCGCGAGGGTGAAATCGAGACCCCGCAGAACCGGGCGGCCTGAAAACTCCCTGGTCAAGCCCGCGACGGAAAGGACCGGCTCAGCCAGGGCAGAGCCGGTCAGCGCCCGCGGGGGGAGAGGCGCATTCATCGCGGGATCACTCGCCCACGAATTTGGTGAACTCGGCGATGCCGATATTCTCGAACATCTTCCGCACCACGTCGTAGTCGGCATTCGTCACGGTCGGGTTGAACCTGCCGCCGATGTATTTGGCGTTTTCCTCGGTGCTGATCAGCGCCGACAGGATCTCTTCGCCGTGGTCGGCGAAGGTGTTGCGCACGGTCTCGACCACCTCGGGCGAAACCTTGGCCGAGGCGAGCAGGATGTCGTCGGGGAGCTGCTCGCCCTTCACCAGGACGCGGAACTTCTGGTCCGGGAACTTCTTGGCGATGCTGTCGATGTGGGTCCGGTTCAGGCCGATCCCGGCGATCTCGCCCTTGATCAGCGCCTCGACCGCGACGTTCCGGTTCAGGAAGACGGGCTGGTAGTCCACCGCATAGGTGAGGCCCGCCTTGGCCAGCAGGTCCACCGGCCCCAGATGCTGCGAGGTCGAGCCGATCTCGCCGAACGAGACCATCTGGCCCTTCAGGTCGGCCGGGCTCTTGACCGGGCTTTCGTCCAGCACGACGACGGTCGAATAATAATCGGGCCTGACCCAGGTCACGACCGGCTGGGCATCGAGGCGGGCGTTGAAAACGACATACTCCGCCGGGCCGGTCAGCACGAAGTCGATCTGGTCCGCAGCCATCGCCTCGACCGCGACCGTGCGGCCGGAGACCGGGAAGAACTCGACCTTCAGGCCCGAAGCGGCCTCGAAGGCCTCCTTGAACGGCCCCATCTCGCGCTGGAGCGCCTCCATGCCGTCGATGTCGGTGACGGCGAAGCGGATGAGGTCCTGGGCGGCAAGCGGGGTGGCGGTGGCAAGGCCGATGGCCAGAAGGCCGGAGGCGAGCAAGTGCTTCATCGGGGTGACGTCCTGTTCAGGGGGAAACTGAACAGGCGGTAGCATCGCTGGATGACAGTGAAGCGACGCCAAGATCACAGGGCTGCGATAGGTAAGGTCAGGTGGCCAAGCGGGGCGGTGACCTTCCGGGTGATCTACGGCGAACCTTGGGTAAAGGTTCAAACACACTCTTCAACGTCCGCTTTGGCCGATGATCCTTACCATGATGGCGAGGATGTCGCTGCAGCACCAGCCGAGCTGTCGCTTTGGGGAGCGACGCCTCGCGCTCCTGGGTGCTGACCGGCGGCTAAGGGCCGGGCCTGTCACTTTCGTCCTTCATTTCAGCGCTCCCGCCCGCTCGAGGCTGCGGTATCCGTGCTACTTGTCCGTGCCGAGGCTGGCGATTGCGGCCCAGAGTTCTTCGAACGCGGTACGCGTGTAGGTCTCAAGCGACCTGCCCGGTCCCGGTCGCCAGTCCTGCGCCCCCAGCCGAAGCGCTCCGACGGCGATCATCGCCAGGAGCGCAGGCTGGCCGATCGTGCGATCCTGCGGAGCGATGTCGTCCGGCGCCCCGCGTGCGGCCAAGGCCTCCGCCAGGCGCCGTTCCAGCCGGGCGTATTTGCGGTGGAGATGGCCCGCCAGCGCCGGCGTATCGCGCACCATCCGGTCCATCGCCACACCTTCGGGGCTGACCGAAGCCGCGATCGCCTCCGACATGGCATGTTCCACCACCCGGGCCAGCGGTTCCCTCGCAGGTCGCGCAACGACCCGTGCGATAAGCAGATCGCTGAACTCGTCCTGCCATGAGACGATCACCTGCTCCTTCGTCGGGAAATAGTCGAAGAAGCTACGTTTGGAGATGTCGGCGCGTTCGGCGATCTCGTCGATCGTCGACGCCTCGTAGCCCTTGTCGAGGAACAGGACGCGCGCGGCGTCCAGGATCCTGCCCCGCGTCTCTGCCCGTTTGCGGGCCCACCGTCCTTCGGCCGCCATGATCGTTCCCGCTGTGGCGCTGCATCCTTGCACCCGATGCAGCCTATCGTCCAGCCGCCGGGGCGGCAACCGATCCCGTCGGCAAAATTATTACATAAGATGTATTGTTGCATTAAATGCAATATTATTCAGCCTGCCCCGATAAACTGGCGTCAACCGCGGATGGACGACATGCATTCCCCCATGAGTCCGGCGATCTTTGCCTTGTAACCGGCGTTTCTGGCTATCTAGGGTCCTGGATCGCGAAACAGCTTCTCGACGCCGGCTTCCATGCACGCAAAGGTTGTTAGTCGTGTGTGCCATGTCGTTGGAAACAGAAGATCTGTTGCGAGATCTCTCGCAAAATGCCGAAAGCGCTTGCCGTCACTATCTTCCCGCTGGCAAGCGGGAAGGTTCCTATCGGATGGTCGGCGATCTGCAGAACAATCCGGCAGATCGCTGTTTGTGCGGTTGACCGGTCCCACGTCAGGACCGGGTGCCGCCGGGAAATTCACCGAACATGTTGCGGTGCGGGTTATGTTGCCTGGCGGTGTTTCATCCTTTCGTTGCTGTGGTTTGCCGCAATCTTGGCAACATAATTTCAGCGCTGGCCGGGGGATTTTCTGATGCCCCGCAATGCTGCGGACCTGTCGAGCCGCCTTGCGCGTGATGCCGAGGCGGTCTGCCGACACTACCTTTCAAACGGGCGGCACCAGGGGCAGTACCGGCTGGTCGGCGATGTGCGCAACGCACCGACGCGTCTTCGGCCGAACATGGCGACTTGCTGGATATCATCCGAGAGAGCTGCGGGCTGTGCGGGCATGAACCTCGGCACACCGCGCGTATCGCTCGCGGCCCTGTCGGATCGCGATGACCGTCTTTCCACGCCCCTCGGACGGCAAACGCCTGACCTCCTTCGACTGGACAGCGATCCGCTGCCGCAACGTCATCGGGCTGCTGAAGAATCCCTTCCACGCAGGGGCCTGTGTCTATGGAAAGAGTGAGAAGCGCATCGAACTGGTCGACGGCCGCGCCCGTAAGTCCTACGGCCATGGCAAGCCGCCGGAGGCGTGGGGCGTGTTGATCCGCGCTCATCATGCCGCCTATATCGACTGGACGGAATACGAGCGGAACCAGATGCTGCTCGCGGCCAATGCCTATGGACGTGCGGGAGGACAGAAGTCCGGGCGGGGCGGCCGTGCCCTTCTTGCGGGCATGATGAGTTGCGGGCGCTGTGGCCGCGGCCTGGCGGTCGCCTATGCCGGTGCTCCTCCGGGCCGTCCGACCTATCGCTGCGACCGGCCCAATCTCATGCTCCGCCTGCCGCGCTGTCTCAGCTTCGGTGGATCCCGTGTGGACGCCGCGATCGCATCGGAGATACTGCGGGTGGTCGAGCCGATGGCGGTCGAAGCCGCGCTGGAGGCGGAGCGGATGCACAGGGAAGGAGAGGCCATCGCCTGCAGCCTGATCGAAACCACCAAACTGAACGCCGTTGATCCCAACGCCCGGCTCGCCCCCGTCGCTGCGGGAGCTTGAACCAGGCAGGGCAGCATCAAGAAGAGCAATACGTCCTGACACTAGCGGGATCGACGCCAACAGCGTGACAGCCGGCGATCAGGCGCTCATCTTCAACAACCAGACGGCCAAGGCTAATACGATCTGGTATGCCGGCTCTGGTTCGGATGTGATCGTCAGGGGAGATGTGACGGGCGATGCGACGGCTGATTTCGAGATCCTGGTCAAGGCCGTGTCTTCCCTGACCGCAGGGGATTTCATCCTCTGAGGTTTGGAACCAGCAGCGCAACAAGGGCTGGCGCTGACCAGCCGGACGCAACCCTGATTGCGGGAGGAGCCGCCCGGAAAGGGCGATCTGCGATCACAAAGCCCTGTCAAGCGGCTGCCGGCCTCAGCCTCGCGCATATCTGGCCAGCCCGGCACTCAGCGCGGCTACCCCCGCATCCGACGTGATCACCCCAGGCGAGGTGCGTAGCACTCTGCCTCGGCCGTCAGTGGCGATGCCGTCATGCCGCAGGGCCGAAACCACCGGTGCGGCATCCCCGGGCAAACGCAGCATGATCGACCCGCCACGCCGGGCCGGATCTTTCGGTGTAACGAGATCCAGCCCCATCTCCTCGGCCGCCGCGATCAGCAGGGCGGTCTGTCGCCGGTTCTGCGCCAGAAGTTCGGCCTTGTCCTGCGCGGCATGCCAATCCAGCGCCGGCAGCGATGCGATGGCGGCCATGCAGCCCGGGGTGCCGTTGTCGAAGCGGCGGATATCAGGGGCATAGGAAAACCGATCCAGCGCCCAGTTGAAGGGATCGGGCTGGCTGAACCAGCCGCGCAGCTCGGGTGTGCAGGTCGGGATCAGGTCAGGGGCCACATGCAGAATTCCCGCCCCCGGGGTGCCGCACATCCATTTCAGGCTGGTGGTCAGCGTAAAATCCACGGCCGGTGCCGAGACATCAAAGGGGATCAGCCCGGCGCCCTGTGTAATATCCACACCGATCAGGCTGCCCATCCGCCGTCCATGGGCAACCAGCGGATCAAGATCAATCCGGTGCGAACTGGTGGAGGACACCCAGGTCAGCAGCGCCAGCCCGACATCCTGCCCCCAATGGGCCAGATAATCCTCGGGTTCGACCCAGGCCGCACCCTGGCGAAGCGGTACGGTATCCAGCGTGAAGCCCTGGCGCTCCTGCAGTTTCGTCAGCAGGAAGTGGTTGGAGGGGAAACAATCACCCGCGACCAGCACTCGCTTGCCCCGCAGAGCATCAGGCGGTAGCGCCGTCATCAGCATGTGCAGGCCCTGCGTGACGTTCTCGCAGGTGGTCACGCTGCCCTCGGGCGCGCTCAGGATATCGCGCCAGCGATTGACGAACTGCGCACGCCGGCCCAGCAGCCAGCCCCATTGCGCATCGTCTGCCGCCCCCCAGACTGTGGAGAATTCGGCCATGGCGCGGGTCAGATCCTCGGCCTTGCCCGGATATTGACCGATGGAATGATACAGGAAATAAGCGTCTTGCATGGGCTCTTACCGTTGATAGGCGCGCTGGAAGCGGCGTTCCAGCCAGCCGGTCAGCCGCACCAGCGGCCACAGGATCGCGACATAGATGATCGCGGCCCCGATCAGGGGCGAAGGATTGGCGAACAGCGCCTGCGCATCGGTGGCCTGTTTCAGGAGGTCGGTCATGGCGACCACCGAGGCCAGCGAAGTATCCTTGATGATCGATACGCAGTTCGAGGCATGGGGCGGGATCACCAACCGCACCGCCTGTGGCAACACCACTTTCTGCATGGCACGCCAGAAGCCGAGCCCGAGCGCGGCGGTCGCCTCGAACTGTCCCTTGGGCACCGCCTGAATGCCGGCGCGCATCACCTCGGCGGTATAGGCGGCCAGCACCAGTGACAGCGCGATGGCAGCCGCAGCGAAGGACGAGAGCACCAGCCCCGCGAAGGGCAGCGCGTAATAGATCAGGATCAGCACCACCAGCACCGGCATCGCGCGCATCAGGTCGGTATAGGCAATCGCCAGCAGGCGCAGGGGTCTTACGGCATAAAGCCGCGTCAGGGCGACGCCAAGGCCAAGCACGGTACCGCAGATGATCGCGGTGAAGCCCAGAAGCAGCGTCATCCACAACCCACGCAGCAGAATGGGGAAGGCGCGAGCCAGCACATCCATGTTGAAGAAGATGTCGATGGCGCTCATGGCAGGCTCCGGGCCGGGCGGTCGGTGATCAGCATATGTCCAGGGGCATGGGTGATGGCAAAGGGCAACCGGGCTGCGGCGATCGCGCGCTCCATGGTGACCCCGCAGGCCCAGAACACCGGCGCCTCGCCCGGGCGGATATCGGTCAGGCCCAGTCCGTCGATGGGACGGCTCAGGTCGACACCGATTGCCGCCGGATCTCCGACATGGACCGGCGCGCCATGGGCCTGAGGGTGGGTCTCGGTGACACGGATCACCAGCGGCACCTGATCTTCGGGCACCGCGCGCATCGACACCACCAGATTGCCACCGAAAGGTCCGGCGGCATGGTTGGGGATGCCGGTATCGAAGGCTGAACAACTGACCCCGGGGCCATGGCAGCGCAGGCCGACCCCGGCGGCCACCAGATCGGCCTCGAAACTCAGCGAGCAGCCAATGGCGAAAGCCACCAGATCGGACCGCCACTGCGCGACGATATCGCAGACCAGCGCACCCGGCCTGCCATCGGCGAACAGCCGATAGAGCGGCAGGTCGCGGCGCAGGTCGAAATCGCCCAGCACCGGCAGCGCGGGATCACCGGGCAAACCGCGCGCCAGCAGTGGGCAGGCGGCGGGATTGGCGCGCAGGAAATCCTCGAAAGCATCGGCATGATCGGCGGGAATGAAGGCCATGTTCGCCTGCGCCATACCCGGACAGAGCGCCGCCGTCTGCCGCACCTCGCCAGTGCGGAACCGCGCTCGCCATGCCGCCGGGGTCAGGGCGCCTTGCCTCATCGTGCGGCCCAATCGCTTTCGATCTGCGCCTTGAACAGCAGCACCTCCAGCGCATGGGTGGCGCGGGTGCGCTGCCAGCGCGCATCATCCATCCAGCCAGCGCGCCATGTGGTCATGGCGACAAGGCAGGTGGCCTCCGGCAGACCCCAATCCGGCCCCGGCGTCACCCGGATGGACACGCGCGGAACCCGGGCGCCCGCCGGGCCCAGATGAAAGTCGATCAGCCCCAGCGAGGGATGCGGGCGGATCTCCATCTCCGCCACGCTGCCATCGAACAGCGAGGTGCCTCGCCATGTCCCCGCCTGGGCCTGCGGCTCCAGATTCATCGACCCCAGCGCCCAGCGGCCAAGGCGGCGACCATCCGAGAGATGGGCGAAAACGAAATCATTCGGCGCATCGACACGGGTCGAGGCCAGATCGGCATGGGCCATGTCAGACAGTCCGGCAGAAGGCGGGGGGCACGACGCCCCCCGGGTTTGAAATTGTCAGTTGGCCGAGGTCGGCACCGGCATCGGCGTCACCGCGAAACTGCCCGCCGCCGGAGGCACGCCCAACCATTTCTCGTAGATCGCGGCCATTGTGCCATCGGCCTTCATGTCCGAGATGTGCTGGTTCACCGCCTCCAGCTTGTCCGATCCTTTCGGCATCATCATGGCGAACTTCTCGCCGGTCACCACCTCGGCCCCGACGGTCAGCCCCTGCATCTGGGTAAAGGCATAGCGCAGGCCCACCACATCGTTCACGGCGGCGTCGATACGACCGCTCAGCAGATCGGTCAGCAGGTTGGAGGTGGTGTCATAGCTCTTGTATTCGGCGAAGCCCACGGTTTCGGCATTTTCCTTCAGCCAGCTTTCCGGGAAGGAGGTGGCGACCGATCCCACGACCTTGCCCTTCAACCCCTCGACCGAAGTAATGTCCGATCCTTCCTTGACGCCGATCCCCAGCGCGCCTTCGAAATAGGGCTGGGTGAAGGACTGGCTTTCCAGCCGCTCATCGGTGATGGTCAGCGACGAAATGACCGCATCCACCCGCCCCGAGGCCGAAGCGACGAACAGCGCCTTGAAATCCATGCCCTCGATATCGGCCGTGGTGCCCATGCGCCTGGCTACCTCATTGGCGATATCGACCTCGAACCCCTCGAAGGTTCCGGCTTCGGTCTTGTTTTCCCAAGGCGGATTGGCGGGATAGGCGCCGACGCGCAGGGCGTCTTGCGCAAAGGCTGGCAAGGCCAGCCCCAGCGCAAGCGCGGTGGTCAGGCCAAGGGTGATGCGGCGGGTCAGTGACATGGGTGCAACCTCCTGCAGGGGAAAAGGCGGGCTGGCCGATGGATTCGGGCGCCTGCTTCTGAAACTGAATCCTGCCACAAATTGAATACTATTCAAGAAATATTTATGGCCAGAAATATCTGAATTGTGAGAATATCTGTCGACTAGACGCCAATCCGGGCAATATGATGCGCATCATCCACAAAAAATCGTATTCAATTTCATGTCCAGACAGAACCTGCGCGACCGGATCTATGACACGCTGATCGAGCGCATCCGCTCGGGCGCGATCAGTTGGGATGACCGTCTGGTCGATCTGACATTGGCGGCCGAGCTGGGCGTATCGCGGATGCCCGCCCGCGATGCGCTGATGCGGCTGGCGGCCGAAGGTTATCTGGTGCCCACGACGCGCGGTTTCGTGCTGCCGCAACTGACGGTCGAGGAGATCCTTGAAGTCTTCGACCTGCGCCGCCTGTTGGAGCCGCGCGCGGCAGCGCTGGCCGCGCAGGCGATGACCACCGAGGCACTGAGCCGGATGGAGGCGGCCGTGGCCGATGGTGCTGCGGCGGTGGCGGCGCTCGACGGGCCGACATTGTTTCTGGCCTCAGAGGCCTTCCGCGAGGCCTGGCTGTCGGTGGTGCCGAACCGCGCGCTGGTGCAATCGATCCGGCGCTATTTCGTGCAAGTGCAGAACGTGCGCTTGCTGACCATGCGCGATACGCCGACGCTGGCCGTCATCGTGCAGGGCCAGCGCGAGATGCTGACGGCCCATCGTGCGGGCGATGCGGTAGCGGCCGCAGACCGGATGCTTCGTTTTGTGATCGAGGGCGAGCAGGCCTTCCGCCGGGCACGGGGACAATCCGGCTGAACCGGCAGCCGCTTCCTGCCCCGACACGGTCAGTTCATGATCTCGCGATATTGGCCCGGCGTGACGCCAATGTGTCGCCTGAAGGTGGATATGAAGTGAGACTGGTCGGCGAAACCACAGGCCAACGCAATCTGGGCATAGTCGATGACGGGCTCCGTCAGTAATTGGCGTGCACGGTTGACCCGCCGCATGGCCAGATATTGATAGGGTGTCATTGTTGTTGTCGCACGGCATTTCTGATAAAAACTCGTTCGGCTCAGCCCCATCATCCTGCAAATATCATCCACACTGATATGAGAGGACAGATGTTCGGTAACATAGTCGCGGACCATGCTGACCTCATGCGTGTTGAACCCCTGCGCGGAAAATGACGGCGGGGCGGTGCCGACCACCGAATGATGTGTCAGCAGATAGACGGCAAGCACCTGAGTAAGGTAATCCGCCCTGACCTGGCTATCGGTGCCTGACTCACCAAGCGTAGCCGTAATCTGCTGCACCAACTGGTACAGGACCAGATCATCATATCCCAGCGAGGAAGCGATGAACCGCCTTTCAGAGCTATCCCGAAAGATTTCATCGGCAACTTCGCAAAGGACTTCCGACCGTATAAAGACATGTTGTGCAGTCAGCGGGGTGCGTATCTCGTCATACACCTTTTCTTCAGCGGCAAGGATCGAGGTTACATGCTTCGGCAGGTATTTGTCATATCTGTTTTTGTCATCGAGACGCCGAATATTGTACTGGCAGCCGGTCGTCACCAGCCAGACCGCCGATACCGGAACACGCAAGCCCTCATAGGGGGTCTCTTCGGTTTGAGCCGCGAAAATATTCCTCCAGCCAAGCCCCGCGCTGGAGTTGAGCACGCGAACCTTGTCGCTGATCCACAAGGAGGTCTGGTGAATACCAAACTCCTCCTGCTTCGGGGTGGCGGGCCTGCCTATCTCCTGTTGCGGATAATTTCCAGTATTTTGCTTGCGATAGCTCAACGGCGTGGATTTCTCCGACTTGCGGAAAGCGGCGGAGAAATGCGATTGGTTGGCGAATCCCGTATGCTCAGCAATCTGAGCGAGATTCAGTTTGCCACCGGCAAGCAATGTCTTGGCGCTGCCCATCCGGATACCCGTGATGAATTTATGTGGGGTCACGCCTGTCGTCGCCACGAAGCGCCGCATGAATTGCGCACGGCTCATGCCGATATGCCGTGCGATATCCTCGACCCTGATGGCGCCCGAGAGATTGGCCTGAACATAGGCCGTGATCCGCTGCATTGTCTGCCGGGAGAATTTTATACCAGCCGATCCGGACGGCTTCTCATCGCCGGTGGCTTGGGCCTGCTCCAATTTCCCAAGAAACTTTCGGGCCGCCCTGCTGAGATGCGGGCGCGAATTCATCCAGATTGGTTGTGGGATCTGCATTGGCTTCCCCTCCTGCGGAGTATGCGTTGATATTGCCTGCTGCGATTTCATATATGGTGCCCGACATCATTGTTGGGTCGCGGCAGCATATGCCGGCAACGATGATATGCCTTGGTGCCGTGGAACTATGCACGGCACCCGCTATCAACAAGATGGATGTATCTGCCCGAGCGGATTCCGTTACGTCACCGGATGGCGTGGCTTTGTCCCGCTCTGTCTCCGGAACCAGCCACATCGACGGGAGGCAGGGCCATACCCCCGACCTCCCGTCTCGGCGCGCCGCTCATCGCTATCTGAAGCCGTGCGTTCCCGATCTCACTCTGTCATTTTTCGTTTCTGCCGACAGCTTTGCCCGGAGCGGGCTTCGTCTGGGCCTCTCCTATGGCCTGCCAGGACACGGAGGCACGGGCGATATGGGTATCACCCCAGGTGGAGAACTCGATGGCGAAGCCCCTCGGCGTCACATCGGCCGCGCGCAGCCGGAAGCGCAGATTCTGGTCATGGGCGCTGTCGATGCCGACCAATCCCAGATTGATTGCCGGAGGCTCGGCAAAGGTCGCTTGAAACGTGATTTCCACACGCACGAGACGGTCGTCATGCGACGCCCACATCGGTAGCCCGCCGTCGACATGATTGAACAGTTCGCCCGAGGCCTGGATGACCTGCATTCCGGCGATGGAAACGACAGTCTGTGGGAACAGCGAATCCGGACTATCGGTCATGATCGCACTCGCAGACAGGGCCGCAGCCTTTTCACAATCTTCATTCTGGAGACCCCCATTGCTCTTCATGTCCATAAGCGACGAAAAATTCCGGCGGAGCACGGGAGGCCCTGCCCGAAAACCGCGACGACCGGCTACGGCGCGCAGCCGGTCGGCCTTCTATCCTCAGCCTCGCAGATCCTTTCGAAACAGAAACATGCACACTGCCCATCAACATGCCGTCGTCATCATTTCAGGGAAACAGATTTCCGCCGGGTAAAGGCAACAAAAGCGGAAAAAGATTCCATAGCCCAACGCCGTGCCCCGATAGCTATCATACCGCCGGATCACGCGTTCCTCTGTCGCGTCAGATCAACGCCCTTCCCTTTGCGGCGTGGCGTTCCGCGAGTTTTCGGGCCTCGCGCCCTGTGAGCAGGGGGCGGGCGGAGGGGAAGGGGTTTTCCTTGTTGAAATCCCTCAGCTCCGGGAAAATCGTATGGATTT
>JAIRJX010000238.1 GCA_031260425.1 Gemmobacter sp.
AAACCCCTCGCGACCAGCGATATAGGCGACCGGCGTTCCGTGAAGATTGCCCGATACCGTGCTGATCGGCGTATGAAAATCGCTATGCGCGTCAAGCCAGAGCAGAAAGAGCGGCCGCCCCCGCCGTTGCGCGTGACGGGCCGCGCCCGCCACCGATCCCAGCGCCAGCGAATGATCGCCGCCAAGCACCACCGGCATTGCACCTTCGGAAAGGGCGCTCTCCACCTTTTCGGTCAGCGCCACGGTCCAGCCCAGTGTTTCGGGCAGTTGGTCGACCGCCGGGTTGGTGCAAGTGGCGCCCTCTACCGGAAGGGGCGCGAGATCGCCCCAATCCTCGACCTCGTGGCCAAGGCCGCGGATTGCCTGGGCAATCCCGGCGACACGATAGGCAGCCGGGCCCATCAGGCAGCCGGGGCGGCGCTGGCCGGAATCGACGGGAGCGCCGACAAGAATGATGCGGGTCATGGACGCCCTCCTGTTCCAAGCAAGAATGTTGCCGATTGGCGATGTATTCCAGTTTTATATAGATCGTATTGCGCTATATTTCACGCAAATGGATATAGGTATCGTGCGAAATGGATGAATCCGACCTGCGGCTGATCGCCGAGTTGCGCCGCGACGGCCGCGCCTCGCTGTCCGAACTGGCCGAGCGGCTGGGCCTTGGCCGCGCCACGGTGCGTGCGCGGATGGAGCGGCTGGCGGCGCGGGGCGAGATCGCGGGCTTCACCGTTCTGACCCGCGCCGATGTGACAGCAGCACCGGTGCGTGGTCTGATGATGATCGGCATCGAAGGGCGCGGTGGCGAGAAGATCATGGCGCGCCTCTCTGGCATTCCGGCGGTGATGGCGGTGCATTCGACCAACGGCAAATGGGATCTGATCGTGGAACTCGCCACCCAGACCCTGCTCGAACTGGACGAGGTGATCCACCGCATCCGCGACATGGAGGGGGTGGTGACCTCGGAAACCAATCTGCTTTTGTCCACCCGCAAGGCCGGGCGGCGCTGATCACTCCACCGGCGGCACGACCTTCAGATAGGCGGCGACGGCGGCGCGGTCGGCCTCGGGCAGTTGCGCCATATTCGCGACCACATGCGCCATAAGCCCGCCGACGCTGTCATAATCCGGGGTGAAGCCGGAGGTGAGGTATTCGACGATCTCGTCCTCGCTCCAACCGAGTTTGCCGGGCGTGATGTCGGGAATGCGCCCCTCGCCTGACGGATCAGGGGCGCCTGCGAGCCAGCGCGCGCGCTCCATCCCGCCAAGGGCATTGCGCGGGGTGTGGCACTCGCCGCAATGCGCCAGCGCCTCGGCGATGTAGCGGCCGCGGCTCTGTTCGGGCGTCAGATCCCCCGTCACCACCCAGTCGTCGCGGAAGAAGAGCAGCTTCCACAGGCCAAGGCCGCGGCGGATGTTGAAGGGGAACTTCACCTCATGCGGCTGGCTGGGGGTGGCATCAGACGGCAGGCTGTCCATGAACGCCTTCAGATCGGCCAGATCCTGCAACTCCATCTTCGCGAAAGAGGTATAGGGGAAGGCGGGGTAATAATGCCGCCCCTCGGGCGAGACGCCGCGCAGCACGGCATTGGCAAATTGCTCCAGCGTCCAGCCGCCGATCCCGGCCTCAGAGGGCGAGATATTGGGCGCCCTGAAGGTGCCGAAGGGCGAGGGGAAGGCTTGCCCACCGGAAAGCAGCAACTGCGCCGCGCCCGTGGCGCCCGGCGCCATGTGGCAGGAGGCGCAACCGGCGGCGTGGAACACCTGTTCGCCGCGGACAGGATCGCCGGTCAGCCCCAGCGTTGCCCCCTGTGGCAGCGGATCGGGGGCGGTCAGCCACCAGCCGGCACCGGCGGCGAGAACGGCAAGCAAGGCGAGGCTGGGCAACAGGCGCATGGGCGGCTCCTCCGTCGGGCGCTCATGGTGGCATGGATCGCGACGGAGCGCAAATCACGGAAAGCGCGGGATTTTCTGCACGGTGAGCCAGTCGGGCCAACCCCAGAGCCATTCGATCGCGGCAAGCGCGAGGCAGGCGGCGATGACGCCCACCACCAGCTTCACCCGTTGCGGTGAGGGCGGTCTGTGGGCCCAGCGGGCCATGCGCAGCAACAACCGGTTCATCGGGCAGCCTCCTTTGCCAATGCGTGCCAAGGGTGGGGATCGAATGTGGCACGCGCAAGGCCCGAAGGCGATGGCAGCGCCCAGAGTGTGGTGCCGGGCAGCCGCGCATCCGGCGGAATCGGGCCGGGGCCGAGGCGCGGCCGGCCGAGCGCAAGGCGCGCCGCGGTCAGACTGGTGAAGGCGAGAAGACGTGGGCGGGCAAGATTGACCCGCCTGAATAGACCATCAGGATCAAAGGATTGCCGCGGTATCTTCGCATCCGGTCCGAAGGTGGTATTGCAGAGGTCGGTCAGGCCGATGCCGAGGGTCGGCAGCAAGTGATCCTCTTCCGGTGCAAAGCGGCGGGGCGTGAGGCCGGTCTCAAACAGCATCGGCCAGAAGCGGTTTCCCGGCCCGGCATAGTAATGCCCGCGCCGGGCCGAGGCGGTGCCGGCCGCCGTCCCGCAAAAGACCAGCGTCAAGCCGGGCATAAGCCAGTCGGGCAGCACGCTCACCCGGTGAACCGGACCTTGCCGATGAAGGGCAGGTTGCGGTTTCTTTGCGCAAAGTCGATGCCGTAACCCACGACGAACTCGTCAGGAATCTCGAATCCGGTCCAGGTGGCGCGGATGTCGACCTCGCGCCGCGAGGGCTTGTCGAGCAGGGCGCAGATCTCCAGCCGTTTCGGTTCGCGGCTGAGCAGCAGGCGCTTTACATGCGAAAGGGTGAAACCGGTATCGACGATGTCCTCCACCACCAGCACGTCACGCCCGGCGATCTCACCGCGCAGATCCTTCAGGATGCGCACCTCGCGGCTCGATTCCATGGCATTGCCATAGGAGGAGGCTTCCAGGAAATCGACCTCGACCGGCAGGTCGATCTCGCGCACCAGATCGGCGATGAACACGAAGGAGCCTCGCAGCAGGCCCACCACCACCAGCTTGTCGGTGCCGCGGAAATGGGCGGTGATCTCGCGCGCCAGCGCCTCGACCCGCGCCGCGATGGCCTTGGCCGAAATCATCTGGTCGATCGCATAAGGTCTGTGCGGCATGGGCGCCCCTTGATTTCCCGTCCGTCATTTTCTACCGGGGGAAAGCCGCTGCGGAAAGGGCCAACATGCCGACCCATCACGAGAAACGCATCCTGCCTTACAAGGCGCAACAGATGTATGACCTCGTGGCGGATGTCGGATCCTATCCGAAATTCCTGCCCTGGACAGCGGCGGCGCGCATCCGCTCACGCCGGCCCGTCGAGGGGGGCGAAGTGATGGAGGCCGATCTGGTGATCAGCTTCAAGCTGTTTCGCGAACGCTTCGGCAGCCGGGTGACGCTATGGCCGGATCAGATGAAGATCGACACGGAATACCTTGATGGACCGTTCAAATACCTGAAAAGCGGCTGGCAGTTCCATGACATGGAAGCCGGCTGCGAGGTCGCATTCTTCGTGGATTTCGAATTCCGCAACGCCCTTCTGCAAGGCATCATCGGCGTGGTGTTCAACGAGGCGATGCACCGCATCGTACGCGCCTTCGAGGGACGCGCGGCAGAGCTTTACGGCCTATCCTGACGCAGGACGGCAAGGATCAGCGACAGCGCATGGTCGCGGGCGGCGGCGCGCACCCGGTCGCGCCCGAGCGCGCCGAATTCCACCGTTTCGGTGAGGGTCGCACCCCCCCGGCGGGCAAGGCCGAAGCAGACCCGGCCCTCGGGCTTCCGCTCCGATCCACCGGGGCCCGCAATGCCGGTGACCGAGACGCCAAGATCGGCCAGCGAGTGCGCCAGCGCGCCCTCCGCCATTTCGCGCGCCACCTCTTCCGACACCGCGCCATGGGTAGCGAGAGTCTCGCTCCGCACACCGAGCATCTCCTGCTTGGCGGCGTTGGAATAGGTGACGAAGCCCCGGTCGAACATGTCGGAAGACCCGGGCAGA
>JAIRJX010000265.1 GCA_031260425.1 Gemmobacter sp.
GGTGCCCCGGTCATGGCACTGCGGGTGACCTATGTCGGCGAACTCGGCTGGGAGCTGCATCTGCCCACCGAATATGCCGTCAGCGTCTACGAAGCGCTGCATGCGGCGGGGGCAGCGCGTGGGCTGGTGAATGCGGGCTACCGGGTGATCGAGACGATGCGGCTGGAGAAGGGCTATCGCGCCTGGGGCTCCGACATCGGCCCAGACCACACACCGGAGGAGGCCGGGTTGGGCTGGGCGGTGAAGCTGCGGTCAAACGTCCCGTTCCGGGGGCGTGAGGCGATGGCTGCACAGCGCGCTGGCGGAGTGAAGAAGCTGCTCGCCACCTTCTCCGCCGCGCCGGAGGTGATCCTGCACGGCCGCGAGACGGTCTATCGCGACGGCAAGCGGGTGGGCTGGCTGTCCTCCGGCGGCCATGGCCATACGCTCGGTCGAGCGATCGGTATGGGCTATGTCCGCGATCCCGGCGGGGTGACGGCCGACTTCGTGCTGTCGGGCTACTATGAGCTGGAGGTCGCGGGCGAAAGGGTGCCCTGCACCGTAAGCCTCGCCCCGCTCTACGACCCCGGCATGGCGCGGGTGAAGGGCTGAGGCCCCCTTCCGACGATTATGGCGCCCGGGGACTCCATATCCGCTCTTCGACCGGCGCGGGCTGAGGCTTTCCCCTTCCGGTGCTGGCCCGGATGGTGCAGGCAAGAGGAGCATTCAGCGGCCGCCGAACGGCCTCCGGTGCCATAGCCCCCAACGGGATGTGAGCCTCTCGCCACCTGGAACAAGGTGCGCAGCACCGCCGGGCAGCACCCGACCGCCGCTTGGGTGACACAAGCGCGAGGATCGGGCATGGGCGTGGTGCACCATGAAGCGCGGACCACAATCGTCTCACGCGCCCACCCGCGGTCGGGTGCTGCCTGTTGCACAGGGTGCCCTGAGGCATAGGGTCTCTGGCTTTTCCAAGGCTCGAGCTACCCGCGTGAGCCCTGTTCCCCACCCGGCGCCGCCAGGCAGTGCAAGGCCGTAAATGTGCCATATCGCTGATCGGGAGACACAGGCTTGACAAGAGGGCCGTACGAACCCTAAGCGATCGCTGGTCTGTCCCGGAGGTAAAAGATGGGTGGTGTGACCATCGATGACGACGAACCGGAGCCGGTGGAGGTGAACCTGCTGCGCGGCTCGGCTCTGGACGACTGGCTGCGCGGCTGGCAGGGGCTCGACTGGCTGATCGGACGGGGCGGCAACGATACCTTGCATGGTCGCGGTGGCGGCGACGTGTTGCTTGGCGGAGCCGGGACCGACATCCTGCAGGGTGGGTCAGGGACGGACAGCCTGAATGGCGGCGCAGGGCGCGACCGGCTGGAGGGTGGCACCGGTCACGATATGCTGACCGGCGGCACGGGGGCCGATGTCTTCGTGCTGCGTTTCGCGGGCCGGGCCCATGCCGATACCATAACGGATTTCGGACGCGGCACCGACCGGCTGCTGCTGACCGGGCCGTTGTTCAACGGGCTGGGCGCCGCAGACTTCGCGCTGGCCGGCGAGAAGACGCCGGAGACACGGTTGATCTGGAACGCTGCCAGCGGGCAGCTGTTCTTCGATCCGGACGGTTCGGGCGGGGCGGCGCAGCGGCTGATCACCACGCTGACACCGGGGAGCGAACTGGATCCGGGCGACCTGCTGTTCGGTTGAGCCGGCCCCATGCGAAGGGGCGACAAAGCGTTCCTCGATGCGCCCGGGGGGCGATACCGATCCGCACCTCTGCGAAAGAATTTGCGGGTGCTTCCGGGGCCTCTGGCCTCAGGGCAGGATCTCGAAACGGTCCACATCGACCATACCGTGATCGGTGATCTTCAGATGCGGGATCACCGGCAGGGCGAGGAAGGCAAGCTGCAGGAACGGCTCTTCCAGCACCACACCAAGGCTGCGGGCGGCGGCGCGCAATTGCACCAGATCGTCGCGCACCATCTCGAACGGCTCAAGGCTCATCAACCCGGCGACGGGAAGCGCCAGTTCCGCCAGCACCCGGCCGCCCTCTGCCACCACGAAGCCGCCCTCGATCTCTGACAGGCGGTTGGTGGCCAGCGCCATGTCGTCGGCATCGGCGCCTACCACGGCGATATTATGATGGTCGTGGCAGACGGTCGAGGCGATGGCGCCACGCTTCAACCCGAAGCCCTTGACAAAGCCGGTCGCGATATTGCCGTTCCGGCCGTGCCGCTCCACCACCGCGATCTTCACCAGATCGCGCGCGAAGTCCGGCCGCTTGTCGCCATTCTCGGGTGCGATGTCGAAGCTCAGATGTTCGGTGATGATTTTGCCGGGCAGGATGCCGATCACCGGGGTTTCCACCCGGTTGCCGCCGGTCCTGAAATGTTCCGCCGTGACGAAGGGGGCCTTGACCGAACGACGGGCAACGGGCGCGAGTTCTTTACGCGCGGCGAAGGCGCGGTCATCGGCACGGATGCCGCCGGTGAAGACCATCTCGGGTCGGCAGCTTTCCAGATCAGGCAGCACCACGATATCGGCGCGCTTGCCCGGCGCGATCAGGCCCCGGTCCTTCAGCCCGAACGCCTCTGCCGCCGAAAGAGAGGCCGCGCGGTAGACGGCGAGCGGCGGGCAGCCAAGGCCGATGGCGGTACGGATCAGATAGTCCAGATGCCCGTGCTCCGCGATATCAAGCGGGTTGCGGTCATCGGTGCAGAAACAGCAATAGGCCGATGTGCGTTCGGTCAGAATCGGCGCCAGCGCGTGCAGATCCTTCGAGACCGAGCCTTCGCGGATCAGCACCCGCATGCCCTTGCGCAGCTTCTCCAGCGCCTCGGATGCGCTTGTCGCCTCGTGTTCGGTGCGGATGCCGGCGGCGACATAGCCGTTCAGGTCGCGCCCCGACAACAGCGGCGCATGGCCATCGATATGGCGGTCCCGGAACGCCTCCAACTTGGCGAGGCAACCGGGATCGCGCATCAGCACACCGGGGTAATTCATGAACTCCGCCAGCCCGATCACGCGTGGATGATCCATCAGCGGGATCAGATCCGCCGCCTCCAGCCGCGCGCCGGTGGTTTCCATATGGGTCGAGGGCACGCAGGAGGAAAGCTGCACCCTTATATCCATTACCGTATGGCAGGAGGCTTCGAGGAAATAGCCGATACCTTCCAGACCGCAGACATTGGCGATCTCGTGCGGGTCGCAGATCGCGGTGGTCACGCCATGCGGGGTCACGCAGCGGTCGAACTCATAGGGGGTGACCAGCGAACTTTCGATATGCAGATGAGTGTCGATAAAGCCGGGCACCAGGACGCGCCCATCGACATCGACCACCTCGCGCCCCTCATAGGCGGCACAGGTGCCGACGATGGTGTCGCCGCAGATCGCGACATCGCCTTCCAGCAATTCGCCAGTGACCAGATCAAGCACCCGGCCCCCCCGCAGCACCAGATCGGCGGGCGCATCGCCCCTTCCCTGCGCAATCAGATCGGATAGCGGGCGCATCTTCGGTCTCCTCATTTGCCGCCAGTCAACCCGATCCGAAGAAGGGCGGCAAGACGGTTTCGGGGGCGGGTGTTGTCCCGGCGCACGGATTGGCAGGCTGAGAAAGGCCGGATGTCGGATTGGCCGGCCAGTTCCTTTGCAGTCGGACAGATCGGCACCTGCCCCGGGCGGCCGGCGCGACCCCCCGGATTCCCTTGATCACCATAGGTGAGTCACGAAACTTTGCTTGCAGCTCCCTCCCGAACGCCCCGCGTGGGCCCCTTCCCCGCCCGGACCAGCCGCGAAGTGGCCTGGGGCAGCGCTTTCCCCGGAGAAGGGCGCTTCGGCACCGTTGGCGCAGGGAGCGGGGCTGGGCGAGGCGTCGCGATAAAGCGCAGACCACAAGCATCTCTGTGCCCGTCCGCTACTCTTTGTCACATCGGGGGCAATGCTTTGTGCCTTGCTTCTTGTAAAAATACTCACGGATCACCGCCACCCATTGCGCGGGACGTCTGTGGAAGGGGTGGCCTCCCACAAGGCCACAGACGCATGGTGGAATGCCGATCCTCTCTGTGACACGGAACGGATTCCGGCCATAGCCGCACCGATGCGGGTCGCCGCCCGTCTCTTTGGGCTTGCAGCCGGGCGGCGGTGATGCGACCCCTTGGCATACCCGGTTCGGAGCCCTCCATGCGCCCCCTGCGCGGCATCGCCTGCAAGCTTGCCTCCGTCTTGGTGTTCATCACCATGTCGGCGCTCATCAAATCCACCGCCGACCATGTTCCGGCGGGCGAAGCGGTGTTCTTCCGATCGCTCTTCGCAATACCGGTGATCACGGTCTGGCTGATGGCGCGCGGAGAATGGCCGGACGGGCTGCGGGTGCAAAATCCGATGGGCCATGTCTGGCGCGGCGTGGCCGGCACCTGCGCGATGGGGCTGGCTTTTTCGGGCCTTGCCTATCTGCCGCTACCCGAGGTGACGGCAATCGGCTATACTGGGCCGCTGCTCACCGTCGTCTTCGCGGCAATGTTCCTGGGTGAGGAGGTGCGGCTTTTCCGTATCTCTGCGGTAGCACTGGGGGTGGTGGGGGTAATGATCGTGCTCTGGCCCCGGCTGACGGTAACGCAGAGCGGCATGGCCAGCCATGCCGAAGCTCTGGGGGCGGTTCTGGTGCTGAGCGGCGCGGTGTTCTCCGCACTGGCACAGGTCTTCGTGCGCAAGCTGGTCGCGACCGAGAAGACGCCCGCCATCGTCTTCTGGTTCTCGTTGACCTCGACGATGCTGTCGTTGGTCACCGTGCCTTTCGGCTGGGTGATACCGGTGGCGCACGAGGCCGCGACGCTGGTTCTCGCCGGTCTGCTCGGCGGGATCGGGCAGATCCTGCTGACCTCCAGCTATCGCGAGGCCGACGCCTCGCTGATCGCGCCCTTCGAATACGCGTCCATGCTGTTCGCGCTGGCGATCGGCTATACGGTGTTCGGCGAAGTACCCACCCTGTCGATGCTGAGCGGCGCCAGCCTCATCATCATCGCCGGCATTCTCATCATCTTGCGTGAGCGGCGGCTTGGCCTGGAGCGGGCACGCCAGCGCAAGGCGATGACGCCCTGAAGCCGTGGCGCGGCCTCGCCCCTATCCGTGCGAACTGTCGAGGGCGGATGCCGCGGTTCTCCCAACGAGTTGCAGAGCCGTGTATCGCCCTACCCGACTGCCGTGTAGCTCCGGTGCGCGACACCGCCGGGCAGCGCCCGACCACCCCCTCGAATGGGCGCTTCGGTAACACTGGCGCGGGGATCGGACATAGGCGTGGTTGCACCATAAGGTACAGACACCCTCGGCCGGGCGCCACCCTTCTATCGCGCGGAGTATGGCGGGGTAGAGGATGACATGGATGTCGCCGAAACCCCGGTCCTTCGCAAATCCGGCACTATGTGGGCATGCCTCGCCCGGGACAGCCGCGTAAGCCATCCGGGCGCGCCCTTCCGTTGCTTGCACCACCGAAGGCGGAAGGTGCGGTTTCCCCAAGAGACCATACGATCCCTGAACAAATGCTCATCCCGCCCGCAGGTTTTCCAGCGCCTGATTGTCTCGGGACAGGGCCCGGAAGAAATCATGGCGCAATCAGGCAGAGGGTTTTACCGAAAACCGCTCGCCCCCGTCTCGATCATTGCCGATGCGGGCGGCTCAGTGATCGTGATCGTCGTCCTCATCCTCATCTTCGGCCTCACCATGCGGCAGGTTGAAGAAACTGTCGGCGTCCGAATAGTCAGCCGGCCTTTCCTCCTTCTCAGCCTCGGTAAAGGTTTCCAGCCCCGCCAGCGCGCCGGGCAGCTTCGGCTCGGGCGCCATGCCCAGAGATTGCTCGGTCGAAACCAGCTTGCGCCGCTCGTCATCCGACATCACGCCGCCTTCCGCCGCCTTCTTGCGCACCGCTGCCTGCACGGCGACATCCAGTTCGGATTGCCGACACAGGCCCAAAGCCACCGGGTCGATGGCCTGGATATTCTGGATGTTCCAATAGGTGCGCTCGCGGATCGAGGTGATGGTGGGCTTGGTCGTGCCCACCAGCTTGCCGATGGCGCCATCCGACAGTTCCGGGTGGAACTTCACCAGCCACAGGATTGCCGCCGGCCGATCCTGCCGCTTCGACAGCGGCGTGTAGCGCGGCCCGCGCCGCTTCTCCTCGCCCAACGCGGCCGGGTTGAACTTCAACTTCAGCCGGTAGAAAGGATCCTTCTGGCCCTTCTCGATCTCGATCGCGTCAAGCTGGTTGTTCGCCACCGGATCGAAGCCCTTCACACCCGCCGCCACATCGCCGTCGGCAATACCCTGCACCTCGAGCTCGTGCATTCCACAGAAATCCGCGACCTGCTTGAAGGTCAGGGTGCTATTGTCCACGAGCCAGACGGCGGTCGCCTTGGCCATCAGCGGTTTCGACATCAGGATCTCTCCTTTACAAATCTCTCCCGCGCCGGGAAAACGGCTGCGGTCGGCCCGACCGCGATTTCCGCTTTTGTGGGGGACGTCAGGGCGGCGTATAAAGCGGAATCGCTGCGGGGAAAAGAGAAAATGCGTGTGATCCTGGTGGCGCTTCTCTTGGCATTGACCGTGTTGCCGGCCCAGGCCGAGGGTGAGAGGGCAGGTGATTTCGACTATTACCTGCTGGCGCTGAGTTGGTCGCCCAACTGGTGCCGGCTGGTGGGCGACGCAGGCAGCGCGCCGGAATGCCGCACCGGCGCCGGCCGCACCTTCACCCTGCACGGGCTCTGGCCGCAGAACGAGACCGGCTGGCCCAGCCATTGCCATACCGCCGAACGCGACCCCTCGCGGCAAGAAAGTGCCGAGATGGCCGATATCATGGGCTCCTCGGCCCTTGCCTGGTATCAGTGGACCAA
>JAIRJX010000286.1 GCA_031260425.1 Gemmobacter sp.
CCGCATCGCGAACAGGTGATCCGCAACACGCTCAAACGCGCGGGCGTCTGGTTCCGCTGACCGGCCGGGGCTGCGGCACGCCCGCTCAACCAGTCATTAACGGCTTCGTGAGACCAAACGGTGTCTCGGCAGAGTTTGGGCATGATCGTTACGAATCAGGAAGAATATCGTCGCGCTTTCGGGGAATATCTGAGAAAAGGAACCCCGATCAGGCTTCGCACGAAACAGGAAGAACCGCGCGGCCAATATGTCTGGCATACCCGAGGTCCGCAGCACACCGGGCGAATGACCGGCATCTGTTCGACTGGTCGGCGCCGCTCGTCCCGGCACGGGACTAGGGCTGCCGATGCAAGGCCGTTCCCCATGTCAGGGGAGAGACGGAGTTCGCCTATCATACGATGCAGGAGTTTCCTGATTTCCAGGGCCACCGTTACACCGACCTGGATTTCGTGTCGCATTACTATTACGGCGGCAGAAAATTGGCTCTGTCGGAAATAGGGCATCTGCGCGAAATCGCCGAACATTACGCCTATGCCGCAGGAGGCACAGGAGTATTTTACAGGCTTGCCGGGCAGGTCGCCGACAGGGCAAGGATCGCCCGGCACGGGGGCTTTACCCATCCGTTTTGAATGACCATGATTTCGGCGATGTCAGATTCTCCCACGGGGACGGGACAGTCGAGGATGTGTTTACAGGTGCGGCCGCCACACAGGGGCCAATCGTGCGCATCTGGGGCGAAGCTCGCTTCGTCTTCACTGACAGTTTCAAAAATCCCCTCGATATCGGGATAGAACCGGGGGGCGATCCCTATGATATTTCAGGAAGCTGGACCACCGTCTTTTCTGCCGGGGCGTTCATCGACAGCGTGACCGACGCGCCATGACGGCCCGCGTCATGGCGCCCATTGCCAGCCCCCGCACCCTTCCCTAACCTCCGACGCGACTGCCAAAGGAGGATACCATGACCGACAGACCGCTCGGCTTCGACACACTTGCCGTCCACGCGGGGGCGAAGCCGGATCCCGCCACCGGCGCACGGCAGGTTCCGATCTACCAGACCACCGCCTATGTGTTCCGCGATGCAGATCACGCGGCCAGGCTCTTCAATCTTCAGGAAGTGGGCTACATCTATTCCCGCCTGACCAACCCCACCGTCTCGGCGCTGGCCGAACGGGTGGCGGCGCTGGAGGGCGGGGTGGGCGCGGTTTGCTGCTCGTCGGGACACGCAGCACAGATCATGGCGCTTTTCCCGCTGATGGGGCCGGGCTGCAACGTCGTCGCCTCGACCCGGCTCTACGGCGGCACGATCCAGCAATTCTCCAACACGATCCACAAGTTCGGCTGGTCGGCGAAATTCGTCGATTTCGACGATCTGGCGGCGCTGGAGGCGGCGGTGGACGGCGATACCCGCGCCATCTTCTGCGAGACGATCGCCAATCCCGGTGGCGTTGTCACCGATCTGGAGGCGGTGGGCAAGCTTGCGGCCAGGGTCGGCCTGCCACTGATCGTCGACAATACCACGGCGACACCATGGCTGTGCAAACCCATCGAGTTCGGCGCGACCCTGGTGGTACATTCAGCCACCAAATACCTGACCGGCAACGGCACGGTGACCGGCGGCGTAGTGGTGGATTCGGGCGGGTTCGACTGGTCGGCCTCAGGCAGATTCCCCTCGCTCGCCGCACCCGAACCCGCCTATCACGGGCTGAACTTCCACGCAGCCCTCGGCGGCATGGCCTTCACCTTCCACTCCATCGCCATCGGCCTGCGCGATCTGGGCATGACGATGAACCCGCAGGGCGCGCATTACACCTTGATGGGGATCGAGACACTGGGCCTGCGGATGGAGCGGCATGTCGCCAATGCACGGAAGGTGGCCGAATGGCTGGAGGCCGATCCGCGGGTGGAAAGCGTGACCTGGGCCGGGCTGAACTCCTCGCCCTATCATGGCCGGGCGAAGCGCATTGTGCCGAAGGGGGCCGGGGCGCTGTTCACCGTCTCGGTCAAGGGCGGCTATGATGCCTGCGTGAAGCTGGTCGACAGTCTGCAGCTGTTCAGCCATGTCGCCAATCTGGGCGACACCCGCTCGCTCATCATCCACCCGGCCTCCACCACCCATCGCCAGTTGGACGAGGCGGCGCAGGTGCAGGCCGGAGCGGCGCCCAACGTGGTGCGGCTGTCGATCGGGATCGAGGATGCGGCGGACATCATCGCCGACCTGGATCAGGCGTTGGCAAAGGCCACCGGCTGAAGCCAGGGGTGGGGACGGATCGGCATTCATCCGGAGCCATATCGCATGGAGAATGGTGAAGTCGATGTTTCCCATGCCCTCATCTATCCGCACCGCAGAGGGCAGCGCCCGACCGTGGGCGGGCGCTGGAATGGGTGTGGTCCGCACTTTATGGCGTAGCCACGCCTATGCCCTATCCCAGCACCGACGTTCCCAAAGCGCCCGCCCAAGGGGCGGTCGGGCGCTGCCCGGCTGTACTTCGTGCCTTGTTCCGGGCGGGGAAGGGTTCACACGGTCTCATGGGCGGAAACGATACATCGGCGTTCCGCGCAACACTCAAGTCACCCAGACGGTGCCTGAAGCCTCACCTGCCCGGCCCTACTTCGCCTGAATACCCTGCAGGTATTCGCCAAGCTGTGCCAGCCGGCGCGGGGTCGGGGTCTGGATACCGTCGCCGCTGTCGAACAGCACGAGATCATCGGGGTCGAAGAGGTCGGCAAACTCCGGCATGACATGACGGTCGGACCGGCCGCCATTGTCCCAGATCTTGCTCATCACATGCGCCATGGGGAACTTCCCGCCATTGGCCGCCGCCAGCCGTGTGAGGTTGGCGGGCGTCCCGTTCAGCGTGCCGATCAGAACCCCCTTGCCATCGCCGCTGTCGCCATGACAGGCCGCACAATAGGTGGCGAAATCCTCGGCACCGGTCGGCACTCGCTTTGCCAGCGGCAGACAGGCGGCCAGCGTGACCGGAAGGGCCAGCGCCACGGGAATCAGGGGCAGGATACGGGACATGGCTGCGGACTCCTCAGCGTATTCGACGCCACAAGATCATGCGTGGCAGGCGGGCACAAGTCAGACCACCCACCCCTGATCGAGCCGCACCACCCGGTCCATCCGTGCCGCGAGACCAAGGTTATGGGTGGCGATCAGCGCCGACAGGCCGGACTCCCGCACCAGCGCCATCAACGCGGCAAAGACTTGATCGGAGGTCCCGGGGTCGAGATTACCGGTCGGCTCGTCGGCCAGAAGCAGTTGCGGCGCATTGGCGAGACCCCGGCAGAAGGCGACCCGCTGCTGCTGTCCGCCGGAAAGCTGCGCCGGGCGGTGCTCGGCCCGGTCGGCCACGCCCACTGCCTCCAGCAAGCGCCGGGCACGAACCTGGGCCGCCTGAGGCGACACGCCGTTGACAAGCTGAGGCAGCACTACGTTTTCCAGCGCCGTGAACTCCGGCAACAGGTGGTGGAACTGGTAGACGAACCCCACCGCCTGCCGGCGCGCCTCGGTCCGGGCGGCATCGGGAAGGCCGGTCATCTCGCGCCCGCCGATCCGGATCCGCCCGGCATCGGCGGTATCGAGCAACCCCGCGATGTGCAGCAGCGTCGACTTTCCGGCGCCGGAAGGGGCGACCAACGCCACCACTTCGCCGCGCCCCAGCGCCAGATTGACGCCACGCAGCACCTGCACCTCGCCAGGTCGGCCGGGATTGTAGGATTTGCTCACCCCCTCCAGCCGCAAAGTCTCACTCATAGCGCAGCGCCTCCACCGGGTTCATGCGGGCGGCCCTCCAGGCCGGGAAGATCGTGACCACGAAGGAAAGGACCAGCGACAACCCCGCGGCCAGCGCCACATCGCCCCATTGCAGCCGGGCGCTCAGGTGGTAGATCGGCCGCACCGCCGGATCCCAGACACCGCCGCCGGCCACCCAGTTCACGAAGTCGAAGATCGCGGTGAACCAATAGGAAAAGGCGCAGCCCAGCGCGATCCCCAG
>JAIRJX010000335.1 GCA_031260425.1 Gemmobacter sp.
CAAGGGGGGCTGGGTCACCATCAAGGAGGCGGTGACGAAGGCCGCTCCGGCTGGGAGTCCGCTGCCTGCCGCCGTCCGGTCGGCAGCCCCTGCCGCCGAAGCCGCCGCCGACGGGGGTGAAGCATGAAACTCGATGTGATCACGCTGGACGGCGGCAAAGCCGGTTCCATCGACCTCGACGAGGCGCTGTTCGGCCTGGAACCGCGCGCCGATATTCTGCATCGCGTCGTGCGTTGGCAGCGGGCCAAGGCCCAGGCCGGCACTCATTCGGTTCTTGGCAAGTCGGACGTGTCCTATTCGACCAAGAAGATCTATCGCCAGAAAGGCACCGGCGGCGCCCGTCACGGTTCCAAGAAGGCGCCGATCTTCCGTCACGGCGGCGTCTACAAGGGTCCGACCCCGCGGTCGCACGCCCATGACCTGCCGAAGAAGTTCCGCGCGCTCGGCCTGCGTCATGCCCTTTCGGCGAAGGCGAAGGCGGGTGAGTTGATTATCCTGGACGCGGCCACCATGGCCGAGGCCAAGACCGCTCAGCTTGCGAAGGTGGCGAAGGAACTGGGCTGGAAGCGCGTCCTCGTCATCGACGGCACTGATCTGAACGAGAATTTCGTGAAGGCCGCGCGCAACCTCGAAACCATCGACGTGCTGCCCTCGATCGGCGCCAACGTCTACGACATCCTGCGTCGTGACCAGTTGGTGATCACGAAGGCTGGTATCGAAGCTCTGGAGGCTCGTCTGAAATGACCGCCAAGCCCGAACATTACGACCTGATCAAGAAGCCGGTCATCACCGAGAAGTCGACCCTCGCGGCCGAGGTCTCGAATGCCGCTACCTTCGTCGTCTCGATGGACGCGACCAAGCCCCAGATCAAGGAGGCGGTCGAGGCTGTCTTCGGTGTCAAGGTGAAGGCCGTGAACACCGTGGTGACAAAGGGTAAGGTCAAGCGCTTCCGTGGCCGCCCCGGCGAGCGGAGCGACAGGAAAAAGGCTTATGTGATCCTCGAAGAGGGGAACACTATCGACGTGGCCTCTGGCCTCTGATAGAAGCCAGCCGAATCTCGCGGCCCCGGGTATTCCGGGGCCGTGGTTCTTTGCGGTCGTGCAAGCGGGCGCATCGTCACCGGGGATCTTCGGAGCCCTTCAACCGCGCGACGGCGACCCGCTCAGGGGCGTCATGCGCAAGCTAGCGGAAGACAGAAAGCATGGCACTCAAGTCGTATAAGCCGACGACGCCTGGCCAGCGTGGGCTGGTTCTGATCGACCGTTCGGAGCTGTTCAAAGGTCGCCCCGTCAAGGCCCTCACCGAGGGTCTGGTCAAGACGGGCGGACGCAACAACACCGGACGCATCACGATGTGGCATAAGGGTGGCGGCGCGAAGCGTCTCTACCGTGTCGTCGATTTCAAGCGCAACAAGTTCGACATTCCGGCGGTCGTCGAGCGGATCGAATACGATCCGAACCGCACCGCCTTTATCGCGCTCGTAAAGTATAGTGATGGCGAACTGGCCTATATCCTGGCGCCGCAGCGCCTAAAGGCCGGCGACGTCGTCGTCGCCGCTGAGAAGGCTGACGTGAAGCCGGGCAACGCCATGCCGTTCTCGGGGATGCCGATCGGCACCATTGTCCACAATGTGGAACTGAAACCCGGCAAGGGCGGCCAGCTTGCCCGTGCCGCCGGCACCTATGCCCAGTTCGTCGGTCGTGACGGCGGCTATGCCCAGATCCGCCTGTCCTCGGGCGAGCTGCGCATGGTGCGTCAGGAGTGCATGGCGACCGTGGGTGCCGTGTCGAACCCCGACAACTCGAACCAGAACTACGGCAAGGCCGGCCGGATGCGTCATTACGGCGTTCGCCCGACCGTTCGCGGTGTCGCGATGAACCCGATCGACCACCCGCACGGCGGCGGCGAAGGCCGGACCTCGGGCGGCCGTCATCCGGTCACCCCGTGGGGCAAAGGCACCAAGGGCAACCGCACCCGTTCGAACAAGCAGACGGACAAGTATATCGTCCGCTCGCGCCACGCGAAGAAGAAGGGACGCTGATCCATGTCGCGCTCTATTTGGAAAGGCCCCTTTGTCGATGCCTATCTGCTGAAGAAAGCGGAGAAGGTGCGCGAGTCGGGCAAGTCGGAAGTGATCAAGATCTGGTCGCGCCGCTCCACGATCCTGCCGCAGTTCGTCGGGCTTACCTTCGCCGTCTATAACGGCAAGAAGCACATCCCGGTCGCGGTCACCGAAGAGATGATCGGCCAGAAGTTCGGTGAATATTCGCCGACGCGGACCTATTACGGTCACGCGGCCGACAAGAAAGCCAAGAGGAAGTAAGCCATGGGTAAGGAAAAGAATCCGCGCCGCGTGGCGGAGAACGAGGCGCTGGCCAAGTCCCGGATGCTTCGCACCTCGCCGCAGAAGCTGAACCTCGTTGCCGGCCTGATCCGTGGCAAGAAGGTGGAGAAGGCGATTGCCGATCTCACCTTCTCGAAGAAGCGGATCGCGCAGGACGTGCTCAAGTGCCTTCAGTCGGCCATCGCCAATGCCGAGAACAACCACGGGCTCGACGTTGACGAACTGGTGGTGGCCGAAGCCTGGTGCGGCAAGAACTTGGTGATGAAGCGTGGCCGTCCGCGCGCGCGTGGCCGGTTCGGCAAGATCATGAAGCCGTTCTCGGAAATCACCATCAAGGTGCGTCAGAAAGGGGAGACTGCGTAATGGGTCAGAAAGTCAACCCGATCGGGATGCGGCTTCAGGTGAACCGCACTTGGGACAGCCGCTGGTTCGCCGATTCCAAGGATTACGGCAACCTGCTGCTTGAAGACCTCCGGATGCGCGAGTTCATCCATGAGGAATGCAAGCAGGCCGGCGTGTCGCGTGTGATCATCGAGCGTCCGCACAAGAAGTGCCGTGTGACCATCCACACCGCGCGCCCGGGCGTCATCATCGGCAAGAAAGGCGCGGATATCGAGACGCTGCGCAAGAAGCTGACGAAGTTCACCGCGTCGGAACTGCATCTCAACATCGTGGAGGTGCGCAAGCCGGAGCTGGATGCCCAGCTCGTCGCCGAATCGATCGCTCAGCAGATGGAGCGCCGCGTGTCCTTCCGCCGCGCCATGAAGCGCGGAGTGCAGAACGCGATGCGGCTTGGTGCGCTTGGTATCCGGGTGAACGTCTCGGGCCGTCTTGGCGGTGCCGAGATCGCGCGGACCGAATGGTATCGCGAAGGCCGCGTGCCGCTGCATACCCTGCGCGCCGATATCGATTACGCGCTGTCCGAAGCCGAAACCCCTTACGGGATCATCGGCGTGAAAGTGTGGATCTTCAAGGGCGAGATCCTCGAACACGACCCGCAAGCGCATGACCGCCGCCAGGCCGAGGAGACCCCGTCTCCGCGCCCGCAGCGCCGCGAGCGCGAGCGCGCCTAAGGGAGTAGAAGCAGATGCTGCAACCGAAACGGACGAAGTTCCGCAAACAGCACAAGGGCCGGATCCATGGCGAAGCCAAGGGCGGTTTCGCCCTGAACTTCGGCACCTTCGCCCTGAAGGCCACCGAGCCGGAGCGCGTCAGTGCCCGCCAGATCGAGGCCGCGCGTCGTGCGATCACCCGCCACATGAAGCGTCAGGGCCGGGTCTGGATCCGCGTTTTCCCGGATGTACCGGTGACCGGCAAGCCCACCGAGGTCCGGATGGGCAAGGGCAAGGGCTCGGTGGATTTCTGGGCGGCCAAGGTGAAGCCGGGCCGGATCATGTTCGAGATCGACGGCGTGTCCGAAGTGATCGCCCGCGAGGCGTTGCGTCTTGGCGCGAACAAGCTGCCGGTGACCACCCGCATCGTGGCGCGTGAGGACTGGTGACCGCAGTTCCCCGGTATTGCGCCGGATGAACATGAAAGCCCCCCGCCGGTGACGGCGGGGGGCTTTGTTTCTGGCCGGGGAGGGGGGCTTTGTCCCCTGGATATAAATGTAGCGGGGCGTCGGCTCCGCGATCCTGCGCGACAGGTCTAGGAGCCGGTCGACTGATCCATGACGTAGAGAGCCGCCCCTCCCGGCTCCTGATAGGTGGTGAGGAAGCCGCCGGGGATTTCTGCGGGGCCATCGAGCACGGTCAAGGTTTCGGGGCGGCCTGCGTGGAAGGTTGCCAAGCTGTCGACGATGAAGATGGGGCCGACCGGTGCGTCGGGGTTGTGTGCGTCGAGCATGATCTGCACATCGCTGCCCGGCAGCGCGAGGGCGACGGTCGCGTCGCCCTCACGCCACAATTCGGTGAAGCCAAGATTATCGCGGTAGAGGGCGAGCGAGGCGGTCAGATCGGCGGTCGGGATGAACAGGAACTGGATTTTCATGGCGCGGCCTCTTCTGGTTCCGCGCCAGTATGGGTGGCGGTTTGCCGTGAAGCAAGGAACAGGATCATGACGGCCGGCCGGCCATGGTCCGGCGAGACCGGCGCCGTTGCGTGGGATGGAACGACGCGGGTCCGTCGCCCCAACTTTCCCTTGCCTTTCCGAACCTCGCCCCCTATACGGGCGCATCTGCGGCTCCGAGGCGACTCGGAGTCGTCGGTATATCATTGATCCGCCAGGCTCACGGTTACCCTGAGATATGGGGCCGGCTGGCGATTGTGAAGGGAACAGGCGAATGTCCGCCAAGGAATTGAAGGCCAAGACGCCGGCCGAGCTGCGC
>JAIRJX010000003.1 GCA_031260425.1 Gemmobacter sp.
CCCACCTGGATCGGTGCGGAAGAGGGGCTGTCCTCGGGATGGGCGAAAGTGACGTTGAAATCCATGACGGTCTCGACTCTGTGGAGCGGTGGTCGGCAGAGTCATGCCTCCCAGCTGCCGTTGCATTTTTTATTTCTGGATCGATGGGCTCCGCTGTCCAGGTTAAGGATCATGGATGGCGGGGTTGTCGGTCGAGGATACGCTGGAGCTGTGGGCTTCTTCGCTGCGTGCGGTGAAGGCTCGAATTCGGCGGCTGTTTTCGCAGGAACGGGTTGCGGCATCGGCCGGTCGGTTTCTCGACGGCTTGTCGGGTGAGGAACGTCGCAAGACGGGTTGGATGCGGGCCGAGGCGGCTGGAGATCCGGGCCCCTGGCGTCGGCAGGCGATTTCGGGTCGAGGCGATCGGGATGCCGACGCCCTGCGCGACATTTTGCGGGACCTGCTCTGGAGACGCCGGCCGATCCCGGGGCGGTGCCGGTGATCGCCGAAACCGGTTTCCTGAAGCAGGGCCACGCTTCCTGCGGGGTCGTGCGCCAATACACCGGATCGGCGGGAAAGATCACCAATTGCCGGATCGGCGTCTTCGCCGGCCATGTCTCGCGTCACGGACATGCCTTTATCGATCGGGCCCTCTACCTGCCGAAAGCCCGGGCCGAAGACCCGGTCGGACGCGGCTGGGTGCATGAGCCCGAGGGGGGGATTTCGCCACGAAACCCGCCATCGCGCGCCGCATGATCGAGCCCGCGCTCTCGGCCGATGTGCCGTTCTCCCGGGTGGCCGCCGACAGCGTCCATGGCGTCGGCGATATCGAGATGGCGTTGCGCCGCGCTGGAAAAGGCCATGTCCCGGGCGTCAGCGCCAGGCATGCCTTCAATTCCCGGGGGAAGGCCCATGCCATCAGCGGGACGGCCGGGAGCATCGAGCCGCCGAAGTAAAAGAGATAGACCACGAGGATTTCCGGCAGCCCGCGTAGTACCGTCGTATAGGTGCCGGCAGCGATCCGCGACGGTGGGCGGCCGGTGATCCTGCCCCAGGCGGCCAGCGCCCCGAGGCCAATGCCGATCAGGAAGCCCGTAGTCGCCACCGTTACCGTGACCAGAGCGGCCAGCGCGAGGCTCTGGCCCCATCCTCCGGAGCCGAAGCTCAGCAAGGTCAGAAACTCCGCCATGAAGCCTCCTCCGCCGGTCGGAACCTGCGCATCACATGTTGAACTGGAACCCGTCCACCGTCAGGGCCTGCCCGGTCATGAAACAGGGCTCCGACGTTGCAAGGAAAGTTACCAGCCGCGAAACATCCTGTGCACAGCCCAGCCGGCCCGCCGCGATGCCCTTGGTGAACTTCTCCGACTGAAGTGTTATATGGGTCTCGACCTCGGTCTGAATCACGCCGGGGCAGATCGCGTTGATCAGCACCTTCGGCCCCAGTTCCTTCGCCAGCGCCCGCGTCATGCCGAGGATGCCGGCCTTGGCCGAGGCATAGGCGAAGCGGCTGACCGCCGCCGTCACCCCGCCCGACAGCGCATTGAGCGACGAGATCGAGATGATCCGCCCGCCCCCATGCTCCATCATGTGCCGAGCGGTGGGCTGGATGTAGTTGAAGCAGCTTTTCAGGTTGATCGCGATGGCGCGGTCGAACTCGGCCTCGGTCATCTCCAGGATGCCCCGCGGGGCGGAGCGGCCGGCATTGTTGACCAGCACGTCCAGCCTGCCCAGCCCGGCAATGGTCTGAGCGACGACCCCGGAGGCTCGCGCGTGGTCGGCGACATCGGCGGCGAAGGTCATCACCCTTGCGCCCTTGTCACGCAGCAATTCTGCCGTGTCGGCCATTTCCGGCTCCAGCAGGTCGACGATGGCGAGATCGTAGCCAGCCTCTGCCAGATCCATCGCACAAGCCTTGCCGATCCCTCGTGCTGCGCCTGTCACCAGAGCAGCCGTGCGTCCTCGCTTCATCGTCCGACCCATGATTTCCATTTGACAACCCTATATTCAGGCGCGCATGATAATTCATCAATAAAAATGTAGTTCTTATACATGAACAGAAATTCTGCTGAGGTGAAATCTGCCGCCCGTGTGCTGGAGCTTCTGGAACTGCTGGCGCGCGCACCGGATCCGATGTCGTTGAAAGAGGTCGTGGATGAGCTTTGCTATCCGAAAAGTTCGGCCTTCAACCTGCTTGCCACGCTGGTGGCGCGGGGTTACGTGACTCGCGAGCAGGGCGACCTTTACCGTCTGCATGAGGCGGTGCGCGGCGGTCCCGGCTGGATGGGCGGACCGGAAGCGCAACTGATCGCCACCGCGCGCCCCGTGATGGAGGTGTTACGCGACACGTTGGGCGAGACGGTGTTCCTCGGCGGGCGGCGGAGCGATGGCCGGGTGAAGCTGCTGGCGAAATGCGTCAGCCGACAGGCCATCCGCTTTGACAGCGACCTCGACATGTCGGACCCGTCCTATTGCACCGCCATGGGCCGGGTGCTGTTGTCGCATTGGGCGCCAGACCGGGCGAGCGCCTATCTCGCGCGGGAGCGTATCGTGCGGATCACCGACCATACCGTGATCGACCGCGCCCAGATCCGCCAGATCATCGAGGCGGCACGTATCAACGGTTATGCGATCAGCGATCAGGAGGCGGTCGCGGACGGCTCGGGCGTGGCCGCGCCGGTGCGCGACCAGCGCGGCGAGGTGGTGGCGGCGCTGAACGCAGCGACCGTCTCGATGCGCTTCGACCAACAGCGGCAGCGGATGATCGACCAGGTGATCCGCCATGCCGACGAACTGAGCGCGCGGCTGGGTTATCGCGCCATTTCATCGCAGGAGAGCTGAATGATGATCGACTTCACGGGCCGGCGGGTGCTGGTCAGCGGCGCGGCGCGCGGCATCGGCCATGGCATCGTCGACAACTTCATCGCGGCAGGGGCCGAGGTTGTGGCGGGTGACGTGCTGGAGATGGATTTCGCCGCGCCGGTGCGCTGCCGACATCTGGACGTGACCGATGCGGCCTCCGTTGACGCGCTGATCGGTGCCGAGGGGGATTTCGACATCTATGTCCATGTGGCGGGCGGCGTTCTCGGGCAGAAACGGCGTCTGGTGGAAGAGGTGCCCCCCGCCGACTGGGACGCGATCTATGATGTGAACGTGCGCGGCGCCTTCCTGGTGGACCGAGCCGTGGTTCTGGGCATGAAGCGGCTTGGCGGCGGCAAGATCGTGCATATTTCCAGCGGGGCCGGCCTCGGCGTCAGCATGACCGGGATTCAGGCCTATGCCAGCGCCAAGGCAGCGCTGATCGGCCTTACCCGGCAACTGGCGCATGAACTGGGGCCGTTCGGTATCAACGTCAACGCCGTGGCGCCGGGTTTCCTGCGCACCAGCCCGGACTATGAACGCCAGTGGCGCGACTATGGCACCGAGCGGCAGGAGGCGATCTTGCAATCCATCCCGCTGCGGCGGCTGGGCGAGCCGCAGGACATCGCCAATGCGGTCCTGTTCCTGGCTTCGCCGATGGCGGCCTGGATTACCGGCCAGACGCTGAGTGTGGATGGAGGACCCTGCTGATGACGCAATCGCCGCTGCCTACCTGGACCTGGCCGGAGGACCGGCTGCACACCATCCTGAACCGCGCACGGGCCGGGCGCAGCCTGCGGCCGGAAAGCTGGCCGGACGGGGCGCGTTGCGCGGTGGCGCTGTCCTTCGATTCCGACCACGACACCTTCGAATTGCGCGATGGCGGCAAGTCGATCTCCGCTCTGTCGCAGGGCCATTACGGCGCTCGGCAGGGAGTGCCACGCATCCGCACCCTGCTGGGGCGCTCCGGCATCCCGGCCACCTTTTTCGTGCCGGCGGTCACCGCGCTGCATTATCCCGTGGAACAGCGGGCACTGGTGGCCGAAGGGCACGAGATCGCGCTGCATGGCTGGATTCACGAGCGCAACACCCTTCTGGACGCCGCCACCGAACGCGAACTGGCACTTCGCTCTGCCGAGACGCTGGAGCGCATCTGCGGTCATCGCCCGGTCGGCATTCGCACGCCGTCCTGGGATTTCTCGGATGCCACACTGGCGATCAGTGTGGAGTTGGGGCTGGACTACGACTCCTCGCTGATGGCGGATGTGGATTGTTACGAGCTTCTGCTCGACGGCGCGCCGACCGGGTTGGTGGAACTGCCGGTGGAATGGATCCGCGACGATGCCGCCTATCTGGTGATGGATCGCTGGGGCGGGCTGCGGCCACAAATCGCGCCCTCCGACATCCTCGACATCTTCCGGCGGGAGTTCGACGCAGCCCATGACGAGGGCGGGCTGTTCCAGCTTACCATGCATCCGGACATCATCGGCCACCGCTCGCGGCTCTGGCTGCTGGCAGAACTCATCGACCATATGCGCGCCAGGGGCGGCGTGTGGTTCGCCACCCATGCCGATGTGGTGCGTCACGTCCGGCAAGCCTGCCCGAAGGAGCGGGCATGATGACATCGGCGTCGTTCGACGAACCCTCCATCGGCCCACCGACGCTGCCCAACTGCATCGCGAATTATGGCGGATGACGGTTGCGCTTCCGACTGGTCTTGCAGCATCCATCCGGGTGGGCTGGTTCTGCCGGGTGCCAGCCTCGTGATACCGGAGGCGGCGGGGCGCCTGGCGTTCGGATCACCGGGCAGGATCGTTCCGGCTCACAGCTATTGCCGGCCGTGGCGCAGAAGGCGGAAGGGCCGGATTGAGCCTGTGTCTGCCTGCGGCGGAAATCCGGTCGTGCAACCGCTGCACGACGCATCGGAGACCGGATGTCCTATGCTGGCCGAAGGGGTGCCCAATGTATCGGGCATCGTCACGACCGGAGGAATTGGCACGGCGGCACGGGTCGTGGCGATTCTTCCGGCTGGTCGGGCCGATCGGATCGCCCTCGGCGCCACCTCTCCGGGTAACCCGTGCCGGAGCCGGCACGTCGCGCGGGCACAGGGCGGGCAGCCGGTTTGCCCGGGGCCATGCACCTGGACGCTACCCTGAGGTAAGCCAAGCATAGATATGAATCTGATTTACATATGTGAACCATGCAATCCTTTCGAATCATCCCGTCTCCATTAGTCTGAACGACGCAGCCGTGGCCTTGTGCCTGAGGCGCTCGTCCATCCAGGGGAGAGAAAGATGTTCAACAGACGTGCATTCGTGGGGCTGGCCACGGTCTCGATGATGACACTGGCCGGCGCTGCCGGGGCGAAGGACTGGAAACAGGTCACCGTGGGGGTGGAGGGCGCCTTCCCGCCCTTCAATGCCACCACCGCCTCCGGCGAGGTCGAGGGGCTCGACATCGACGTGATCAAAGAGGTCTGCAAGCGGGCCGAACTGGAATGCGCCATCGTCGCGCAGGATTGGGACAGCCAGATCCCCTCGCTGGTGGCGGGCAAGTTCGACGTGGTGCTGACCATGGGCCCGAACCCCAAGCGCCGCGAGGTGATCGACTTCTCCGACCCCTATGTGATCACGCCCAACAGCTTCCTCGTCGATCCGAACGGGCCGCTGGCCGATCTGCCGCATACCGGCGTGAACGTCTCGGTGGATACGCCCGAGGGACAGCAGGTGCTGGCCGACGTGAAGGAGGTGCTGAAGGGCACCACGCTCGGCGCGGCGCTCTCCAGTTCGCAACTGCAATTTTCCGAGGAGAATTTCGCCGATGTGGCCACGGTGCGCAGCTACAAGTCCTCGGAACAGGCGCAGCTCGACCTGACCAGCGGTCGGCTCGACGGGCAATTCGACAATCTGGTCTTCGCGACCGACCGCGCCAACGCCAGCGACGGGGCGCTGAAAGTCACCGGACCCTGGCTTTTCGGCGGAATCATGGCGACGCATGTCTGCCTTGGCATCCGCAAGGAAGAACCGGAGCTTCAGGCGATTCTGAACAAGGCCATCGCCTCGATGAGGGAAGACGGCACATTGAAGGCACTGTCGGAGAAGTGGTTCCACATGGATCTGAGCCCGCAGGGCTGAACCCTGCTGCAGCCCGGCCTGTTCCGGGCCGGTGCACGTCATGGCAGCCACTGGTCCGGAGGGCCTGCCCGGTGGCTGTGTGAGTTTCGAATGGAGGACTGCTGCCAGATCCAGAGGTGAGGCGGGGTGGCAATTTCCGGCCCTTCGGAATATCGTAGCTGGCATTCCGGCGGCGCCGGCCGCCGGGGAACCATGATCTGCGTGTAGCGAATTCGCTGTCCCGGGCATCGAAGCTTCTGATACCCTGCACCGTCAGGGCTTCAGTCATGCGGTGAAGGTTGATCTTGCCGGGGTCGCGATGTTATCGGTCGGGCTGGCTGGTGTCTTCAGGGGGCTGCCATGACGCGGTTTGCCGATCCGCAGCGGATCCGGTCCCTGATCGAAGGGCTGGACGCCTTCACCGCGACCCCTGGCAGGGGAACCACCCGGCTGACCTACAGCCCGCAATTCCGCGCAGCGAGCGATTATTTGCGCGCGCAGATGGAAAGCGCCGGTCTTTCTGTGCGCGAGGATGCGATCGGCAATCTCGTCGGGCGTCTGGAGGGCCGCGATCCCGGCCTCGCCCCGCTGCTGATCGGATCGCATTTCGATTCCGTGCCGAATGGCGGCAAGTTCGACGGGCCGGCCGGGGTGGCTGCCGGGATCGAAACTGCGTTCCTGTTTCGCGACCACGGCCTGACCCCGGAGCGCCCCATCGAGATCATCGCGATGATCGAGGAGGAGGGCACGCGCTTCGGCGGGGGGCTGGTGGCCTCGCGGATCCTGACCGGCGAGCTGGATACGGCAAGCCTCGGCTCGCTCCCGGACGATGACGGGATCACCATGGCACAGGCGATGGCGGCCTACGGCCTCGACCCGGCCCAGGCCGGCCGCGCGGTGCGGCAGCCCGGCTCGGTTCATGCCTTCCTTGAGCTTCATATCGAACAGGGTCCGGTGCTTGAGGCGCAGGGCGAGGATGTGGGTATCGTCGAGCGTATCGTGGGCATGGCGCAATTGAAGGTCACCTTCCGGGGGCAGGCCGGACATGCGGGCACCACGCCGATGACCGCCCGCTGCGACGCGCTGGTGGGGGCGGTGGCGGCGCTGTCACGGCTGCCGGGTCTGGCATATGCCATGGGGCGGGATGCGGTGCTGACGGTCGGCAAGCTGGAGGTCCGCCCGGGCGGGGCCAACGTGATCCCTGATCGCGTCACCTTCACCATCGACATCCGCGCCCCGGCGGAAGAGGTGGTGCGCGAGTTGATCGGGCAATGCCGGGCCGTGATCGGTCAGGCCGGCGGCAACGGCCTGACGGCAGAGGTCGAGGAACAGATGTTCGTGGCCCCGACTCCGCTTTCGCCGGAGCTGCATGACAGGCTCTTGCGCAACGCAGGCCAGCTCGGCCTGAAAAGCCGAACCATGGTCAGCGGCGCCGGGCATGACGCGATGATCCTGGCCGGTTTCGCACCGACCGGCCTTGTCTTCGTGCCCAGCCACAAGGGCATCTCTCATGCGCCCGAGGAGTGGACGGATTACGGACAGCTTGCCAGAGGCATCGACGTGATCTTCACCAGCGCCTGCGAACTGACGCTGCCGGCCGGGCAGGCCCCCGCATCACCGCGCCCAGCCTCCTGATGGCGCCGCATGGCGGCGGGAGGTGTATCCTTCCCCCCCGGGCCCGAGCGAGTGCCGCTCAAGACCTTCGACCATGAGGATAACGCGCGGGCTGCATCGGGGAAGCTGATGGCGGCGAGAAGGCCCGTGATCACGAAGGCAGTGCCGAAGAAGGTGGTGGCGAAAAGCCACCTGCGCCCGTGCCTGATCGGCGAGCCTGGCATCCATCGAAATCAGCTAC
>JAIRJX010000026.1 GCA_031260425.1 Gemmobacter sp.
ATGACGACCGGGATCAGATAGACGAAGGACGGCAGCGTCTGAAGCGTGTCAATGATGAGGCCGATCACCTGCCCCGCGCGCGGTGAGGCGGCGGCCCAGAGGCCGAGCGGCACACCCAGCGCCATGGCGATCAGCACCGAGACGCCGCAGAGGTAAAGCGTCATCATCGCCTCGGGCCAGAGGCCGGAAAATGCGATGAAGGCGGTCATCGACCCGGCGAGAAGCCCCAGCCTCCGACCGCCCAGCCGCCCGGCGGCCAGCGCCGCCAGCGCGATGCCCCAGGGCCAGGGAATGCCGAGGAAGAAGGTCTTGACCGGTACCAGAAGCCCCTTCAGGAGCGCGATCTTCCCGGCCTCCAGCATGTCGTGCAGATTGACGTTGATCCAGCCGATGACCGCAGCCCAGAAGCCGCCGGTGGAAAGCTGCCACGTCTCGGGGAAGCGGAGGGTCCATGGTGCCACCATCCCGGCCAGCCCCGCCACGACAAGGATCGCGAGCATCGCGGCCAGCGTTTGCCGCCACCGCCCCTTGCCCGGGCTGCGGCGGGCGAGCGCCTGGCTCAGACGGTCGAGCGCCACCGCCATCACCACGATGGCGAAGCCCGCCTCCACCCCGCCGCCGATATCGAGCCGCCGCAGCGAAGCCAGCACGTCATAGCCAAGGCCCCCGGCGCCGATCATCGAGGCGATGATGACCATATTCAGTGACAGCATGATCACCTGGTTGACCCCAACCATCAGCGCCGGGAGCGCGGTCGGAAGCTGCACCTTCCACAGCAGTTGCCGGCGGGTGCAGCCGGCCATGCGGCCCGCCTCCTCGACCTCGGGCGGCACCTCGCGCAGCGACAGCGTGGTCAGCCGCACCATGGGCGGCATGGCGTAGATTACCGTTGCCACCAGCGCCGCCACCGGGCCGAACCCGAAAAGAACGAGGATCGGCACCAGATATGCGAAGACCGGCACCGTCTGCATCAGGTCCAGCATCGGCCGCAATGCCCGTTCGATCCACACCATCCGCCATGCCGCGATACCAAGCGCTACGCCGCAGGCGACGCCCAGAGGCACCGCGATGACGACCGAAGCAAGGGTGACCATGGCGCTTTGCCATTGCCCGAACAGCACGAGATAAAGGAAACAGGTCCCGACCAGCGCCGCCAGTCGCAGCCCTCCAGCGCGGTAGCCGAGCAGCGCGAGGCAGGTCACCACGGTCAGCCAGCCCGCCGAGGGCAAAAGCTCCACCGCCTGTTGCCCGATCCCCGTCCGGAAGCCGTCGATCAGCCCCGCCCGCACCAGCCGATAGGGTGCCTCGATCGCGGCCGCGACGCCGCGCGTGATGTCTTGCACGCTGAGCGGGCCGATCCCGGCCTCTTCCACCAGCCATTTCATCGCACGCGAGATCTGCTTGCCGAAGCCCGGCTCCCATGCCTTGGGCAGCTTGGTCAGCCATTTCCAGCCCGTTGCCGTCACCAGATCGCCGCTGAATTGCGACAGCGCCAGCGTGATCAGCATGAGCCCTGGCCAGAACAGCGACCGGCGGCGGGTGGGTGTAGGGGCGAGAATTGCGGTCACGACGCAGCCTCGCGCCCGATCAGCAGATCGATTACTGCCCGTGCGCCGACCTGACCCATAGGCCGGCCAGCGCCGTCCAGCACCCGGAAGGGCTGGCTCGCGGCCTCGATCCGGTCGGCGGCCTCGGCCACCCGCAGATGTCCGGGCAGATCACCGGCGAAAGGGCCCTCCCCCAAGGGCGCGGCGACGGTCGCCAGCCGCGCGACCTTGGCACGCGGGATGTGACGGGTGAATTCGGCGACGTAATCGGTGGCCGGGTGCAGAACCAGCGTCTCGGGCGTGGCGGTCTGCACGATCTCGCCGTCCTTCATGACCGCGATGCGATCGGCCAGCCGGATCGCCTCGTCGAAGTCATGGGTGATGAACAGGATCGTCTTGTTCAGCCGCGCCTGAAGCCGCAGCAACTCGTCCTGCATCTCGCGCCGGATCAGCGGGTCGAGTGCCGAGAAGGGTTCATCCAGAAACCACAGATCCGGCTCCACCACCAACGAGCGGGCAATGCCGACCCGTTGCTGCTGGCCGCCCGAAAGCTGGCGCGGGTAATGTCCCTCGCGTCCCTGAAGCCCGACCAGTGCCAACACCTCGCGTGCCCGTGCCTCGCGTGCGGTGCGGGGAATGCCCTGCACCTCCAGCGGGAAGGCCGCGTTTTCCAGCACGGTCAGATGCGGCAGCAGCGCGAAATGCTGAAACACCATGCCCATCTTGCGGCGGCGCAACTCGATCAGTTCCGCCTCGGTCATGGCGAGGACATCGCGCCCCTCGAATTCCACCCGCCCCGCCGTCGGTTCGATCAGCCGAGCGAGGCAGCGCAGCAGCGTTGACTTGCCGGAGCCGGAAAGGCCCATGATGACGAAGATCTCGCCCCGCCCGACGCTGAGCGTGGCATTGCGCACCGCCCCCACCACATGCGCCGTGCGCAGGCTTTCGGCATCTGGGGCGGGGTCGCGGGCAAGAAGGCCTTCGGCATCTGCACCGTAAAGCTTCCACACTCCGTCGCAGCGGAGGATTTCAGGTCTGTCCATTACCATGTCCGGCTCGTCTGGGCAGGCGGCGGAGCGGGGGGAAGCTCCGCCGCCCCGAAGAGCTCACTTGATCCAGCCGGACCAGGTGGGCTCATTCACGGTCATCCATTCGGCGACCACATCTTCGATCTTTCCGCCATCCAGATCGACCTTGCCGATCATCGCGCTCATCTCGTCATTGGTGATATGGAATGCCTCGATCGCCTTCGCGGCGCCCGGCCATTTCTCGGCCACACCCTTCCAGCCCACTTTCCAGATCGGGCCGGTGGGCTTGCCGCAATCATAGGCGGCCTCGGGATTGATCCCGACCGAAGGGTCTTCGTAGCATTCCTTGGAATAAGGCGGGAATTGCACCCAGTCGCCTTTGTATTTCGTCGTTGACCAATGCGGAGCGTAGATCCAGAGCAGTATCGGATCCTGGCGCTGATAGGCCGATTCCAGTTCCGCGAAAAGGGCTGCGTCGGTGCCGGCATGGACAACCTCGAAATCCAGCCCCAGCGCCTCGACCCGCTCCTCGTCGAAGCCGCCCCAGGTCACCGGCCCACCAAGATAGCGGCCCTTCGGCGCGGTTTCCGGTGTGGCGAACGCCTCGGCACAATCCTTCAGCGCGTCCCAGTTGGGCAGGCCGGGGCAGCGCTCCGCCATATAGGCCGGATACCACCACTCCTCGATGGCGCGCATTCCGGTTTCTCCGAAATTTACCACATTGCCGGTGGCGATAGCCTCGTCCATCGCCTCGCGGCCGGTGGTTTCCCACATTTCCATCGCCACATGAAGGTCGCCCGTCTTCAGCCCGGCGAACTGCGCAAGGTAATCGGCCGGCACATATTCCACATTGTAGCCCGCCTTCTTCAACACCTCACCCATGATGGTGGTGGTGATGAGCTGGCCCGACCAGTCGTGCAGGGTCAGCTTGATCGGATCTGTGCTTTCTACTTCGGCAAGCGCGCTGCTGCCCATCAGAGCGGCGCAGAGCGTCAGGGCAAGGCGGTGACGGTGCATATCATAGGCTCCCTGTTGCTGTCTTGGGTCTCTCACGCGTGGACCGGAGGGCCGGATTCGCGCGGGCCTTACGGAGAAACCTAGCACCGATGGAGCATCTGGCAATGAAAAAACCACGAAAATACACATTCGTGTATTGAATTATGTGGAGTTTCGGGGTTTTCATGCTGGCTCGTGGGGAAATGTGGGAATCTGCGCCTATGCGGGCGCCAATCTTGCGGGCAGATATGGAAACAGCGGGCAATCACCGGCAGGGCGAGATCCTCGCGGCGCTTCGGCGGGCGGGCGGCGCGGCACGGATCGGGGCACTGGCCGCAGCACTTCAGGTCACCGACGAGACGGTGCGCCGCAATATCCGCCGGCTGGAGGCCGGGGGGCTGGTCGAGAAGGTGCATGGTGGCGCCCGGCTGACCGAACCCGTGGCCGAGGGCGATCTGCAGGCCCGCGTGGCCGAACAGCCCGAGGCCAAACGGCGCATCGCGGAATGCCTGGCGGGGCTGATCCCCGATGGCGCCTCGCTCTTTCTCGACGTGGGATCCACGACCACCTTCATAGCCGACGCGCTGCGCGACCATCGCCGACTGACCGTGATCACCAATTCCGTTACCGTTGCCGCCAAACTCGCCACCCGCAACGGCAATCGGCTGTTCTTCGCCGGGGGCGAACTGCGCGCCCATGACGGCGGCTGTTTCGGGCCGGAGGCATTGCGCTTCATCGCGGGTTTCCAGGCCGATTTCGCCGTGATGTCGGCCACCGCGATCAACGCCGAGCGCGGCTTCATGCTTTACGACCTGGACGAGGCACGCATCGCGCGGGCGATGATGGCGCAGGCCGCCGGAACCATCGTCGCCGCCGACAGCCGCAAGTTCGGCCGCACCGCTCCGGTGCTGGTGGGCGATCCTTCCGGGGTCGGCCTGCTGGTCACCGACGATACCCCGCCCCCCGCCGTTGCCGAGGCCGCGCGGCTCTGGGGCACCCGCATCGAGATCGCCTGAGGACCACGCCATGACCGCCGCCGAAACGCTCGCCACCGCCATCCGCATCGCCGAAGCGGCTTCCGCCCTGCCGATGACGTATTTCCGCCGTCCGATCGGGATCGACCTCAAGGGCGACGAAAGCCCGGTCACCATCGCCGACCGCGAGACCGAGGCGGCAATCCGCCGCGCCCTGGCCGAGGCCTTCCCCGAGGATGGCATCTTCGGCGAGGAGTTCGGCAAGGAGCGACTGGATGCCGAGAACCTCTGGATCATCGACCCGATCGACGGCACCCGCAGCTTCATCACCGGCAATCCGCTTTTCGGTCTGCTGATGGGCCGGATCGAACGCGGTCGGCCCGTCATCGGTATCGTGCGGATGCCGGCCCTGAACGAGACTTTCGCAGGCGCGCCGGGGGGCGGCGCCACGCTGAACGGCCGCACCATCCGGGCGCGCACCACCGAGAGGCTCTCCGAGGCGATGATCTGGGTGAACGAGGCCGAGCGGCATATGGCGGATGATCCCGCCCGCTTTGCCCGGCTGTGCCGGATCGGCCATACGCGGCGGATGGGCTATGACTGCTATCCCCATGCCATGGTCGCGGCCGGCCAGATCGACGCGGTGATCGACATGGGGTTGGAGCCTTACGATTACATGCCGCTGATCGCGCTGGTCGAGGCGGCGGGTGGCTTGATCCGCGACTGGCAGGGCAAGCCGCTCGATCTCAGTTCCGACGGAAGGGTGGTGACAGCAGCGACACCTGCCTTGCTCGATCAGGTGCTGGAGATGTTGGCCTGACCGGCGGGCAGCCCATCCGGCCCGCATCCGACTGGTCGGGGCTGTCCGCCCCCATGGTGCCTTTGGCACATTCGGCCCGGAAAACCAGTCTCTGGATGGTTTCCATTCGACGAGCGGGGGGCTGTCTGCCCCCCGACGCTTCCCTTCGGGAAGCTCCCCCCGAGGATATTTCAGAACAGATGAAGCCAGGTGCGCTTTTCTGTTCATCATCTGTTCAAAAATATCCTCAGGGGGTGAATTGAGCCGAAGGCTCAAGAGGGGGCGCGAGCGCCCCTTGGCGGCATTGAAGACGGAGCTGCCGTTGGTCGTGTAGAGCAGCCAAGGCGAAGTGGGCCGCTTCCCGAGGGGTCGGATGAGCCATGTATCGGTGTCCATCCGCGCCCATACCTCGCATCGTCCCGTCCGGTCGAGCCATGATTGCCGTCCGCCGTCGCCCGGATCCGGTCAGGCCGGGCGTGGGTCCGCCTCCACCTGACCGCTGGTCTGTATTGCATGACGCAGGCGCAGCAGGTTAATGGCCATTGATGCCGGCAGCACCGCCGAAGCCGGCACATGCTGGCAAGCGGCGTAGAGCCGGTAGCTTTCAGGCTGCCTGAGCAGCGCTTGCGCCTTCTGCTGATGCCAGGTACAGGCGGCATCGTGCAGCACAGCGAGGCCGGGGAGTGCGCGCAGCCGCGCCATCTCCTCAGCCAGCGGGACTTGCAGGGCCAGCGCGGCGGCGTTGGGCGTGGCGTTGTAGTTGCGCTCGACCCAGTATTGCAGGTCAAGGTTCTTGGAGCCCCGATTGGGCAGGCCGCGTTCGGTCTTGACGAGAAAGCTTTCCAGCGACCGCAAGGAGTAGTGGTGCAGCTCTGCCAGGTGGCGATAGTTGGTCAGCCGCCATAGCGCGAGTATGCCGTCATTCTCGGCATGCGAGGCGGGCAGCGGGCGGCCACTGCCATCGACCCAGACCGGCACGCGTCCCGCGACCGGTGCCGGGCGGTGCACGCCGGGCTGGCGAAAGGCGGCTGGGCGGAACAGGGTCTTGAAATAGCTCGCTGCGATCGGGTGAAGCATTTCCGCCGGGGCGGAATGCAGGAACTGCGCGGTGACCGGACGATCCGCGAAACCGGCGATCCCGGCATTGCCAAACAGCCGCCAGGCCAGTGCCACCGCCTCGGTGCCCTCCGGCAGGGCGGCGAGAAGGTCGGCGAAGCGATGTGCGCCGGCATGGATCATCGGGAACTCGTCCAGATCCGAGATCAGCATCCAGTCCGCCGCCTTGCGCAACGGATGCTGCCAGGCAGATTTCAGCGCCTGCCACTGGATGCTTTTGCCTGCCTGCCTGCCATGGGGGAGGTGCTCCACCACACCCGCCGTCGCCAGCGCATCAAGCATCCTGTCGGTGCCGTCGCGGCAGTCATTGGAGAAGATCAGGAAATCGCTCACCCCAAGCAGCCGATGCCAGGCGATCCATTCCAGCAGGAAGGGCCCTTCGTCGCGGACAGAGGTAACAGAGACTATGCGCATGATCACCGGTTCCTTGTCGGTGCAACTTGCCCCGTCCGGCGGTCGGCGGCAAGCCGACAGGCCCGCTTATGCGCCCTTGCGGCGGGGTGCTGCAATGACGATGTGGAGAGAAGGGAAAGCCGCAGCAGGCGATCATCTCGCGGATATCGGGCCGGTTCGGCTTGCCGTCCCGGGGCCGGTCGGGCAAGACTTGTTTCAGGGCGTCGGGGTTTGCAACCGGACGGGGCAGCGACAGCAACCGGGAGACAGGGGTGAGTTCAAACGTGATCGAGCGGGACGAACGGAAATCGGAGCCGGAAGGGCCGCCGCAATTGCGCCGGCCGATCATCCAGCAACCGCTCATCACCGATATATCCGCAGCGCGCTGGCTGCTGCTCGCCATCATCGCTGCCTCGGTCTATTTCTTCTATGGTTTCCTGGTGCCGGTGCTGGCCGCCACCGTAATTGCGCTGGCAAGCTGGCGGTTGCGAAACCATGTCGCCGTCGATCTGGGCATGGGGCGTACGGGTGCCGCAGTGCTTTTGATACTGCTGATCGTGCTTTTCCTCGTAGTGCCGATCACGCTGGCGCTGATCTACGCGGCGGGCGAGTTGCGAAGCTGGATCTTCTGGGGGATCGAGACCAATACGCTCGGCGCCACGCCGCCGGGCTGGCTGAGCGAATTGCCGCATATCGGGGACTGGCTTGACGAGCAGTGGCGCCACTATATCGGCCGCCCCGGTGCTATCAGCGAGGTGGTGCAGCTGGTCAGCGGTTCGAATATTGGCACGATCTATCGTGGCGTGGTCACTGCCGGAGCACTGACCTTTCACCTGGCGCTGACGCTGATCTTCATGTTGATCGCGCTTTTTGTCTTCTATCACGATGGCGACAGCATCGCCCTTCAGATCGACCGGGTGGGTGCCCGCATCCTGCCGAACCACTGGAGCCGGCTGTCGCGGGTGGTGCCCGCCACCATCAGCGCCACCGTCACCGGCATGACGCTGATTGCCATCGGCGAAGGTGTGGTGCTGGGCGTTGCCTACTGGATCGCCGGGGTGCCCACGCCGGTTACCTTCGGGGTAATCACCGGTTTCATGGCGCTGATCCCCGGCGGTGCGCCGCTTTCGTTCACGCTGGTTTCGATCTACCTCTTCGCCAGCGGCTCGCCCATCGCCGGGGCGGGGCTGTTCGCCTGGGGCACGCTGGAATTGTTCGTCGTCGACAAGACCATCCGCCCAGTGCTGGTGGGCGGGCCGGTGAAGCTGCCTTTCCTGCCTACATTCTTCGGCCTGATCGGCGGGGTGAAGACAATGGGCATCGTCGGGCTGTTCGTCGGTCCGGTGCTGATGGCGCTTCTGGTGGCGATCTGGCGGGAATGGCAGCGCGAGATCGCCACGCTGGACGGGCGCTCCGCCCTGCCGCAGGACGACTTGGCGGAGGATGGCTGACAATCGCGTGACTACCGCGCGCGGGGCGCCTTTCCTCGGTGGCCTCGGTTGATGAGGTTTGCCATACTGCCCCGGTTGCTACTGCAAGGAGCCCGAAATGAGACATGTTTCCAACCTGATAGCTGTTGCCCTGGTCGCTACCGCAGCCGCCGCCTTCGCCGAGGGCGAGGCCTCAGATCCCACGGTGAGGGCGCGCCAAGACCTGATGAAGACCATCGGGATGAACGTCAAGATCCTCGGCAATATGGCCGGCGGCAAGGCGGCGTTCGACGCAGAGGCAGCAGGCAGGGCCCAGGCAGCACTGGCCGCCGCGGCGGCAGAGATTCCCGCAAAGTTCAAGCCGCAGGCCAGCGATCCGGCATCGGATGCCAAGCCCGGGATCTGGACCGGCTGGGACGATTTCGTCACCAAGGCCGGCGCGCTCAAGGCCGCAGCCGAAGCGCTGGATCCGGCCTCGCTGGAAAAGGTGCAGGCCGGGATTGCGGGAGTCGGCGGTGCCTGCAAGGCCTGCCACAGCGTCTATCGCATGTGACGCTGCTCTGATCCGCAGCGGAATACAGGCTGGCCCCAGGGTCGGCCTGTGTTTATTCACGGATCAGGTGGTTCCGCAGGAAATCACGGTCTGCTTTCGAGATCCACGGGACAGGGACAGCATCCGATCGCGGGTGGGTGTCGAGACGGTTGTGACCGCTCCCTCTATTACTCGATGCTGCCTTTGTGCGATCCCTGCACTTGTGATGATGACAAAACGCCCGCCCCGGGGGGGGGGCGGGCGCAGCGCTGTCCGGCGGCGCCATGTGGCCTTGTTCCTGGCGGAAAAGGGCTCACATGGTGCCTGAGCAGAGCCAGCCTACACTCACAGCCTCTGCCGGGATGCCTGAATGTCGATTCAGCCCCGGCTCAGCCGCAGGTGACTTCGGTGATCCTGCCGGCCGTGTTAATCGACACGTTCAGCCGATCGGGCTGGAAATCCATCGTCGCCAACGAGCCCGGCCGCAGCACCCGCAGCGGCCCCTGATGGTTGATCCCGGTCATCGCCGACTCGGTCTGGCCGACCATCCATTGTAGCCGCTCCGCCCCGCAGCGCGGCCTCATGTCCGGCACGATGGGTGCCGGGCCCGGTGTTACCACCGGCACACAGGCCGCGAGCAGCCCGCAACCGGCGATCGAAATCAGAAACCTGCGCATACCGTCCTCCTTCTTCTGCGGCGAGGCCGCGCCATGGTGTGACCGGATCATAGCCGGTCCGTCACTTTCGGACAACGATATTTGCCCTACCCGAATAACAACCTCCGGGAGAGTTTAGTCCGGGCGGCGGCGGCCCGCACTGGCGCTTCATGGCCGCCGGGTGCGACAGATCCGCGAAGCGATCGCCGCGAAACGGTCGCAGACAGGCTGGCGCTCGGATTTTCCGATGTATAGATTTCGGGGGCAAACGGATCCGACCGGGTGATCTTCCCCCGGAGCCGGCGCACCGCAAGAGGATCCGGCACATAGGGATGCGGGCGCGCGATGCCACCCGCCAGGACTGAAGAGGTTTTCGTTCCATGATCGAGAAACGTGATTTCTACATCAATGGCGGCTGGGTCGCCCCGCTCGCCCCCCGCGACTGCGCGGTGATCGACCCGTCGACCGAGGAGGCTTGCGCGGTGATCTCGCTCGGCTCGGCAGCCGATTGCGATCGGGCGGTGACGGCGGCGAAGGCGGCGTTCGAAACCTGGTCGGTGACGCCGCCCGAGGTTCGGCGGGGCTATGTCGCGGCGATCCTCGAGCAATACGAGGCCCGCGTCGAGGAGATGGCGCAGGCAATCAGCCTGGAGATGGGCGCGCCGATCAAGCTCGCACGCGACAGTCAGGCACCGTGCCTGCCTTGGCATCTGAAGAATTTCCTGCACGCCTTCGACCGGATGGAATGGGTGCGCCCGCTTGGCCCCCACGCGCCGGATGACCGCATCGCGCTGGAGCCGATCGGTGTCGTCGGCCTCATCACGCCGTGGAACTGGCCGATGAACCAGGTGACGCTGAAGGTGATTCCGGCGCTGCTGGCCGGCTGCACCTGCGTGCTGAAACCCTCGGAGGAGGCGCCGCTTTCCTCGATGCTCTTTGCTGAATTCGTGCATGACGCCGGTGTTCCGGCGGGGGTATTCAATCTGGTGAACGGCGATGGGGTGGGCGTGGGCACGCGGCTGTCGGAACATCCCGATGTCGAGATGATCTCCTTCACCGGCTCGACCCGCGCGGGGCGGGCGATCTCACGGGCCGCTGCCGAGACGATGAAGCGCGTTACGCTGGAACTGGGCGGCAAGGGTGCCAATCTGATCTTCGCCGATGCCGACGAAAAGGCGGTGGAGCGCGGCGTGCGCCACATGATGAACAATTCCGGTCAGTCCTGCAACGCGCCCTCGCGGATGCTGGTGGAACGCGCGATCTACGATCAGGCGGTGGAAAAGGCGGCAGCCATCGCCGGCTCCATCGAGGTCGGTCCCGCATCGCAGGAAGGCCGCCATATCGGCCCGGTGGTGAATCGCCGGCAATGGGACCAGATCCAGTCCTATATCCAGAAAGGCATCGAGGAGGGCGCGCGCCTTGTCGCCGGCGGCCCCGGCCTGCCGGAGCATCTGAACCGGGGGTTCTACGTCCGCCCCACGGTCTTTGCCGACGTGAAGCCCGGCATGACCATCGAGCGGGAGGAAATCTTCGGCCCCGTGCTCAGCATCATCCCCTTCGATACCGAGGAAGAGGCCGTGCGCATCGCCAATGATACGCCCTACGGTCTGACCAACTATGTCCAGTCGCAGGACGGCACGCGGCGCAACCGCCTTGCCCGCCAGTTGCGCGCCGGCATGATCGAGATGAACGGCCAGCCGCGTGGTGCAGGCGCGCCCTTCGGCGGGGTCAAGGCCTCCGGGCGGGCACGCGAGGGCGGCCATTGGGGGATCGAGGAGTTTCTGGAGGTCAAGGCGATCTCCGGCTGGGACAGCGCGGCGGACTGACGGAGGCAGGATTGGTCTCGGCGTCGCGCCCCGGCCAACCCGCCTCCGGCAACGGGGGAGCGTCTGTCTGCGGATGGGGGCTCCTGCCGCTGCGGCGACCGGCGGCTGAAGCCGCAGCGCTCCGGGATCGGCCGTCAGGACCTTTCGGAGCAGCCTCCATGGTCATGGAGTGTTATTGTCGCCTTCGTCTCAGCTACCGTGCACCTCCTCCCGAGCCCGAAACAAAGGCGCGTGACGCTGCCGGGCGGCGCCAGGGGCGTTTGTGCGAGGTTGGCGCGGGGATCGAACGTGGCCGGAGTGTCGCCATGAGGTGCGGACCACAATCGTCTCGGTGTCCATCCACAGTTGGGCGCTGCCCTTTGTCGTGAAGGGGGGCCAGGGCTGCGGGAGGCTACGCTATATGGATCGCTCCGGCCCGCCCCTGATGGTGTGGGAGGAGTTGAGAACGCCAGCCATCCTCGCGGACACCGGCACGGGTCTTGTGCAACCGCCGCTCAGCACCCGATACATGGCGGGGATGAACCGGTCACGGCGCGCCTCAATCTGGAGGATCAGCCCTGTTCCTCCATGCGCGGGGATGAAGCGCCCTCGCCCAGGATATCGGCGGGATGTTCATGCTGTTCACCGCATGGCCGAAGCGAAGCCGCAGCTTTCGGGTCGAACTGTGGGATGCAACCGCCTATCATATCCGGAGAACACCAGCACGGGCCCGCCATGACTGACCAGAGCACCGCCTACCATTACCGCGTCGTTGCCCGCGCGCTGGCCGAGATCGATGAGGGCGGGCCGTTGCTCACGCTCGATGCGCTGGCCGCACGGATGGGGATGAGTCCGGCGCATTTCCAGCGCACCTTCTCGCAGTGGGTCGGGGTCAGCCCGAAGCGCTATCAACAATACCTCACGCTGGATCACGCAAAACGCTTGCTGGCC
>JAIRJX010000079.1 GCA_031260425.1 Gemmobacter sp.
CGCCACCCCTCGGCCGTCTTGCGGGCAAGCGCGTCGTCCCTGCCGTTGAGCGGCTGGCCGGTCGCATAGGCCAGCATGAGATTCCGGGCGGCGCGCTCCAGGAAATAGAGGTCCTCGAATGCCTCCGCGACGGTGCGGGCGGTGACGGTGACCCCGTGATTTCCCATGAGGAGCACGCTCTTCGTGCCGAAGGCCTCTGCCAGCCGCTCCCCCTCGGCGGCATCGTTGGCAATGCCGCCGAAGCCGAGGTCAAGCCCGAGCCGGCCGAAGAATCGCGCCGTATTCTGGTCGATCGGTTTCAGATCGGGATCCTTCAGGCTTGCCAGTGCGGTTGCGTAAGGCGGGTGGCAATGCAGCAGGACCCGCGCCTCAGGGCGTCGGCGGTGCACGGCGCCGTGGATGGTCCATGCGGTCTGGTCGGGGGCGTCCTGCCGGGACATCACCCCTGGGTCCTCCGCATCCAGCAGCAGGAGGTCGCTGGCCCGTATCTCTGCGAAATGCCGCCAGCGCGGGTTCATCAGGAAACGCTTGCCATCGGCGGAGACGGCGGCGCTGAAGTGGTTGCCCACGGATTCGTGCCAGTCGAAGCGGACCGCCAGCCGGAAGGCCGCAGCCAGATCAACCCGAAGCGCCCGAAGTTCGTCGGCGCCTGTTTCCATGTTGCTGTCGTGAACGGTCATGGTTTCCTCGCGGTCATGCGCGCATGCGTTGCGGCGAAGTCTGAACCGGTCAGGTCTCGCCTGCATCGGATTGTGCAGCAGATGGACCGGCAACGGAAGGCCGATCACGCTGCATCCGGCATGACCTGAAGCCCGTGATCGCGCGGTGCTGAACCGAGGCACGCTCTCGCCATGGCCCGGTGCGCCTCATCAGGGACGCGGCTTCAGCGCGCGTCGGCGCGGATCGAGCGCCAGATGCAGCCCGTCGCCGATCCATGTCGCGGCCAGCACGGTAAGCGTAAGGGCGAGGCCGGGCCAGAGCACCCGGAGCGGCTGGGTCTCCATGTGCTCCACGCCCTCGGACAGGAGCCGCCCCCAAGTCGGATAGTCGGGCGGGAAGCCGAGGCCGAGGAAGCTCAGCGCGCTTTCCGTCAGGATCGCGCCGGATACCCCGATGGTGGCGGCGACCAGCACCGAGGGCAGCACATTGGGCAGGATATGGCGCAGGATCAACCGGCCCGGACCCGCGCCGATGGAGCGGGCGGCGGCGAGGTATTCGCGCTCCCTCAGCGAAAGCACCTCGGCATGGACGATCCGCGCCACCTGCATCCATCCGGTCAGGCCGATGGCGCCGGTGATCAGCAGGAAACTGCCCGACTCGGCGCCGAAGCGCAGGGCCAGCGGCTCTCGCCACAGCATGGCGGCGACCAGCAGCAAGGGCAGCAGCGGCAGCGCGAGAAAGAGGTCGGTCAACCGCATCAGCCAGCCGTCCAGCCGCCGGAAATAGCCTGCCACCAGCCCGACCCCGGTGCCGAGACCCACCGAGATCGCGGTGGCGACGAGCCCCACCGCCAGCGAGATGCGCCCGCCCAGCATCATCCGCAGCATCAGGTCGCGACCCAGATCGTCGGTGCCGAGTGGGTGGCTCCAGCCGGGCGGGAGGTTGCGCTGGCGCACCTGTTCGGTCACCGTCAGGCCGGGGGGCTGGTGCAGAAGGGGGCCGAGGGCCACGAAGAGGGTGAGGCCGGTCAGTAGGGCAAGACCGGCCAGCAGCGCGGGACGGGCCGGCACCGCCCGGCTGGCCCGTGCCGGGGAGGGGGGCTGCTCAGCCATGCCGGATCCTCGGGTCGAGCATGGCGCAGGCCAGATCCGCCAGCAGGTTGCACAGCACGATCAGTACGGCGAAGACGAAGACCAGCGTCTGCACCATCGGCAGGTCGTGCGCCTGGAGGGCCGAGATCAGCAATTGCCCGATCCCGTTCACCCGGAACACCTGTTCGGTGACGATGGCCCCGGCGAAAACCCCCGGTATGCCAAGCGCGATCACCGCCACTACCGGGATCAGCGCGTTGCGCAGGCCGTGGACCAGCACCACCACCGGCTCGATCAGCCCCTTGGCGCGGGCGGTGCGGATATAGTCCTGCCCCAGCGTGTCGATCATCGCGCTTCGCATGTAGCGGCTGATCTGCGCCGCGTTGTAGAGCGCCAGCACCGCTACCGGCATGGCCATCTGGCGCAACTGCCGCGCAAGGTTTTCCCCGTCGCTGACCCGCAGCGTGGTATCGTAGATCGAGGGCAGCCAGCCGAGTTCGACCGAGAAGACCAGGATCAGCAGCAGGCCGGTGACGAAGGTCGGCAAGGCAAGGCCCAGCAGCATGGCGAAACCGCCCAGCCGGTCGATCCAGCCGCGCGGCCAGCGCGCCTGCCAGATGCCGAGCGGCAGCGCGATCAGCACGCCCAGCAGATAGCCGCCGCCGATGACGGTGAGCGTCTGCGGCAGGCGTTCGGCGATGATGTCGGCCACCGGTGCGCGGCTCTGCCAGCTCAGCAGGCGCGGCGTATCGCCTGCAAGTCCGGCTCCGGTCAGCCGATCCAGCAGGTGCAGCGGCTCCGCCACCAGGAGTTGCCGCAGCCAGAGCAGGTAACGCACCATCATCGGCTGGTCGGCACCAAGGGCTGTGCGCATCTTCTCGCGCACCTCGGGCGGGATGGTGAGCGGCAGTTGCGACAGCGGGTCGCCCGGCGCCAGGTCAAGCAGCAGGAAGACCACGAGGCTGATGAGCGCAAGTGTCGGGATCGCCCAAGCCAGCCGCCGCAGCAGGAACCTCAGCATGGCCCGCCATGCGCCGGCATCACTTCACCCGGAACCAGTTGGCGGCGTTGATCATCTCGGCATCCCAAGGGTTCATCACGACCCCGCCCAGCGTCATCGAATAGGCCGAAAGCCGGCCGCGATCCACCAGCGGCAGGATGGTGAAACTCTCTACGGTCAGCATGTCGTTCATGCGCCGGGCCAGTGCCCCGCGCCGGATGATCCCGTCGGTGCGGCCCAGTTCATCGATCATCGCATCATATTCGGCCGAGCAGAAGCGGTTCACATTCTCGCCCTGC
>JAIRJX010000103.1 GCA_031260425.1 Gemmobacter sp.
CAGCAGCACGGCGGACTTCACCTGCGCCGAGGCGACGGGCAGCGCGTAGCGCACCGGAACCGGGTTCGCGGCGCCGATCACGGTCATCGGCAGCCGGCCGCCCTGGCGGCCATGCGCGCGCGCGCCGAACAGGCTGAGCGGCTCGGTCACCCGGCCCATCGGGCGCTTGCGCAGCGAGGCGTCACCGGTGAAGGTGGCGGTCATCGCCGTGGTGGCCATGCAGCCCATGACCAGCCGCACCCCGGTGCCGGAATTGCCGAAGTCAATCACATTCTCTGGCTCGCGGAGGCCGCCGACGCCGACGCCATGCACCGACCAGGCGCCGGGACCATACTGTGTGACCTCGGCCCCGAAAGCGCGCATGGCAGCGGCGGTATCGAGCACATCCTGCCCTTCCAGAAGGCCGGTGATCCGCGTCTCGCCCACCGCCATGGCCCCAAGGATCAGCGCGCGGTGGCTGATCGACTTGTCGCCCGGCACGGAGGCGGTGCCCTTCAGCGGCCCGGATTTGCGGGCGGTCATCGGTTGCGCATCGCCATGGCCGGACATCTCGGGCTCCCTCTCGATCCTTAGCCTTTCGCGTTAGCGCAAGGCCCGCGAAGGATCCAGCCCCTCAACACACGCCCCTCAACGTGCAAGGAAGATCGCGGTCATCACGAGGCCGGTCACGATCACCCCGCCGCGCAGCCAGACCTGCGGCAATCGCCGGGCGAAACGCGCGCCGAGCCAGCCGCCCGCCGTCGTCGCCACCGCCATGATCAGCCCCTCGCGCCAGGCGATCAGCCCGGCCGCCGCGAAGGCCAGGGTGGCGAAGATCGCCATCAGGCCCGACAGCAGCACCTTCAGCCCGTTCATCGTGTTCATGTCGCTGAACCCGATCAGCCCGAAACCGGCGAGAAACAGGATACCGAGACCGCCGTTGAAATAGCCGCCATAGACCCCGATCAGGCCGAAGAGCAATGCCGCCGCCAGCGGCCCGGCATGGCTCCGCCCGCGCCGGTATTGCGCCGCGAGGATCCTTGGCCCGAAGGCGAAAAGCGCGGTCGCCAGCAGCAGAAGCCACGGCACCAACCCGTCGAACAGGTCGGACGGCGTGACGAGGAGCAAGAGTGCCCCGGTCAGCCCCCCGAGCAGCGTGACGACGGCAAGCTGCCAGAGCCGCAGGCTCCCTTCCGCGTGGATATCCTTGCGAAAGCCCCAGGCGCCGGCGAAATAGCCCGGCATGGACGCGAAGGTCGCCGTTGCATTGGCCGGGATCGCCGACACGCCCGCCCAGACCAACGCCGGAAAGACGATGAAGGTGCCGCCGCCCGCCGCCGCGTTGAGCGCGCCGGCCGCAAAGCCGCTCAGCACCAGTATCATATCGGCAAACATGCGCTTTCCTTCCCCCGGCCTTCCTTGTCTGATCGCCCGGATCGGCAGGGGTTGCAAGCCGTGGTCTCCGGCCGCTCGCCCAGCCAGACCTCCGGGTTGGTCTCGGCAAGCTGGCCGAACAGCGCCTCGCCGAGACCCGCGCGCAGCCGCACCGCCATGGCGCGCTCCGACAACTCCTCCTGCCGGGTCATGTAGAAATCCGAACCGAAAAGCGTGCGCGCCCGGACGCGCGGATGGTCGAGAAACAGGCCCAGAAAGGGCAGGAAGGCCTCGGACTGGAAGAGCGTATAGGAGAGATCGGTCCAGAGGTTCGGGAACTCGCCGCTCTCGATCATCTCGCGCAGGGTGACGAGGAAATTGCCGCGCCGCGCCGCCGGGTCGTAGGGGTCGATCCCCTCGCCGATATAGGCCTCCCAATCCGCCTGCCCGCCGAAATGCGCGAGGTTCACCTGCATCCGGGGAAAGGCGCGCAACACCGGGGCAAAAGCCATGGGATGCGAAAAGGCGTCGGCGTCGGCCCGTTTGATCCGCCCGGTGACGCCGCCGCGCGAACAATGACTGACCACGGCAAGGCCACGCGCATCGAGCAGCGGATAGACCTCGCGCATCAGCACCGGATGATCGGGCGCATAGCCGAGGCGGGGATAGAGCTTCAGCCCCCGGAACCCCAGATCCCCGATGCAGCGCCGCACCTCCTCCGCTGCTCCCGGCAGGCGCGGGTCACAAGTGGCGAAGGGAATCACCAGCCCCGGCCAGGCGCTCGCAAGCGCGGCCAGATCGTCATGCTGGCGGGAAAGACCCTCGCGCAGGCCGCCGCGCCCCATCCCCGCCATCTGCATCGGCAGCACCACGAACCGGGTGCCGCGTGGATATTGCGCCACCAGCCGGGCGAAGATCTCGGCCTGCCCGCCGCTGCGGCTGTCACATTGGAAGCGGTGCAGCCGGCCCAGCGCCTCGGCCGCGCTCTCATGCCCCAGCGCGCGCGCGGCGAATCCCAACCCGCGCAGGAGCCAGGGCCGACGACGGAACGGCAGCAGAAGACCATGCGGATAGCGCATGGGAACGTGGCGGTCGGTGAAGGTATGGGTGTGGCAATTGGTGATGCGCAGGCGCGGCATGGGACTCTCCGGCTCGGGAAGCAGGCAGAGTGCCGCCGGAGGTCTCAAAACCCGCTGAAGCGGCCGCACGTTCCGGCTTTGGACCAGCCGGCCGTTCATTCTGGCGTAAATATCCGGACGCGCCGCGGGGCATAAGCGCTCAGAGACGGCGGAAGGTCAGGTAATGCGGCGCCCGCCCCTCGCGCAGCGCCTTCTGCTCGTAGCGGGTGGAATGCCAGTCTTCCCATGCCCCGCCCTCGCCCGCCTGCGACATGAGGGCGAACCCGGTCCGCGGCACCTCCTCCAGCGTCTGGCGGACGTAATCGGGAATGTCGGTCGCCACCCGGAACTCGGCACCCGGCTTCATCACCCGCGCGAGCTCCGCCAGATAGCCCGGCGTCACGAAGCGCCGCCGGTGGTGGCGCGCCTTGGGCCAGGGATCGGGGTAATTGAGAAAACACTTCGAAAGGCAGGCATCGGGCAGCAGATCGAACAGATCGCGCACATCACCCGGATGGATGCACAGGTTCGCCGCCCCGGCCTGCCGGATCTTGCCCAGAAGCATCGCCACCCCGTTCACGAAGGGCTCGCAGCCGATCAGGAACACTCCGGGATGGCGCTGCGCCATATGCGCCAGATGCTCGCCCCCGCCGAAGCCGACCTCAAGCCAGAGCGGCCGCCCGCCGGACAGCGCCGCGGGATCGAGCCGCGCACGCCCCGGATTCTCCGTGCGGCTGATCCCGGCCAGCCGGATCCGGCCGAGATCCTCGGCCAGATATTGCTTCTGGCTGGCGCGCAGCGTCTTGCCATGCACCCGACCGTAGAAGTTGCGCCGCCCGGGCTGGGGTTCGTCATTCATTGCCGCCTCCGTCACCAGGTGCAGCGCCTAATGACCGGCCCGCCCGCCGTCAAGCCGCCGACCTCGTCCAGGGCCGGCAACAGCCCGGCCGGGCAGGATCAGATCAGCCCGGCAAACGCCATCGCCGCCCTGATCCGGGCCTTTGTGGCATCCGTCAGGCCGACAAGCGGCAGGCGAACCTCTTCCGGACAGCGGCCCAGCAGTGAGAGGCCGTATTTCGCCCCGACCAGACCGGGCTCAAGGAAGATCGCCTCGTGCAGCGGCATCAGGCGGTCCTGATATTCCAGCGCCTTCGCATAGTCGCCGGCCAGTGTCGCCGCCTGGAATTCGGCGCAGAGGCGCGGCGCGACATTGGCGGTGACCGAAATGCAGCCCACCCCGCCATGCGCGTTGAAGCCAAGCGCCGTCGCGTCCTCGCCCGAAAGCTGGATGAAGTCCTTGCCGCAGGTAGCGCGCTGCTGGCTGACGCGCTCGATCCGGCCGGTCGCATCCTTCACGCCGATAATGCGCGGCAATTGCGCAAGCTGCCCCATCGTCTCGGGTGTCATGTCGACGACCGACCGGCCGGGAATGTTGTAGATGATGATCGGCAGGTTCGACGCATCATGCAGCGCAGTGAAATGCGCCACCATCCCGGCCTGAGTCGGCTTGTTGTAGTAGGGCGTCACCACCAGCGCGGCATTCGCGCCCACCTTTTCGGCATGGCGGATGAGGCCGATCCCCTCGGCGGTGGCATTCGAGCCGGCGCCCGCGACCACCGGGATACGGCCCGCTGCGGTTTCCACCACGATCTCGATCACCCGGCCATGTTCTTCATGGCTGAGCGTCGGGCTTTCGCCGGTCGTGCCCACCGGCACCAGCGCCGACGAGCCCTCGGCGATATGCCATTCCACCAGTTTCTTCAGCGTATCCACATCCAGCTCGCCGTTCTTGAACGGCGTGACCAGGGCAGGCATGGACCCTTTGAGCATGACACGCATCTCCTGAAGCTGGGGCGGACTCGCCCGGTTGACGGACCTCCTGTAACGGCAGAGGCGCGGCTTGCCAAGTTGCCGGGCGGGTTCGACCGGTTCTGAAGGGGATGTGAGTTGCCGCCGCGCCCCGCTTGCGGCAGGTTCGTCCCATGACCCTGCTTTGCCGCGCCCTGCTCTGCTTCTGCCTTGCTCTTCCCGCCGCGGCCTTTGGCCAGACGACGGTCGAGGCGCTGCGGCTGGCACTGAACGAGACGGGGCGGCAGAACTGGCAGGAAGCGCAGCGCCTTTCGCAGGGGGCAGGCGCGGTGGGCGCCGACATCATCGAGTGGCAACGGTTGCGCGCGGGCGAAGGCACGCTGACGGAATACGAGGCTTTCCTGGCCCGCCGCCCCGACTGGCCGGGCCTGCCGAAGCTGCGGGAAAGGGCCGAAGCGGCAGTCGCGCGCTCTACCAATCCGGCGCGGGTGATCGCCTGGTTCGGCGAAAGCCAGCCGCAGACCGGCGCCGGTGCGCTGGCCTTCATCCGGGCTTTGCGCGCCACCGGCCGCGAGGCGGAAGCCGAGGTCGAAGCGCGCCGCGCCTGGGTGGACCTGCCCGTCACCACCGAGGATCAGGCGGCACTGTTCCTGCTTTACCCCGACCTTGCGAAGCTGACCGAAGAGCGGCTTTCGCGCCTGCTCTGGCAGGCCGAGACGGCCGAGGCACAGCGGCTTCTACCCGATGTCTCCGAAGGGTGGCGGGCGCTGACGCGGGCCCGGCTCGCCCTGATGGACCGCAGCGAAGGGGTGGATGCACTGGTGCGCGCGGTGCCGCAGGCGCTGGCGCGGCATCCGCTGCTGGCTCATGCCCGCGCCGACTGGCGCATTGCCCGTGATCTCTGGCCCGATGCGGCGGCGCTGATGCTGGAGCAATCCGAAAGCCTCGACCTTCTGGGCCAGCCCGAGGCCTGGGCCAAGCGGCGCGCGCAACTGGCACGCAAGCTCATGCGCGACGGCGAGGCGCAACTGGGTTATCGCATCGCCTCCCGCCACCGGCTGGAGGGCGGACCGGACTACGCCGATCTGGAATTCCTCTCCGGCTTCATCGCCTTGCGAAAGCTCGGAGACGCCCGCACGGCCCTTGCGCATTTTCGCCATCTGGAGGCCGCTGCCGCCACACCGATCTCTGTTTCGCGTGCGAAATACTGGCAGGGCCGCGCGCTGGAAGCAGCCGGCGATCCTGCGGCCCGCGCCGCCTACGAGGCCGCGGCAAAGCACCAGACCGCCTATTATGGCCAACTCGCCGCCGAGCGGATCGGCCAGCCGCTCGACCCGGCGCTGCTTGCACCGCTTGCCGCGCCGGATTGGCGGCAGCGCGATTTCGCACGCTCGTCAGTGTTGGAGGCGGGGCTTTTACTGCTCAATGCCGGGGATCGGACGCAGGGCAAGC
>JAIRJX010000220.1 GCA_031260425.1 Gemmobacter sp.
TGGGTGACGAAGACGAAGGTGGTGCCGGCCTCGCGGTGGATGCGGCGCATCTCGTCCTGCATCTGGCCGCGCAGGTTCCTGTCCAGCGCCGAGAACGGCTCGTCAAGCAACAGGACCGGCGGCTCATAGGCCAGCGCGCGCGCCAGCGCCACGCGCTGCTGCTGCCCGCCGGAAAGCGCGGCGGGGCGCTTATGCGCATGGCCGCCCAGGCCCACCATCTCCACCATCTGCGCAACCCGCGCGCGGATGCCGGAGGCGTTGCGGCCCTGAACCTTCAGCGGAAAGGCAATGTTCTCCTCGACCGTCATATGCGGGAAAAGCGCATATCCCTGAAACACCATGCCGAAGCCCCGCGCCTCGGGCGGAGTTTCGGTCATGTCGCGGCCATCGAGCGTCAGGCGGCCCGCACTCGGCGCCTCGAAACCCGACAGGATCATCAGGAAGGTGGTCTTGCCGGACCCGGACGGCCCCAGCAGCGTCACGAACTCGCCCCGGCCCACGCTCAGTGTGATATCCGCCAGCGCAGCAAACGCGCCGAACATCTTGCCGATACCAGCGGCGCCGATCTCTGCTGCCTTCGTCACGGACGACTCCTTCGTGCCGGGGTTCGCGTGATGGGTGCGCCAAACCTAGAAAGCGCGATACTGGTAAGGCAATGGAAACTTATTCACCGGGTCAACAAATTTAATTTGCTGACGGCGTTTTCATGCATTTTCAGCTCAGGATTGCGGCAGTTCGTTTGCCAGCCAGCTTCGGAAGGCGGCGACGGTGGGATTTCCCGCCTTTTCCGGCGGCACGATCAGGAAATAGGACCGCACCGAGCGGATCGCCAGATCGAAAGGTCGGACCAGCGCCCCGGCGGCCAGCGCGTCATGGCAGATGAATTCATCGCCCAGCACCACCCCCTGGCCGGCCAGCACCGCCGCATAGGCAAGGTTCATGTCCGAGAAGGTGATACCGCTGCGCGCCGAGGCTTCCGGCAGGCCAGCCAGACGGAACCAGTCCAGCCAGTCGTCGAAACTGCCCAGATGCAGCAGCGTCGCCTCCAGCACGGTCGCGGGGTCGGTCAACCCGTCCAGGCGGTTCAGCAGAGCCGGACTGCACAGGGGGGTGAACTCGACCTCCTTGATCAGTTCCACCTCCATCCCCGGCTCGTTTCCAAGGCTGAAGGCGATGAAGATATCCGCATCGGGGTTACTGACATCGTCCAGCCGCCGAGGCGTCAGGATCGACAGCGCGACATCGGGAAAGGCGCCCGCAAAGGCACCGACCTTGCCGCAAAGCCAGCTTGAAGCGAAGCCCGGCGGGCAACTGACGGTCAGCGCCCCGGATACTCCGCGGGCCGTATTGCGCGTGGCCGATCCCGCGATGGCGGCCAGAGCCCGCCTTATATCGGCGGCATAGGCCTGGCCCTGTGGCGTCAGTTCCACCCTCGTGCCGATGCGGCTCATCAGCCGGAAGCCCAGGTCACGCTCCAGCAGGCGCAACTGGTGGCTGACGGCGCTGCGCGTCAGGTTCAGCTCATCCGCCGCCTGCCAGACCGTGCCGTGACGGGCGAAACTTTCCAGCGCGCGCAGCGCCTTGGTCGAGGGGATACGAGCCATGGACACCTCTTGCAGCGTTCCGGTCAGCCTAGCCGCACCGAATGGGTCACGCCAGCCTTTGGTGAAATCCATTTGCCGATGAAGGCAAAAGGTTTCACTTTTCCCCTCCGCCGGGATTGCTAACGATGAAAGGACCCGGCGAAACCCGAGGAAGAGTCCGATGAACCCCCAGCTTCACCCCGATGCCATTGGTCTGCCGCCGGCCCGGCATTGCCGGGGGGTGCAGGATCATCGGCCGGTCGAAAGAGGTGCCCGGTGGATGGTCGGGCAGGTCTTGCTCCATATCCAGTGCTGGCCGGGCGGAGGGAGGCGAGGCGATGGCCTTCGCCAGCCAGCCGTAGTCCCCACCACAGCGCACCGCCGAGGGCAGTGCCCGACTAGGGGTGGGCGCTCCTGCGCTTGTGGTCTGCATTTTATGGTGCAAAATCCGCCTGATCCCGATCCCCGCGCAGGTCTCACCAAGGCGCCTGCCCGAGGGGCGGGCGCAGCGCTGCCCGGCGGCACTGCGTGCCTTGTTCCGGGCGGGGAAAGGGGTTCACATGGTGGCCGCGTCACGCTCACCATCCCGGCTGCGCCTTTGCACCGGACAGGGGCGATACGCGCGCACGGCCCGGGGCTGGCAGGGGACGTGCCCGCGTGTCCCGGGAAGGCCCCCGGGGCGCCACAACTTCCGCAATACCGATGGCGGACGGCCCGTTCGGGCGAAACATCGGCCGTAAACCGCAACCGAAGGGGGCGTCTCGAGGATGGAAGCCAGTTTCTCACGGCGGGAGCTTTTGCGCCCCGATGAGCTTCGCGCATTGAACCAACGATCGGATGCGCGGGGCTGGATGCAGCTCGGATCGCATCTTGCCGCCATCGCGGCTGCGGTTGTCGCCCATGCTTACGCCATGGGATCGTGGTGGGTGCTGCTCACCGGGTTCGTTCTCGGCGTGCTGGTGAATTTCCTTTACGCCGGCCAGCACGAACTTTCCCATGCCACCGTCTTCGCCACCCGCCGCCTGAACGAGGTCTTCGGGCGGATCATCGGCTTTCTCATGCTGTTCCCGCGTGATTTCGATCAGGTCATGCATTTCGCCCATCATCAGTGGACGCAGGACTGGGAACGTGATGGCGAGCTGGTACGCGAACCCTATACAATCCGCTCCTATCTGCTGTGGCTGTTCGGTGTCACCTATTGGCGCAACCGGGTATTCGGCATCGTCCGCCGCGCGCGGGGCATCATCGCCGAACCCTTCATCCGCCCGCAGCAGGAAGCGATGATCATCCGGGAAAGCCGTATCCATCTGGCGCTTTACGTGGTGATCCTCGCGGTATCGCTGGCCTTCGGCAACTGGTGGTGGCTGACCTTCTGGATCCTGCCGATGGTGCTTACGAAGCCTGTCCACCAGTTGCAGAACACCATCGAGCATCTGGGGCTGAGCCACGAACAGGACATCTTCGAAAACACCCGATCGACGCGGACCAACGCGCTGTTCCGCTGGCTCTGCTGGCAGATGCCCTATCACACCGCGCACCACACCTTCCCCTCGGTCCCGTTCTGGCAGTTGAAGGAACTCAACGAAAAGATCGAAGCGCACGCGGGCGAGGTCTGGCGCATGGGTTGGGTCGAATTCCAGATCGAGGTGATCCGGAAGCTTCTGGCCAGGGACGAGAACGAATATCCGATGAACGAAGTCTGGGTCGTGCCGGTGCGCGGCGGCCGCAAGCTGAGGATCCACGCCGAATGAGCCGAAACCTGCATATCTATACCTCGCTCTGGGCGATGCAGCCGCATGACCAGACCGGGGTGAAGCTGCCCTATGAACAGGTGGGCGAGATGGTCAAGGCCGCCGGCTATCACGGCATGGCGCTCGACAGTGGTGCTGCCGATATCGCTACGCTGAAACAGGTGCAGCCGATCATGGCGCGCGCCGGTCTGGTGCCGATGCTGGTGGCCTTTCCGAAGACGGTCGAGGGGTTGCGCGACAGCCTGAAGATGGCGAAGGACTGGGGCTCTCCTTACGTCGACGTGATCGGACAGGTGATGCCGCTGACGGTCGAGGGGATGATCCCCGTCATCCGCAGATGGATCGAGATGTCGGAACAGGAAGGGATGCCGATCCTGTTCGAGACACACCGCAACTGCATCACCAACGACCTTTATTCGACGCTGGCGCTGCTGGATGCGATCCCCGAGATGCGGATATGCGCCGATCTTTCGCATTTCGTGGTGGACCGGGAGTTCTGGTTCCCGCTCTCCGACCGCGACATGGGGCTGATGTCGCGCATCCTTGCCCGCTCCGACAGCTTTCAGGGCCGCGTCGCCTCGCGCCAGCAGATCCAGTTGCAGCTCGATTTCCCGCAGCACCAGAAATGGGTGAAGCTGTTCCGGCACTGGTGGCAAGAGGGGCTGGCGGGCTGGCGCGCCCGCAACCCCACGGGCGATTGCACTTTCCTGTGCGAACTGGGGCCGCCGGAATATGCGATGACCGGGCCGGACGGCCGCGAAATGTCGAACCGCTGGGAAGAAGCGCTGACCATCAAGGGCTGGATGGAGGAGATCTGGGCCGGGATGGAGGCCCAGGCGGCCTAAATCTTACGCAACGTAAAGATTTCGCAAAATCCGTTGACCGGATTTCGCGAACCCTCCTATATCCGACGACATTTCAACTCCCGGCCCCGGACATGGTTCCATGAGAGGTGTGGCAGTGATCGCAAGCGAAACCCCGGCTCAGGCGGGCGTGCCTCAGGCGGCAAAGGCCGATCCCGCGCCCGGCTTTCCGCTGCTTTCGGGCGGGACCGATGGAACCACGGGCGGCGGCGGCGAGGCGGGCTGACCTGATGGAGCGTCGCCCCGCCCTCGCCGATGGCCCCGGCTTTCGCGTTGCCCTTTCGGTGCCGGGAGTGGCCGTCACCTTCGGGCTGGTGCTTTTCGCGCTGCTGCTCGTGGTGGGTCTTGCGTTTCGCACCAATGATGGAGGGCTTCTGGCCGGGCCGCTCACCCTCGCCAATCTGGTCGCGATCTTCACCGACCGGCTCTACGCGATCATCATGCTGCGCTCGCTGTGGATCGCGGGGCTGGTCACGCTGGCCACGGTGGTTACCGCCTATCCCGTCGCCTGGTATCTGGCCTTTCATGCCGGGCACCGGCGCGGGCTGATCCTGTTTCTCGTCACCCTGCCGTTCTGGACGAGCTATCTGCTGCGGGTCTTCGCCTGGAAGATCGTGCTGGCCTATAACGGTGTGCTGAATTCGGCGATGATGTCGCTGGGGCTGTGGGAAACCCCTTCGACGGCGCTTCTGAACAACCCGGCGGCGGTGGTCGTGACGCTGGCCCATGCCTATGCACCCTTCGCCATCCTGCCGATCTTCGTGAGCCTGCAAACCATTCCGCGCTCCCTGCTGGAGGTGTCGTCGGACCTTGGCGCCAGCCGGGCCCAGGTCTTCCGCCGCGTCGTGCTGCCACTGTCGATGCCCGGGGTGCTGGGCGGCGCGCTGGTGGTCTTCGTGCCGACGCTGGGGGATTATGTGACGCCCTCGCTGGTGGGCGGGCCGGGCTCGATCATGATCGGCAACCAGATCCAGGCGCAATTCGGCAAGGCCAACGACTGGCCGTTCGGGGCGGCACTGGCGGTCGCGACCATGCTTGTCATCCTGATCGCCGTTGCCCTTGTGCGGCAGGCCGACCGCAGATGGGGCAGCCGGACATGAAAGCAAGCCATCTGCTGCCAGCCTATGTCGGAACCTATATCCTGTTTCTTTACCTGCCGGTTGCACTGATCCCGCTGTTTTCCTTCAACGATTCCATCCAGGCGGCCTTTCCGCTGCAGGGCGTGACGCTCGGGTGGTATCGCATCCTTCTTGATACGCCCGCAATCCGGGGCGCGCTGATCAACAGCCTGATCATCGCGATGGTGGCGGCGGCAATCGCCACGTTGACGGCAACCGCCATCGCCTATCTCGACGTGTTTCCACGCCCGGTGCTGTCGCGGCTGGTGGCGGGGCTGGCGCGGCTGCCGATCCTGATCCCCGGCGTGATCGTCGGCATCGCCACGCTGATCCTCGTGAACCTCGCAGGCTTCGGACCGTCACGCCCGGCCATCGTCATCGGGCATGTGCTGATCTGCCTGCCCGCCGCGGTGACGGTGATCCGCGCCCGCATGGCGGCCATCCCTCGCAGCATGGCCGAGGTGGCCTCCGATCTTGGCGCTTCGGACTGGCAGGTGCTGCGCCGCGCGATCCTGCCCCTGGCATGGTCGGCCATCGGATCGGCCTTCACCCTGTCGTTCCTGACTTCGTTCGACGAATTCATCGTCGCCTATTTCCTTGCGGGAACCGATCCCACCCTGCCCATCTATATCTGGAGTCAGTTGCGCTTTCCGAAATCACTGCCGGTGGTGATGGCGCTCGGCTCACTGATCCTTCTGACCTCGGTCACCCTTGCCGCGCTGGCCGAGGCCCTGCGCCGCCGAAGCAAGATCTGACCACCAACGAACAGCCACGACAATAACAACGACAACACGGAGAGAACCCCATGACACACCGCATCGCATTGGCCGCCACGCTGGCGCTGATGGCGGCACCGGCCGCCGCAGACGAGCCGCTGACCTATTTCACCTGGTCGGGCTATGAACTGCCGGAATTCCACCAGGCCTATCTGGCCCAGCACCCCGAGGGGCCGGAGATCTCGTTCTTCGGCGACGACGACGACGCCTTCACCAAGGTGAAGGCCGGCTTCAAGCCCGACATCGCCCATCCCTGCTATGACAAGATCGCGCGCTGGAATGCCGCTGGCCTGCTGCAACCGATCGAGACGGCAAGGATCAAGAACTGGGAGAAGATCTTCCCGGTCTTCCGCAATCTGCCCGATATCCAGGCGGGCGACGGCAAGGTGTGGTTCGTGCCGTGGGACTGGGGCAATACCTCGGTTCTTTACCGCACCGATCTGGTGGCCCCCGACGCGCCGCAAAGCTGGAACATGCTGTGGGATCCTCAATATGCCGGGCGGATGGCCACGATCGACGCGGTGCATGACACGCCGCTGGTGGCCGCGATCCTGGCCGGAGTGAATCCCTTCGACATGACGCCCGAAGAGATGGACAAGGTCGCCGACAAGCTGCGCGCGCAGCGCCCGTTGCTCACGACCTATACCACCGACATGACCTCGATCGAGCAGTCGCTCGCCTCGGGCGAACTGGTGGCGGCGATGACCTGGAACGCCTCTGCCGTCGCCCTGAAGAAACAGGGGGTGCCGGTGGAGTTCATGAACCCCGAGGAAGGAATGCTGACCTGGACCTGCGGCTATGTCCTGCTGAAGGACGCCAAGAATATCGACAAGGCCTATGACTTCATCAATGCCCGGCTTGAGACGGATGCAGGCAAATATCTGATCGAAGCCTATGGCTATGGCGCCTCCACCGCGACGGCCTTTGCCGAGGTGCCGCAGGCGACGCTCGACGAGTTGAAGCTGCCCGCGAACCCCGAAGAGATGCTCAGGAGCACGACCTTCACCGGGCCGATGAAGCAGAATGACGACATCGCCAAGATGTTCGAGCGCGTCAAGGCCGGCGGCTGACCGGATGCGGCCTCTCCCTGCCCGGACGGGGCCGCGGCAAGACCGTATGAACAGGATGGAAACTTCCCCTCCCGCCGAGAGCGTGCAGCGTGGTGCAGCAGCCGCGCGCTGCACCATCGTCCGGGTCAACAACACCAACCGCCTCGAGGTGCCCGATGCAGGCTGAACCGCTTCTGTCCCTGCGCGGCGTGTCGAAGGATTTCGGCGGCGGGGTTCTTGGCCTCTGCGATATCGACCTCGATATTGCCAAGGGGGAATTCGTCAGCCTGCTCGGCCCCTCGGGCTGCGGCAAGACCACCACCCTGCGCGTCATCGCCGGGTTCGAGGCACCAACGACGGGGCGGGTGCTGCTGGAGGGGGCGGAGATCGGCCACCTGCCGCCGAACCGCCGCCCGGTGAACACGGTGTTTCAGGATTACGCGGTGTTTCCCCACATGAACACTGCCGAAAACGTGGGCTTCGGCCTCTCCGTCCGCCGCCTGCCGCAGGCCGAGATCGGACGGCGCGTGGCGGCGGCGCTTGATCTGGTGGGGCTGGCCGACAAGGCGGCGCGGCCGGTCTCGGCGCTTTCAGGCGGACAGCGGCAGCGGGTGGCGTTGGCCCGCGCCATCATCTGCGAGCCGAAGATGCTGCTGCTGGATGAGCCGCTTTCGGCGCTGGATGCCTCGCTGCGTGAACAGATGCAGATGGAGCTGAAGAACCTTCAGGCCCGCCTCGGCACCACATTCGTCATGGTCACACATGACCAGACCGAGGCTCTGTCGATCTCGGACCGGATCGCGGTGATGAATGCGGGCCGGATCGAGCAGATGGCAAGCCCCGCCGAGCTTTACGACAGCCCCGCGACCCGCTTCGTCGCGGGGTTCATCGGGGCGATGAACCTTCTGCCCGCCCGCGCCACCGGAGACGGCCGGGTCGAAGCCACAGGCCTGACCATCACCGCGCCGGGCGCGCAGGGCCTTGGCTCCGGGGCTGCGGCGACCCTTGGCCTGCGGCCCGAGGATATGCAGATCGTGGCAACAGGCGGCGCGGCTTTCCGCATTCTCAGCACGGTCTTTCACGGCAGCAGCCTGCGCCTGATCGGCGAGACGGCGTCAGGCATCGGCCTGAAGCTCGACATCCCCCGCATCGACGCGCCCGATCTACCCGCTGACGGGGTCGTGCAACTGTCCCTGCGCCCCGGCGCCCGGCCCCTGGTCCTGCCGGATTGAGCGCTTTCCCGACTGCGGTACCTGCGGAAAGCGCAGAAAAGGGGGCGCTCGCGCCCCCTCTTGAGCCTTCGGCTCAATTCACCCCCTGAGGATATTTATGAACAGATGATGAACAGAAAAACGCCCCTGGCTTCATCTGTTGAAAAATATCCTCAG
>JAIRJX010000270.1 GCA_031260425.1 Gemmobacter sp.
TTCTGCCGTCATCGCTGGTACGGTCATTGACCGCCATCCTTCCCCATTGCGTATCGGCCGCCGACGCTCAAACCGAAAGCGAAGAGGACGCCTTTGAGCGGGCGGCGGCTTTGTGGAGCGGCGGCACAGCCGAGGCCGCCGCCCTGCGTGAGGCGCAGGAGGAGGTGGGGCTGGACCCGGGTCTTGTCACCCTGCTGGGCCGGATGCCGCCGCACGAGACGGTGACGGGCTACACGGTGACCCCGATCCTCGCCCATATCGGCAGCCGTTTCGAGCCGGTGGCCGAGCAGGGCGAAGTGGATGAGGTGTTCCGTGTGCCGCTGGCGCAGCTGACTGACCTCGACCGTTACCGGGTGGAGCGGCGGATGTGGCGTGGCCAGTGGCGACGCTATTATGCGGTGCCCTGGGGGCCTTACTACATCTGGGGGGCCACCGCGCGGATGCTGCACGGACTGGCGGAGCGGCTGGCATGAGGGTGGCTGGTGCCTGGATCGCACGGCCCGAGACGCAGGGCGTTTGCGCCCTGCTGAGCGGGGCGGGGTATCGGGCGCTGTTCGTGGGCGGTTGTGTGCGCAATGCGCTGCTGGGCGTGCCGGTCAGCGACATGGACATTGCAACCGATGCGCGGCCCGAAGTGGTCATGGCGCTTGCCAGCGGGGCAGGGCTGCGCGTGGCGCCGACGGGGATCGAGCATGGCACGGTCACTATCGTTGCGGGTGGCATCCCGCATGAGGTGACCACCTTCCGCCGCGATGTCGAAACCGATGGCCGCCGCGCGGTGATCGCCTATGCGACCCGCATCGAGGATGACGCGATGCGGCGCGATTTCACCATGAACGCGCTTTATGCCGAAGCCGACGGCAGGGTGATCGATCCGCTCGGCGGGCTGCCCGATCTGCTGGCCCGCCGTCTGCGTTTCGTGGGCGAGCCGGCGGCGCGTATCCGCGAGGATTACCTGCGCATCCTGCGCTTCTTCCGCTTTCACGCGGTCTATGGTGACCCCGATCAGGGTATCGACCCCGAGGGGTTGGCCGCCTGTGCTGCTCTCGCCGAGGGAATCGCGACGCTTTCGGCAGAGCGGATCGGAGCCGAGATGCGCAAGTTGCTGTCGGCGCCCGACCCTGCGCCCGCGCTTGCTGCCATGGCGCAGGCGGGGGTGCTGAGGCAGGTGCTGCCCGGCGGTGATCCGCGCTTCCTGGCGCCGCTGGTGCATCTGGAGAAGGGGCGGCCGCCGCGTTGGCTCAGGAGACTGGCGGCGCTGGGCGGCGTGGACGCGGGCGGGCGCTGGCGGCTGTCGCGGGCCGAGGCGCGGGATCTGGCGGGGCTTCGCACTGCGCTGGGCTCGGGCGAAAGTCCGGCGGTGCTGGGCTGGCGGCTGAAGGCCGATCTGGCGGCGGATGCCGTTCTGGTGCTGGCCACGTTGAGCGGTGCCCCCCCTCCCGAGGACTGGGAGGCCGAGGTGGCGCGGGGCGCGCAAGCGCAGTTGCCGGTCCGTGCCGCCGATCTGATACCCGCGCTGCAAGGCCCGGCGCTGGGGGCGAAGCTCGCGGAGATCGAGGCGCGCTGGCTCGCCTCCGACCTGCGGCTGGGCCGGGCGGCATTGCTGGGCTGAACTTTCCCTTGGCCGGGAAACCGGCTATAGCGGCTGTCGGACCCGAATTGAGGCGCCTTCCTGATGTTCCGGTTTTTCGAGGGTCTTGTCGATCCTTACCAACCCTATGCTCGCTCCGACACGCCACCGCGCCGGCTCTGGCCCTTTCTGAAGGACTATATCCGGCCGTTCCGTGGCGTGTTCGCGGTGACGGCGCTGCTGTCGGTGATCGCGGCGGCCCTGGATGTGGCGCTGATCTGGTATGTCGGGCGGCTGGTAGACCTGCTGACCGGGGGTGGCCCGACGCAGGTCTGGGCCGCGCACGGGGCGGAGATCCTCTGGGTGGCGCTGGCGGTGCTGGTGCTGCGGCCCCTGCTGCTGGTGTCGAACGTGGCGCTCTTGCACAATACCATCCTGCCGAATTTCGGCACGATGATCCGCTTTCGCGCGCATGATCATGTGTTGCGCCAGCCGGTCGGCTGGTTCGAGGGTGATTTTGCCGGCCGCATCGCCAATCGGGTAATGCAGACGCCGCCGGCTGCGGGGGACGCGGTGTTCCAGACCTTCGACGCCATGGCCTTTGCCAGCGTCACCATCGTCGGTGCCGGGATCATGTTGGCCGATGCCGATCCCCGCCTGCTGATGCCGCTGCTCATGTGGTTCGCACTTTACGCAATGCTGGTGCGCTGGACGCTGCGGCGGGCGGGACCGGCCTCCAAGGCGAGTTCCGACGCGCGTTCGGCGGTGACCGGCAAGGTGGTGGACGCCTATACCAATATTCATTCGGTGAAGCTTTTCGCCCATCACGATCTGGAGATGCGCCACGCGGCGGCGGCCATCGAGCACGCGCGTGCCACCTTCCAGAAGGAGATGCGGATCATCACCCGGATGGACCTCGCGTTGACCGTGCTGAACGGGTTTCTCATCGTGGCGGTGACGGGCTGGGCGCTGCTTCTGTGGTATCAGGGGCAGGCGACGGTGGGCACGGTGGCGGCGGCTTCGGCGCTGGTGCTGCGGCTCAACAGCATGACCTACTGGATCATGTGGGCCACGACCTCGCTGGTGCAGGCGCTGGGGGTGGTGCAGGAGGGGATGGAGACCATCGCCCAGCCGATCGGCCTGACCGATACCGCTAATGCTCGTCCGCTGCGGCTGACCGAGGGGCAGGTGGTGCTGGATCGGATCTCGCATCACTACGGGCGCGGATCGGGTGGGCTGCGCGATGTCAGCCTGACGTTGCGGCCGGGCGAGCGGATCGGGCTGGTCGGGCGGTCCGGCGCCGGGAAGTCGACGCTGGTGAAGCTGATGCTTCGCTTCTATGACTGCGAGGAGGGGCGCATCCTGATCGACGGGCAGGATGTGGCCCAGGTCACGCAAGACAGCCTGCGGCGCGCCATCGGCATGGTGCAGCAAGATTCGAGCCTGCTGCATCGCTCGGTGCGCGAAAACATCCTCTATGGCCGCCCCGAGGCGACGGAGGATGAGATGATCGCTGCCGCGAAACGTGCAGCCGCACATGATTTCATCCTGACGCTGGAAGACCCGGAGGGGCGCAAGGGCTATGATGCCCATGTCGGCGAGCGCGGAGTGAAGCTCTCCGGTGGGCAGCGCCAGCGCATCGGCCTTGCGCGGGTCATCCTGAAGGATGCGCCGATCCTGATCCTTGACGAGGCGACCAGCGCGCTCGACAGCGAGGTGGAGGCAGAGATCCAGGACGCGCTATATGGCGTGATGCAGGGCAAGACGGTGATCGCCATCGCGCATCGGCTTTCGACCATCGCGGCGATGGACCGTATCGTCGTGCTGGAGGATGGGGCGGTGGCAGAGGAAGGCAGCCATGCCGGATTGCTGGCGCGAGGCGGGCTTTATGCCCGGTTCTGGGCGCGGCAATCCGGCGGCTTCATTGGAACGGAGGACGAAGCATGAGGTTTCTGCGCAATCTGGCGGGGATGATCGAAGCGTTCCACCCGGCCGAAGGTCCGCCGCCGGATCGTCTCTCCGCCTTCATCCGCTGGACACTGCGCGGGGCCTGGACACCGCTTTGGGTGGCGGGCGGCATCTCGGCGTTGGCGGGCACTACGGAGGTGGTCTCTGCGCTTCTGCTCGGTCGGGTGGTGGATGCGGTGGCAGGGGCCGACCCGGCGGGCTTCTTCACGGCGGAGCTCTGGTTGGTTGTCGCCTTCATCGCCTTCTACGTGCTGTTGCGGCCGCTGGTTTTCTTTGCGACCGCTGCGTCGAACTCAATCATCGTGGGGGCGAACCTGTTCCCGCTGGTGCTGAGCCGGCTGCATCGCTGGACGCTGGGGCAGAGCGTCAGCTTCTTCGACAACGATTTCGCCGGCCGTATCTCGCAAAAGCAGATGCAGGTAGCGCGTGCCACCACCGACACGGCGTCAGAGGTCATAAATACGGTTTTCTTCGCGCTGGCCTCGGTGATCGGATCCGTGATCTATCTGCTGGCCATCGACCTGCGGATCGCGCTGGCCATGGCGGTATGGCTGCTGGCCTATCTGGCGCTGGTGCGGTTCTTCCTGCCGCGGATCAAGGTGAATTCCGCAGCGCGCGCCGGAGCGCGAGCCATGGTCTCGGGGCAGGTGGTGGATACGATCACCAATATCAAGACGGTGAAGCTGTTCGCCCATGCCGCCTTCGAGGACCGCGTGGCATTGCAGAGTATGGAAGTGTTCCGTGACAGGAGCATCGAGTTCGGCATCATGTCCACATGGTTCCGCTTCTCGCTGATGTTCATTGCCGGGACCCTGCCGGTTGTGCTGGTGGGCGGCGCCATCTTCGCCTGGCAGCAGGGCGACGCGACGCCGGGCGCCATCGCAGCGGCAGGGGCGGTGGCGATCCGCATCTCGCAGATGACCGGCTGGGTCAGCTTCACGCTGATGGGCATCTATACCAGCATCGGCGAGATTGAGGACGGGATGCGCACCCTCACCGTGCCACACCAGTTGGCCGATGCGCCGGACGCCCTGGATCTGCCGAAGATCGCGGGCGACGTGGTCTATGATGCGGTGAGTTTCGCCTATGGTCGCAGGCGCGGCGGCGTGGATGGGGTGAGCCTGCATATCCGCGCGGGCGAGAAGATCGGCATCGTGGGCGCGTCGGGGGCGGGGAAATCGACGATGGTGAACCTGCTCCTGCGGCTCTACGACTGCGAGAGGGGGCGGGTGCTGGTTGATGGCCATGACCTGCGGGAGGTGACGCAACAGAGCCTGCGCCGCCAGATCGGCATGGTCACGCAGGAAACGGCGATGTTCAACCGTTCTGCCCGCGACAATATCGGCTATGGCCGCCCCGATGCCTCCGAGGCGGAGATCATCGCCGCCGCCCGGCAGGCCGAGGCGCATGATTTCATCATGGCGATGGAGGATCATGCGGGACGCAGGGGCTATGACGCTTTCCTTGGCGAGCGTGGGGTGAAGCTTTCGGGCGGCCAGCGCCAGCGCATCGCGCTGGCCCGCGCTTTCCTGAAGGATGCACCGATTCTGGTGCTGGACGAGGCGACATCGGCGCTCGACAGCGAGGTCGAGGCCAGTATCCAGGAGGCGCTGAACCGGGTGATGCAGGGCAAGACCGTGCTCGCCATCGCGCATCGCCTTTCGACCATCGCCGAGATGGACCGTATCGTCGTGCTGGATCAGGGCCGAATCGTCGAGGAAGGCCGGCATGAGGAGCTTCTGGCGAAAGGCGGGCTTTACGCCCGTTACTGGAGCCGGCAATCGGGGGGCTTCATCATCACTGATGAGGTGCTGGAATGAAGCTCACCATCGCCCGGCTGGGGCATCACGGCGACGGCATCGCCGAGGGGCCGGAGGGTCTGATCCTTGCGCCGGGGATGCTGCCGGGCGAGGAGGTGGAAGGCGAGGTGCAGGGCGGACGGTTGATCGGTGCACGGATCATCACGCCCTCGCCCGACCGGGTGAAACCGCCCTGTCCCCATGCCCGCAGCTGTGGTGGTTGCCTGATGCAGCACGCGCGGGATGGTTTCGTGGCCGAATGGAAGCAGGGCATCGTGCGGGGCGCCCTGCAAGGGCAGGGGTTGGAGGCGGCATTGCGGCCGATCCGGACTTCGCCCCCACGCTCGCGGCGCCGGGCGGTGCTGGCGGGGCGGCGTACCAAGGGTGGTGCGTTGATCGGCTTTCATGCCCGCGCGTCGGAGACCATCATTGCGGTGCCGGAGTGCCGGTTGCTGCACCCCGACCTGATGGCGGCGCTGCCTGCGCTGGTGGCGCTGCTGCACGAGGGCGGCTCGCGCACGGCGGAGCTTGCGCTGGCAGTGACGCGGAGCCTCGCCGGGCCGGATGTGGCGGTGACCGGTGGCAAGCCGCTTGATGCCGGGTTGCGGCTGTCGCTGGCGCAGGTGGCAGAGGCACACGGACTGGCGCGGCTGACGTGGGAGGGCGAGGTAGTGGCGTTGCGCGGGGTGCCGATGCAGCGCATGGGCCGCGCGCTGATCGCGCCGCCGCCCGGCGCCTTCCTGCAGGCCACGGCCGAAGGAGAGGCCGCGCTCTTGGCTGCAGTGCGCGAGGCGGTGGGCAAGGCCGCCCGCATCGCCGACCTTTTCGCGGGCTTCGGCACCTTCGCCCTGCCGCTGGCCGAACAGGCCGATATCCGTGCGGTCGAGGGCGACGGGGCAATGATGGCCGCGCTCGACAGGGGCTGGCGGCAGGCGGGCGGGCTGCACCGCGTCACCTGCGAGACGCGCGACCTCTACCGCCGTCCGCTGGAGCCTGACGAGTTCAAGGGCGTGGAGGCGGTGGTGATCGACCCGCCCCGCGCCGGGGCCGAGGCGCAGACCCGGGCCTTGGCGCTTGCCCGCGTGCCGGTGATCGCCATGGTTTCCTGCAACCCCGTCAGTTTCGCGCGCGACGCGCGGCTGCTGGTGCAGGCGGGCTATCGGCTTGACTGGGTGCAGGCAGTGGATCAGTTCCGCTGGTCGGCGCATGTGGAGCTTGCCGCGCGGCTCAGCCTCTGAGCTTGCGCACCAAGCACTGACCCTTCTGTGATATTTCGCACCGATAAACAGTCTATGCAGACTATGGCATTCTGGGTTACGGCAGGAAAAAAGAAGCAGACAGGCAATCCGGAAGCAGATAGGCAACCCTATGGTGGTTCTCCGTATTCTCGTGGCATTCGTGCTGGCCCTGACGCTGGCTTCCTGTGGCGGTGGTGGCGGTGACAAATTCCGCAGCTACAACGGCCCACAGGTTACCTCGATCCAGGTCCATAAGGGCGCGCGGAAAATGTATTTGCTGAACAACTCCAAGGTGCTGAAGCAATACGATATCGCGCTTGGCTTCCAGCCGGTCGGCCACAAGCAGTTCGAGGGCGACGGCAAGACGCCCGAGGGGCTCTATTACATCAGCCACCACAATCCGAAAAGCCGCTATCACCTGTCGCTCGGCGTCTCCTATCCCAATGTGCAGGACAGGGCCTATGCGTCCAGCATGGGCCGTCCGGCGGGGGGCGACATCATGATTCATGGCCGTTCGAAATACAAAGGCACCAACGAAGGTGACTGGACCGCCGGCTGCATCGCCGTGCGCGACAAGGAGATCGAGGAAGTTTATGCGATGGTGACGCAATATACCCCGATTTTCATCCTGCCCTGACCCTGTGAAGCGATAGGAAACGGGGGCCCGCAGCCCCCGTTTTGCGTATCTCCGGCACAGGGCTCACTGCGCCGGTGCGCGATCCATCTCCGAGGTGACGGTCTGGCCGAGTGCGATAGCTGAAACCCGTGCCGCGGGCGCACGCGTGCCGTCGCCGGTGAGCAGCGTCCACCAGATCTTGCCGCTCGGCTCCTGATACCAAGCGAAGCCGAGCTCGTTCGACTGCGGATCCATCAGGATCGCCCGCGTATCCGGCTGCTGCGACCAGGCGGAGAGGGTTTCCAGCTCCGATTCATAGGTTTCCGAGATCAACTCACCGTTGAAATGGCCGGTATAGCCGGCGCGCTGTGCCCTGAGCAGCGGCGACGAGCCGTCCGAGCCGAAATGCCAAGGCCGATTCTGCCGCGACATGTCCTGGGAATGCGCCAGCGCCGCCGCGTTCAACGGCGCGTTCATTTGCAGCGGCTGTGTCCCCCGGGCGGCCCGCAGCGTGTTGACGGATTCGAGCAGGCGATAGGGAATCTCCGCCTCGGTCCGCCTGTCGATCTTGTAGACGTGTGGCAGCGGCCGTCCGTCCGCCCCGACCAGAGGCTGGGTGGCCGGCATGGCGCAGGCCGCGAGGAAGCTCGCCGCACAGATTGCCAGAACGGAATATCTCTTCATTTTTGCACCGGAAGGGGGAACAGACCGCCTGTCTTTAGCCAATCAGGATGCGGGGATCAAACGCAAGTCTGCGTGAACACGCCGAATGACGGGAGATTGATTTGCACTGTTGCGTCATAGCGGCTAAGAACCGCGCATAATTTTCACGGAGTTCGGCAATGCCTGCTGATGACAGTTTCCGGCCCAGCCGCCGCGCCATCCTGGGTGCCGCCGCTGCCGCCTTCGGAGCCTCCGTCCTGCCCGCTGCGGCACAGGTGCAGGGATCGGTGCGCAACAATATCTCCAGCTTCCGCATGTTGGACTGGCCGCCCTATTTCGACAATCTGAAGAAGGGTGCGATCCTGGTCGATACCCAGTCCCGCGCGCTGCATTATTGGAGCGAGGACCAGATGACCTACCGGCTTTACCCGACCTCGGTGCCGCTGTCGGAGGAACTGACCCGCCTTGGCCGGACGGAGATCATCAAGAAGGTCGTCGGTCCCGACTGGCGCCCTACCCCCTCGATGAAGGAGCGCAATCCCGACTGGCCGGACTACATTCCGCCCGGTCCGGACAATCCGCTGGGCACCCGCGCCATGTGGCTGAGCTGGCCGGCCTATCGTATCCACGGCACCCACGACACGCGCAAGATCGGCCGCAAATCCTCCAACGGCTGCATCGGCATGTATAACGAACATGTAGAGGAACTGTTCGGATTCGTGCAGGTTGGCGCGCAGGTGTTGCTAATTTGACGACAAGATGCAGTGCCATGAATGCCTCGTGTCACATCGCATTGCGTGTGTTTCTCTTCGAGACTAGAAACCACTTTACGAGGTAGAGTCTTGGGCGCGCCGCATCCGCTCTGCAATACTACCGATGCTGCGCAATAACTGGAGGTTACTATGAAGAAAATCGCTCTTGCCGCCGCGCTGTCGGTCGCTGCTACGTCCACCTTCGCCGGCGGTATCGTTGAGCCGGAAATGGAACCGGAAGTCGTCAAAGCCGCGACCTCGTCGTCGGGCGGCGTCATCGTTCCGCTGCTGCTTCTGGTCGTTGTGGCCGCTGCTGTCGCCAGCTGATCCGGATCGCGTATCCGTGACGAAGGCGTCGGGATTTCCGGCGCCTTTTTCTTTTTCGGATGACACCACGCCGAATGGAGGGCAGAGGGCGGCGGCTCAGGCCCAGCCCTGCAGGTTGCTGCGAATCACTTCGCTGAGCGCGGCGATATGCGCCGCGTCGGTGTTCAGGCAGGGGATATAGGTGAAGACCTCGCCCCCGGCATGTTCGAAAGCCTCGCGGATCTCGCCCTTGATCTCTTCCAGCGTCTCGATGCAATCGGCGCTGAAGGCAGGGGCCATCATGGCGATGCGCCTTCTGCCTTGCTTTGCCAGCCGGGCCACGTGTTCCACCGTATACGGGCGTAGCCATTCCTCGGTGCCGAAGACCGACTGGAAGCTTACGTCGATCGTGCCCTTTTCCCATCCGAGCCGTTCGCGCAGAAGGCGCGTCGTTTTCTGGCATTGGCAGTGGTAGGGGTCGCCCTCGCGCAGGTAACGTTGCGGCATTCCGTGGTAGGAGGTGACCAGCATGTCGGGCCGGTGATCCAGCGCGGCGTAGGCCCGCTCGACCGATTGCGCCAGCGCCTCGATATAAAGCGGATGGTTGAAATATTCCGGCACGGTGCGGACGGCGGGTTGGCGTTTCTCGCGCATCAGGGCGCGGAAGAACTGGTCGTTCGCGGTAGCGGTGGTGGCGCCGGCATATTGCGGGTAGAGCGGGAAGAACACGATCTTCTCACAGCCCGCCGCGACCATGGCGCGCACCTTGTCCTGGGTGGAGGGGTTGCCGTAGCGCATGCAGAAATCGACCAGGACCGTATCGCCGAGTGTCTCGCTCAGGGCGGCGGCGATGGCCTCGGTCTGATCACGCGTGATGGTCATCAGCGGGCTTTCGTTGCGCGCGGTATCCCAGATCAGGCGGTAATTCGCACCGCTGGTGAAAGGACGCTTGCTGAGGATGACGAGTTGCAGCAGTGGTTGCCATTTCCAGGCCGGGTAGTCGATCACTCGCCGGTCCGACAGGAATTCGTTCAGGTAACGCCGCATCGACCAGTAGTCGTGATGATCGGGCGTGCCGAGATTGGCGAGCAATACCCCCACCCTCGCGGGCAGGACCGGCGGGTGATCGCCGGGGGCCGCGGTTAGCCGGCCCTCGCCCGGGCGGATCAGACCTTTCACCGCATCGCGCAGCGCGTCGAGCATGGCGTATCTCCTGCTATGGCTCAATTCTCCGGGATAGCGGCGCGCGGCGCGGGGTCAACTGCTGTTTTTCGTGGCGGCATCACGGGCGGCCTTCAATGCGTCCTCCAGCCGATGGGCGGCCGAACCGGGGCGGAGCGGTTTTTGCTGGCTTTCGTGCGGCGCCCAGCCGCTGAGGCAGATCACCTCGAAAGTGGCCGGGATCCGGCCATCGGGCTGGCCGAAGCTCTCGGCATAGCGGCTGGCGGCGCCGATGAGCAGACGGCGTGGGGCGAACCGGCGGGGGCGGGCGGCAAGGGCGCTGGTTTCACCCATGGCGCGCAGGTCGGCCATCAGGTGGAAGGCGTCGCGGTAGCTGGCGATGCGGGTAAAACCGTCAGCCACTGGCAGCGCCAGCCCCGCGCGCTGCAACAGCGCGCCGAGATCGCGTATCTCGCCCATCGGCAGGACACGGGGAGAAAGCCCGCCAGTCAGCGTCGCCTCTGCCTCGGCGAGGCTGGCGCGCAGCTCGTGCAGCGTGCGGCCACCGAGGGCGAGGGCCATGAGGAAACCATCCGGTTTCAGGGCGCGACGGCATTGCACCAACTGGCCGACCGGATCATTCGCCCAATGCAGCGCCATGGCGTGAATCACCAGATCATGCGCCCCGGGGCCGAGGTCCAGCAGGTCGTCATCCGTCACGATCTTTGCCCCAGGCAGCAGGTTTTCCCAGATTTCGGGAAAAGGCGTTACGATGGCGGGCCGTGTAAACTGCCTGTTAACCGCAAGGAGTCTTTCCTGAACCTCAAGGACAGCTTCGTCATGCAGGAACAGCGCGTCGCGGCGATGGCGGCGGCGATGCAGGATCAGGGCGGCGCGGTCGACAAGCTGGGGGGGCATGACGCCTCCTTTCCGGCGCGACCATAGGAGGGGCGGATGGGAATGCAAGCACTGGTGCGGTTGATCTACCCGCCCCAATGCCTGAGCTGCGAGGCGCTGGTCACCTCGGATTTCGGTCTGTGCTCGCGCTGCTGGCGCGAGACGCCGTTCATCTCCGGGCTGATCTGCGATTGCTGCGGCGCACCCTTGCCGGGCGATGATCCAGGCCATTCGGTGCAGTGCGACGATTGCCTCGTGCTCGCACGGCCATGGAGCCGGGGGCGTGCGGCGATGCTCTACCGCGACAATGCGCGGCGGTTGGTGATGGCCTTCAAGCATGGCGACCGGCTGGATCTGGCGAGGCCGGCGGCAGGCTGGCTCCGGCGGGTGGCGGCGCCGTTGCTGGCGCCCGATACGCTGATAGCACCGGTGCCGTTGCATTGGCTGCGGCTGATCCGGCGGCGCTACAACCAGTCGGCGCTTCTGGCCGAGCAATTGGCCCGGCTGACCGATCTGCCGCATTGCCCCGACCTGCTGATCCGTCGCCGCAACACCCGCAGTCAGGAGGGGCGTGACCGCGAAGGACGCTTCGCCAATGTGGAAGATGCGATCCGTGCCAATCCGAAGCGGCTCTGGCAGATGGCGGGGCGGCCGGTGCTGCTGGTGGACGATGTGATGACCTCGGGCGCGACACTCGGGGCCGCGGCCGAAGCCTGTCTGGCGGCGGGGGCGGCGCGGGTGGATGTCGTTGTGCTTGCCCGCGTTGCGAAGGAGGGCTGATCGGCTATAGTCTCGCCGCGACTGCGAGATTGACAGGATGACAGGCCATGAAAACCGTTGAAATCTATACCACCCCGACCTGCCCTTATTGCCAGGCGGCGAAGCGGCTGCTGACGAAAAAGGGGGCCACCTTCACCGAGATCGACGTGAGCCGCGATCCCGACCTGCGCATTGCCATGACCGAGCGTGCGGGTGGTCGGCGGACGGTGCCGCAGATTTTCATCGGCGGCGTATCCGTCGGAGGCAGCGACGATATCCATGCGCTGGATGCGGCGGGCAAGCTGGACCTGATGCTGGAGGGCTGAGCCATGCGGATCGGACTGGTTCAACTCACCGTCAATGACGACCCGGTCGCCAATCTGGCCGAGACGCGGGTGCTGGTGCGGGCGGCGGCGGAGGGCGGGGCGGATTTCGTGCTGACGCCGGAATGCACCAATCTGCTCGCCTCGGGACGCGAGCGGCAACGGGCGTTGATGCGCTTCGAAGCGCAGGATGAGACGCTGGCCGCACTGCGGGCCGAGGCGAAGGAACTGGGGATCTGGCTGCTGATCGGCTCGCTTGGTCTTCTGACGCAGGATGAGGATGGGCGATTCGCCAACCGCTCCTTCCTGATCGGGCCGGCGGGCGAGGTCGTCGCGCGTTACGACAAGATCCACATGTTCGACGTGAATGTGACGGAGACCGAGGTTTACCGCGAAAGCACCAGTTTCCGGCCCGGCACGCAAGCGGTGGTGGCGGATACCCCCATCGGCCGAATCGGCATGACGGTTTGCTACGATTTGCGCTTCCCTCATCTGTTCCGCCAACTGGCGCAGCGCGGGGCGGAGATCCTCACGGTTCCGGCGGCGTTCAACCACCTGACCGGGCAGGCGCATTGGGAAACTCTGCTGCGCGCCCGCGCCATCGAGACCGGCTGCTTCGTGCTTGCCCCGGCGCAGACCGGCGTCCATCGCGAGGCTGACGGCAAGGAACGGCGCACCCATGGCCACAGTCTTGTCGTCGCACCTTGGGGCGAGGTGCTGGCAGACGGTGGCAGCGAGCCGGGCGTGACCTTCGCCGAGATCGACCTTGCCGAGGTCGGGAAGGCGCGCGCGCGCGTGCCCTCGCTGGCCCATGACCGGCCGTTCGACGGTCCGTGATGGCGGAGACGGACGATCTGGCGATCGCTTTGTTCGGCGAGCTGTTCATGGCGGATCAGCTTGCCCGCAACCGCATCTCGCGGGTGCTGCCGAAGGGGATGGAACTGTCGCATTTCGGTGTGCTGAACCACCTTGCCCGCAGCCAGGAGGAGCGGACGCCGGCACAGCTTGCCCGCGCCTTCCACGTCACGCGCGGCGCGATGACCAACACCCTGGCCAAGCTGGAATGGGCCGGCCATGTCCATATCCGCCCGGATTGGGACGATGCGCGGTGCAAGCTGGTGGCGATCAGCCCGGCGGGCCGTGCCGCCCGCGACGCGGCGGTGCAGGCCATCGCGCCGCTGATCGGCGAGGTAGTCGCAGCACTTGGGCATGACCGGGTGCGTGCGGTGCTGCCGGTGCTGCGCGAGATGCGCACCCGGCTGGAGGGCGACGACGCCTGACCTCAGCGAATGATGTTGCGGGCGCGGGTGCCGATGCCGAAAGCATCGAACAGCAGCTTCACCACATTGTTGGTCACCAGAAGCGAGCTTTCGGTGACCAACACCAGATCGCGATCCTGGATCAGGAATTCGCCCGCGCTGAACAGCCCGTCGGCAGTGGTCAGGTCTACCGCGAAGATCGTGCGCTCTCTGGTCGGGCCGCTGCCGTCGCTGCGCAGATCCTCCGTCCGGTAATCACGCAGGATCAGCACGCCCTTCGGATTGGCGCGCGTGTCGTTCATGCCCCCGATCAGCGATACGGCATCAAGCGCTGTCACCTTGTCGTTCGGGAAGGGGATCTGCGCCTCCTGCCGGGCGGCGCCGAGCGACAGGAAATAGCGCTCGTCATTCTCGACATATACCTTGTCGCCGCCCCGTAGCGTGGTGTCGAGCGAGGGGCTTTTCATCAGCGCCTTGGCCGAAATGCCGTAAAGTTCGCCCGACCGCATCAGGCGGACCTGCGGGTTCTTAATGCTCTTGTCGATGCCACCGCCCATGGCAATCAGGCTGAGGATCGAGAAATCGCGGTCCGGCATGACGAAGTTGCCGGGATTGGCGGTGCCGCTCACCAGATCGACCGAACTTTGCCGCCCGGCTGTATGGTTGAGCTGCACCTGCGCAGTGGGAATGATCGCGGCGAATCGCTGCTGAATCGCGTTGCGCGCCTCGTCGGGCGCCATCTTGGCGATATAGACCTTATCGACATACGGCAGGAATACCTCGCCATCGGGCGAGACGCGAATCCCCTTCAGTTCCACCACTTTCTGCCCCGGCTGGGTCAGCAGCGAGCTTTCGCCGTTGTCCCAGATCGCCAGATCCATCATGTCGCCCGGCTGGATGATCTGCGATGCCGGCCCGCGCGCGCGCGGGATCCAGCTGGACGGCGATGTGGCGCCATGCTTGGGCCAGGAGTCCAGCTTTGGCAGGGTTTTCCGGCTGATTGGAAAGACGGCGAAATCCGCCTCGGGATCGTCGGCACCATGCAGGATCTGTCCGGCATTCGGGCCGCCGCCGGGCATATCCCCGCAGCCTGACAGGATTCCAAGGCTGGCTGTGAGCAGAACCAGCTTCCCCGCATGTATCAGCATCATATACTCCGACTGCGCCGCACCTGGCAGGGTGGACTCTGGCAGCGGGGGCAAGATACTTGCCGGGCGGCAGGGGTTCAACTGCCGAGTTCGGTAGCGGGGGTGCTTGGGCGATGATCTGTATCCCGGGGGCGTCCGGCCGTCTGGGTCGCATGGTCCGGTGTTTCTGGCACCGGACGGATGTGTTGTTCCTCGGGCGCCGTGATGCGGGGCCGGGCTGGCTGCGCTGGGACATGCTGACCGGGCCTGCACCGTTTGGCCGTGAGATGGCGGGGGGCGTGATGCTTTGCCTTGCCGGGGGCGTGCCGGGCGGGGCGGCGGAGCCGGACCGGAACACCGATCTTGCGATGGCGGCCTGCGCGGCGGCGCGCGCGGCGGAGATGCGGCATGTCTTCCTCACCTCCTCCGCCGCAATCTATGGCGCCGCACCACCCGGCGGGCGCCGGCTGGTCGAGGAGGACGTGCCGGCGCCACTGACTGAATATGGCCGGACCAAGCTGGAGATGGAGCGGGCGGTTGCCTCCCGGCGGGGCGACGGGCTCGGGGTGACGGTGCTGCGCATCGGCAACGTGATCGGGTCGGATGCGCTGGTCGGCGCCGACCCTGATCCGGCGGTGATGAAGGGGTTGGATCCGGTCGCAGGCGGAGTGGGGCCGGTCCGCTCCTATATCGGGCCGGGGCGGCTCTCGCGGGTGCTGGAGGCTCTGGTTGATCTGGCGCTGGCCGGGCAGGCGCTGCCGGAGGTGCTCAACATCGCGGCGGTGCAACCGGTGGCGATGGGCGCGCTGCTTGATGCCGCTGGGCTGCGTTGGCGCGCCAATCCGCCCAATCCCGCCGTTATCCCGGTGGTGGCGCTGGATACCGGCCGGCTCGAGGCGCTGCTGCCCGGTCTTGCTGGTGACGGCTCGGCGCAGGACCTGGTCGCCGACTGGCAGGACTGGCAGCGGCGGAGGGCTGCATGACGCTGCAGAAACGCTTGTTCGACCTGACGCTGGCCGTTGTTCTGGTCGTTGTGCTGGCGGTGCCTTTCGGGCTGCTTCTGCTGGTGTTGCTGCTGATCGAGGGGCGACCGGTTTTCCATGTGGCAGAGCGGATGAAGGCACCGGATGCGCCATTCCGGCTGTGGAAGCTGCGCACGATGACCGTGGCCAGGGCCGATGGCGGCGTCTCGGGCGGCGACAAGGCGGCTCGTATCACCGCGGTCGGGCGGTGGCTGCGTGCGGCGCGTCTGGACGAGATCCCGCAGCTCTGGAACGTGATCCGCGGCGATATGAGCTTTGTCGGCCCCCGCCCGCCGCTGCGCCTTTATGTCGAGCGCTTCCCCGAGCTTTATGGCCGCGTCCTGCGCAGCCGGCCCGGGATCACAGGGCTCGCCACCCTGCATTTCCATGCGCATGAAGAATGGTTGCTGGCGCGCTGCAGGTCGGCCGCAGAAACCGACGCTGTCTATTCCCGCCGCTGTGTGCCGCGCAAGGCGATGCTGGATCTGCTTTATCAGAAAAATCAGAGCCTTTGTCTTGACCTTGCGATCCTCTACCGGACCGGGGCGGGCGTCCTGTTACGGCGCCTGTTCAGGAAATAGGCGTCAGGCCGCCGTCGGAAGGGGTTGTGTTACCGCGCGGCTTGTAGCAGAAGGTATGGTATTGTAACAAAGCCTTCCCAGAACGATCAGTTTTTTACGACCATATCCGCGCCACGGGCCGGCGCGACAACGGACAAGCAAATGATGAAGATCATTCGGCACGGATCGTTTGAGATCCTGTCCAGGCTGACGCGCAGGGACAAGCAGTTTGTCTTGTTCGTGATTGATGCGGTTCTGCCGCCGTTTGTGCTGATCCTTGCCATCGCGATTGCGCATAACGGGTTCCGGCCCTTCGTCTATCAGCCGGAGCTGTTCTATATGCTGCCGGTGGTATCCATGGCGGGAGGGGGGGCCTCCGCCTGGCTGGGCATCCCGCGTATCCAGCTCAAATCCTATGAGACGACGGCGATCCTGCGTACCGGCGCCTATGCCGCGCTGGTGACGGTGGTTGCCGCCGTGCTGAGCCGCTTCATCCTGCCCAGCTTCAGCGCGGCAGGCGTGGTGATCTATGGGTTGATGCTGTTTCTACTGGCCGCCGGCATCCGGATGGTCATGCTTCATGCGCTGCTCTGGGTGCTGCGGCAGGGCCAGCCGAAGCACCGGGTGCTGATCTATGGCGCCGGCACGACCGGCACCCAGCTTGCTGCGGCCCTGCGCTCGCACGAACGCATCGTGCCGGTGGCCTTCATCGACGACAACGATACGCTGCATTCCGTCACGATCGCCGGGTTGCGTGTCCTGCCCCGCGCCGCGCTGAAGGATTTCGTCGAGCAGCGCGATATCGACCGCATCATCCTGGCCATGCCCTCGGTCTCAGCGCCCAAACTGGCGCGGCTGTCGCATATCCTGAAGGATATGGGCTTCAAGGTGCAATCCCTGCCCTCTTTCGCGCAGCTGGTGGGCGAGGAGGAGTTGATCGACAACCTCTCTCCGGTGGCGTCGGGGCAGTTCCTTGGCCGCGCGCAGGTGGGCGACATGTTGCCCCAGGGACGTGAAGCCTATCGCGGCAGGTCGGTGCTGGTCTCGGGTGCGGGCGGCTCGATCGGGGCGGAGCTATGCCGTCAGCTCATCGCCTGCAGCCCGGCGCGGATCGTGCTCTACGAGGTGAGCGAGATTGCGCTTTACACCATCGACCGCGAATTGAGCGAGCTGGCCGGTGGGACGGGGGTCGAGATCGTGCCGGTGCTTGGTTCCGTCACCGATTCCCGCCTGACCCGGATCGTGATCCAGGATCACCGGGTCGAGGTCGTGTTCCATGCCGCTGCCTACAAGCATGTGCCGCTGGTCGAGATGAATCCGCTGGCGGGGCTGGCCAACAACGTTCTGGGAACCCGCACACTGGCCGAGGCCGCCAACGATGCCGGGGTAGGGCGCTTCATCCTGATTTCCTCCGACAAGGCAGTGAGGCCGACCAACATCATGGGTGCCTCCAAGCGGCTGGCCGAACTGGTGGTGCAGGACATGGCGAAGCGTTCGCGCGGGACCGTGTTCTCTATGGTGCGTTTTGGCAATGTGCTGGGCTCGTCCGGCTCGGTCATTCCGCTGTTCAAGGAGCAGATTGCCCGTGGCGGCCCCGTCACCCTGACGCATGAGGACGTGACGCGCTATTTCATGACGATCTCCGAGGCGGCACGTCTCGTGCTGCTGGCCGGCTCGTTCTCGGATGCCGAGACCTCGTCCGGGGGGGATGTCTTCGTGCTGAACATGGGGGATCCGGTGCGCATCCGTGACATGGCGGTGCAGTTGATCCACACCGCCGGTTATTCCGTGCGTGACGAGGATCATCCGGACGGCGATATCGAGATCGCGGTGACCGGGTTGCGGCCAGGCGAGAAGATGCACGAGGAATTGCTGATCGGGGCCGGCCTGTTGACCACCCCGCACGGCAAAATCCTCCGGGCGCGCGAAGAAAGCCTGTCGGAGCTTGAACTTGCCTCCGCGCTGCGGGCGCTGCGCTCGGCTATTGCCACCGGTGACCAGGACGCGGCGCGCGAGGTGGTGACGACCTGGGTTCATGGCTACCGCCCGCCCGCCGTGGCGGCGGCGCGCTGATCTACAATGCGGATAGGCCGGCCCCGATTGTTGTGGGTCACTCTTTGCCCTAGACTGCCGCGAAATGAAAAAGGCGGAGCGATGATGGACCGAATCAAGGCTGTGCGTGGCGGGTTTCTGCTGGTGACCTCGCTTGCCGTGATCGGGTCTGCGGAGGCCCCCTTCGCGGAAACCGGGCCGTCGCTTAATCTATACGGGGCGTCGGGCCTGATCGACATGCCTTCGGGCGAGGCGCAGCTCGACGGCAACCTGACCGTATCCTCCGGGCATTTTGGCCCGGTCAGCCGTACCACGCTGAGCTTCCAGATCACGCCGCGCCTGTCCGCCAGCTTCCGTTTCCTCGGGATTCGTGACTGGAACGCCAAGAGCGCCTGTCAGCCTGACTGTGGCCCCGGCAATGGTGTGAACCAGTTCGACACCTATTATGACCGTTCCTTCGATGTGCGTTATCAGGTGCTGGAGGAAAGCCGATATCTGCCGTCGATGACGATCGGGCTTCAGGATCTTGCGGGGACGGGTATCCTGTCGGGCGAATATATCGCGGCGACCAAGCACATCACGCCGCGGCTCAAGGGCACTGTCGGCCTCGGCTGGGGGCGGCTGGGCAGCTATGGCGATATCGGCTCGCCTTTCGGCAAGCGCGATCCGGTCGACGTGGGCGAAGGGGGCAATTTCAACTTTGGCCAGTGGTTCCGTGGCCCTGCCGCACCCTTTGCGGGCCTTGAGTGGCAGGCGACGGACAAGCTGACGCTGAAGGCGGAATATTCTTCGGATGACTATGCGCTCGAAGCCGGTTCGCGCGGCACTTTCGAGAAGAAGAACCCGTTCAACTTCGGTGCCGAATATCGGGTGAACCCTTGGGTCACCCTTGGCGGCTACTACATGTATGGCAGCGAACTGGGCTTTGCCGCCCATTTCCTGATGACGCCCGGCCAGCGGCCGACCGGCGCGATCAAGGACGGTGCACCCGATCCGGTGAAGCTGCGGCCCAGCCGGCAATCCGACCCCGACGCCTGGTCGCCGGAATGGGTGACGCAGGAAGACGCGGCGCCGATCTTCATCGCCAACCTCAACAAGCGGCTGGAACCGGATGGCCTCATGGTCGAGGCCATCGGCTACAGCGCAGGAACCGCGCAGGTGCGCATCCGCAACATCCGCTACGACGCCGAGGCGCAGGCCATCGGCCGGGTGGCGCGGGCGATGTCGCATGTGATGCCTGCCTCGGTCGAAACCTTCGAGATCGTGCCGCTGGTGAACGGTATGCCGGCCTCGAAGGTGACGTTGCGCCGCGCGGATCTGGAGCGGCTGGAATACGATCCCGACGCCAGCCGCCAGATGTGGGCCGGCATCGCTGTCGGCGCTCCCGGGGACCGTGCGCCGAACTTGACCTATGACCCCAAGCTCTACCCGAGCTTTACCTGGTGGCTGGCGCCCTATGACCGGCTCCGGCTGTTCGACCAGCGCTCGCCGCTCAAGATGGATGTCGGGCTGCGGCTGTCGGCGCGCTATGATTTCGGACCAGGTTGGGTGCTGCAGGGCTCGGCCACCAAGAGGCTCTTCGGCAATCTCGACGATACCCCGCCGGAAATCCCCACGGGGCTTCAGCCGGTGCGATCGGACGGGGATCTTTATGATGCCAATGGCGATCCGGCGCTGGAAAGCCTGACACTGGCGAAATACGCCTATCTCGGCCACGATACCTATGGCCGGTTGACCATCGGCTATCTGGAGCGGATGTTCGGCGGTGTCTCTGCCGAGGTGCTTTACAAGCCGGTCGCCAGCCGCTGGGCGGTGGGGGCCGAGGTGAACTATGTTGCGCAGCGCGACACGGACGGGCTGTTCGGCTTTGGCGAATACGATTATCGCGTCGCGACCGGGCATCTGTCTGCCTATTACGCCTTCGCTTCGGGCTTTCATGCCCAGCTTGATGTCGGCCGCTATCTGGCCGGCGATGTCGGTGCCACGCTGAGCGTGAACCGCGAGTTCGAGAATGGTTGGCGCGTCGGCGCCTTTGCTACCAAGACCAATGTCTCGGCCAAGGATTTCGGTTCCGGCTCGTTCGACAAGGGCATCGTGCTCGAAGTGCCGCTGAGCTGGGGGATCGGTCGCCCGCATCGCAAGACGTTCGAGACGGTCATCCGTCCCTTCGGGCGCGACGGCGGCGCGCGGCTGAACGTGGACGGGCGGCTTTACGGCACGATCCGGGATTATCAGGAGTCCGGCATTCAGGAGCAATGGGGAAGGTTCTGGAAATGATTCGGACAACACGCGCCGTCCTGGCGCTGGCCGCCATCGCCCTGCTGACCGGCTGCGGCAACGACAAGACCCGGTCTACTTCGCTGGTCGGCGGCGTGGCCGCCGTTTCCAAGGCGCTGGTTGCCGGCCGCCAGGCCGCCGGAACGGCGCAGCCGATCACGCGGCAGGACCTGGCCGCGCTGAACTCCCCGGTCATCAAGGGGGAATTGCAGGCCGCGAATTCCACCATCTATCTGGTGCCGATCTCGCGCAATGGCGCGGTGGAGACCTGGGCGACCTCTGATGACCTTACCGTAAGCTTCCGCGATGGCGTGATGACTGCCACGCGGGGATTCGGACCGGACATCATGCAGGCGGTGGTGCCGACCCGCGCGCAGCTCGCCTCGGGGCAGGGCAGCCATGGTCGCAGCTACTTCTATCTCGATGGAGCGGACCAGATGCGCCGCTTCGATTATCGATGCAGCATGTCCAATCTGGGCTCCGAGACCATAACTGTGGTAGGACAGCAACATTCCACCCGCCATGTTGAGGAAACCTGCGAGGGCAAGGCAGTCAGATTTACCAACGAATATTGGTTTGAAGGAGATAATTTTATCAGAAAATCCAAAGAGTTGACTATCCCCGAATGGGGGTATCTGGAGCTTGCCCGCGTCATTGACAAGGGCTAGAAGATAGGACTTACTTCGACCATCGTGTTGTGGTATTTGCAAACCAAATCACCGACCATCTTGATGTCTATGGAGAGACAAATGAAAAAAATCGCTCTTGCCGCTGTCGTCGCCGCGCTGACCGCTTCGACCGCCTTCGCTGGCGGTCCGGTTGTCGTTGAGCCGGATCCGGCTCCGGCTGTGGTCCTTGCGCCGGCTTCGTCGGGTTCGATGGGTGGTGGCGCCGCTCTGGCCGCTCTGGCCGGCATCGCTCTGGTGGCCGCTCTGGCCTCGAACAGCTCGGGCAGCCACAACAGCGGCAATTGATTTCGTCGCCTTCCGGCTACGACTGGAAGAATTGGTTCAGGGCCCGCACACGCGGGCCCTTTCCATTTGGGGTGCTTCGTGGCACAGGGGGCGGATGCTGTCCCGCCTGAAGCTTCGGATCGCCCGCGTTATGGCCCGGGCCACGCGTGCAAATCTCGGCATGATTGCCGCCGGTGTCGCATTCTTCGGCTTCCTGTCGATCTTCCCTGCTTTTGCCTTCGTCATCGCGGTCTGGAGCTTCGCCGCCGATCCCGCCATCATCCGCGAGGAGCTGGATCTGCTGGCGGATTTCCTGCCGCCTGATGCGCTGTCGCTGCTGAGTGGGCAGGTAGAGGCGCTGCTGGGGGCCAATAGCAGTGATCTGGGCTGGGCAACGCTGCTGTCGCTGCTGATCGCCTTCTGGTCGGCTCGCGCAGGCGTTGCGGGCATGATTTCGGGCCTGAATGCCGTGCATCACCATCCGGAGCGGAACGGGGTCCACAGTGTGCTGCTGGCGCTGGCGCTAACGCTGGTGCTGGTATTGATTGCGCTGGCGGCGTTGCTGGTGGCAGTGGTGGTGCCGCTGCTGCTGAACGTGCTGCCGCTCGGGTCCTTCACTGCGCTGGTGCTGGAGATCGCGAACGCATTGCTGGCCTTGGGGCTACTGGTGTTGGGGCTGGCGTTGACCTATCGCTTCGGCCCCAACCGGCCGTCCCATGTGCGGGCGAATTTGTTCACCCGGGGGCTCCTGGTTGCGGTAGTGCTCTGGCTGGTGGTATCGCGCGGTTTCGTGATCTATCTGGCGAATTTCAACAGCTACAATCAGGTCTATGGCTCGATCGGGGCCGTGGTGATCCTGATGATGTGGCTTTATCTCAGCGCCTATGCGGTTCTTCTGGGTGCTGCGGTGGATGCGGAGCGGGCGCAGGTGCCCGAGGAAGGGCTGCCGCCCGACCCCGATCAGTAATCCCGTTCCTTGAAGATGCCTATGCTGGTTCCATCGCCTCCGGCGGAGCCACGCAGCGTCACGGTGTCGGTAAGGTCGAGGTTCAGGCTGATCTTCGCCTTGCCCGCCTGATCCACCTCTATCTCGGTATAGGTATTGGCCGAGATATATTTGCCGGCGCGCAGCGAGGTTTCGCCCTGGGCATTGGTGCTGATATCGAGGTCGTCGAGGCCGAATCCCCTGCGCAGTGCCCCGACGATGCCGTCGCCGCCCCTGCCGGCGAGCGTCGCCACCGCGCTTGCCAGCTGCGCGGCCTGGAAGGCGGAAAGCGTGGTCAGGTCTCGCCCGAATAGCAGCCGGGCCAGCACCTGCTCCTCCGGCAGCGGTGGCGTCGAGACGAAGCTGACCCTTGGCTCGGTCGCCCTGCCTTCGATCATGACCGAACTGGTGATGCCGCCGCTCTCGTTTGAAGCAAGCACCCGGATATAGGGATCGAAATCCCCTTCAAGCTGCAGCAGCGCTTGCGAGATGGTCAGCCGCTTGCCGAGGATATCGAGCCGCCCGCGTATCAGCTCGAAGGCGCCGGCGGGCACCACATTAGCGGTGGTGCCGGTTAGCCGTAACGTGCCGCCCATCTCTACGTCAAGACCACGGCCGCGCAGGAAGATGCGTTGCGGGGCGGAGATCGTCAGGTCCAGCGGATAGGGCTTGCGGGGTGCCCGGTTTCCGCTGTTGCCGCCATCCTCGATCAGCCCGGCTCGGGCGCGGGTAGCGCGGACGGCGGTGGGCTCGTTGACATGGCGCAACTCCTCCAGTCCGGTGGCGGCACCGAAACCTACAGAGGGGATTTGCAGCTCCGTCTCGTTCAGCAGGATGTTGCCGCCGATCATCGCCCCGCCTGTCAGCGGGCCGCGCACCGTGACTCTGCCGTTCAATCGGGTCCGGTAGAGCTGCGGATCCTTCAGGATCAATTGGGTGAGTTCGGCCGCCAGATCGGCATTGTAGGGCGGTGCAAGGTTCACCCCGCCGGTCAGCCGCATCGTGCCTCCGGTCGACAGCCGCCCGTTGATCGCCAGATCGGCCCGCCCGCCTGACAGATTGACGGTGCCCCCTACCCCTTCCAGCGCATAGGGCAGCGCAGGGTCGGAGGCGCGCAGCCCGGCAATGCTGACCCGACCGCTCAGCGATGCGGGTTGCAGCGGGCCGTTCAGCCTCAGGTCGAAGCCCAGATTGCCGTTCATGGCGCGCGGCGCGATGAACGTATTGGCGAGGCCCGCTTGCGCGCTGCCATTGATCGCGAGATCCGCGCGCCGGAAATCCGGGTTGATCCGGCCCCGGACAGTGGCGCGGATGCCGCCCGGCCCGCTGCCGGTGAGGTCAAGCTGATAGCCGTTGCCATCGTCAAGCGCGGTGCCGCTGATGCCGAGGCGGCCGGGGAATTCCGGCAGGAGCAGCGCCAGATTGGCAAGCTCGGCCTGAAGGCGGACCCGCCGCATGGCGCCTTCGATACTGCCCGATGCCTCGGCCTGCAATTGCAGATTGGCGAGCGTGGCGCGGTTGATCTTTATGCGGCCCCCATCCAGCGCAAGATCGGCGTCGAGCCTTGTCCGGCCGGCCAGCAGCCGATCGGCTTCGGCCTGCCCGATGGCAAGGTCGGTGCCCGTGGCCGTTGCGGTCAGACTGCCACGCACCGGCGTTCCCCGGAAGGCGGCCTGCGCCGCGAGCGTACCGCGATAGCCGCCGCCAAGCGCGCGGAGGTCACGGAAAGTCAGGTCGGCGGTCAGGTCGTGCCCCTTCGGGTCAATCCTGCCGCGCGCCTCGATCCCGAGAGAGGCGGCATTGACTGTCAGCCTGCGCAGGTGGGTCACCTCGCCAGCCAGTTCCGCCTCTGCCTCGATGGCCGCGTCACCCTTCAGCAGGTTGTCCAGTTCTGCCACGCCGATGCCGATGCCGCTGCCGGCAGCATCAAGCGTCACCGTGCCGCTTTCCGGCGTGCCGATGAAATGTGCCCGGCCCTTCAGACTGCCGCGATATTGCGGCCCCAGCACGCGCAGGTCGCGGAAGTCCAGGTCAGCGGCGATGTCGCTGCCTGCCGTCGCCACCGTGCCGCTGGCCTGTGCAGTGAGGCTTGCCGTTACAAGGTCGAGCCGTTGCAAGGCGGTGCCGGTTTCATCACGGCGGATGCCGAAGCCGATGGACGACGCGCCGGAGAGCAGGTTGTCGATCTCTGCAATTCCGATGCGCAGCGCGCTGCCTTCCATCTCGCCGGAAAGGTCGAAGCTGCCGGCGAGCAGCGCCGCCTCGCCCTGTATCGTAGCCGAGACGCTACCGGCGAGCGGCCGGCCGGTCAGATCGGCGAAGCGCGCCAGATCGTCGGCCCGCGCGCGGCCGGTGCCGCTGACGGTCAGCGCCGAATGGAGGCCGGCGATGCGCAATACCGCATCAAGTCCATAATCCTGCCCGTTCAGCTTCAGCACCGGCAGGTCGAGCGTTTCCTGCCCTTCCTGCCACCGAAAGCCGATCGTGCCGGTTACCGCCTGCCCCAGCGCCCTGGCCAGTGCAGGATCGGCGGGGACCAGCCCCTCGGCAGCAAGGTCGAGCGTGCCATCGACCCGGGGTTTGCCTCCGGGCCGCGCGATGGTGCCGCCACCGATGATATGCGCATTCCGCGCGGTGAAATCAGCGCGCTCAAAGCCGGTCAGCGTGACATCCGCCGTCCAGTTCTCGCCCTTTGTGGTGTCGAAGGCCAGTTTCAGATCGGCCGTGGTGATCATGGTACGCTGGTTGGTGGTCAGCGGCAGCAGTACCGGCCCGCCGTCCGCCCGCGCGATGCGCCCCGCAAGGTCGAAGCGCTCCGGCAGGCCGTCGGCAGCGAGGGCGAGCGATCCGTCCAGTTTCATCGCCTGAGTATCCAGCGCGAAGCGGCTGAGGTCGAGCCGCCCGTCCGCTGCCCTTACCCCCTCGGTGCTGAACTGCACATCGGGGCCGAAAAACGCGGCATAGTCCGGCAGGAACAGCGGCGCCAGATCGCCGCCCAGATCGGCGGTGAAGCGGGTACCGCCCGCCGCATCGGCCCCGACCGTGACGCGGCCCGCCAGGCGTTCCTGTCCGTCCGAGGTCAGTTTCAGGTCTGCGGCGTAGTCGTCAAGCGGGCCTTCACCCTTCACCGTCAGTTCCACCGCCGGGGCGCCGGGCAGGCCCATCAGCGCGGTGGCGATGCCGCCCGCCTCCTCGATCGCCTGAAGATCCACCGCCAGAACCTGCGTCGCGTTCGAATAGGAGGCGGTGAGCGCCAACCTGCCCGCCGGTCCGTCATCTGTGCGTTCCAGCACAAGCTGCGTGTGCCCCTCACCACCGGCGAGCGACATGCCGGCCTCCAGCCGCGCCTCGACCGGTTGGCCGAGCACGGTTTCGCCGAGCACGATCCGCTCTGCTGCCACCTTCCCGATATTGATCGACAGCGGCAGCTCCGGCAGCGCGAAGCCCGATGCCTCGGGAGCGGGCAGCGATGCCTCGCTCTGGCCCCCCGCCGGAATCCGGTCGAGCAGGATTTCCGCGGCGGTGAGCGTATTGACCGACACCCGCCCCGCCAGCAGCGCCGAGCGGTTCCAGTCCAGCACCACGTCGCGCAGGGTGAGCCATACGCCCTCGTCATCGGCGATGGTCAGTTCGGTCAGGTTCG
>JAIRJX010000350.1 GCA_031260425.1 Gemmobacter sp.
CTGCCCCCCACGGTGCCTTGCGGCACCTCCCCCCGAGGATATTTTTGAACAGATGATGAACAGAAAAGCGCCCTGGCTTCATCTGTTCATAAATATCCTCAGGGGGTGAATTGAGCGCGATGCGCTCAAGATGGGGCGCGAGCGCCCCCTTTGCGACATCGGAAAGGGGGGGGGCGCCGCCCGGCGCCATGCCTCATTTTCCGAGGACGCGGGCGCCGCCGATCAGGACGCAGGCACCTACCACGCCGGCAATCAGCTGGCCGATCCAGCCCCCGAACGACATACCAAGCAGCCCGAAGACGAAGCTCGCGATCACCGCACCGACGATGCCGAGGACGATATTCATCACCATCCCGGTATCGGACTTCATGAGGCCGGAGGCAATCCAGCCGGCAATTCCACCGATGATTATAGCCGCGATCCAGCCCATTCCCGCGCCGCCCATGCCGTATCTCCTGTTCTGAACACGCCGCCAGATCCCGCGCCGCAGACAAATAACGCGTCCGGGCGGAACCGGTTCCCGCCGGCATGTCGAAATGTCAGGATCCCGGCCCGGCTCATTCAGCCCCGCGCTGCCAGCACACGATGCATTTCCTGGCGCAACTCCTTCAGCTCAAACGGTTTCGCGATGAAACCATCCGCTCCGAACTCCATCCCCTTCTGCCGTTCCAGCGCAGAACCGCGCGCGGTCATCAGCAGGATCCTTACCCCGGCCAGCCGGGGATCGCGACGAATGGCACGGCAGATGTCATAGCCCGACACCTCGGGCAGCATCACATCGAGCAGCACCAGATCGGGCCGGGTGGCGCGGATATGCGGCAGCGCCTCGGCGCCATTGGCGATACGGTCATGCTCATGGCCCTCACGGCCCAGCAGGTATTCCAGCGCCAATGCAATATTATCCTCGTCCTCGACGATGAGCACGCGCGGCGGCCGCGCGGCGGCCGTCATGGCCCGGCCCCGGCCAAGGCGCTTGCTTGCCCCGGGCAGCATCGCCTAAGAAGCTTTCCAGTTAAATCGCAGCAGGAGAGCCGCATGACCCCCCTGGAGATAATCCTGTCGCAGCTGGCCGACCCGTTCCGCATCGGCCTGGTGGTCGCGCTGATCGCTACCATGCAGCGCACCCGCGCGGTAACGGGACATCTGGTTCCTCTGGCACTGGGGGTAAGCTTCATCGCCATCATTATTCCCATGACGCTGACGAGCGGGGATGCGGTGCCGTTCCTGATGCAGGTCGCGACCGGCATTGTCACGAATGTGCTGCTGCTGGTGGCGGGCCTCGGGCTTCTGGCGCTGTGGCAGCGGCTGCGGCGGGGCTGACGTTCCGTCAGAGAGAAAAAAAGGCGCCGGGCGGATAGCCACCGCCCGGCGCAGGTCACAGGCGGATCAATCCGCGAAGATGTCTTTCTTGTGGGTGCCGCCCGGCACGAAGAGCGCGCCGATCACCACCGTCATCAGCGCGATGACGATCGCATACCACAGGCCCGCATAGATATTGCCGGACTGGGCCGAGATCGCGAAGGCGGTCGCCGGCAGCAGGCCACCGAACCAGCCATTGCCGATGTGGTAGGGCAGCGACAGGCCGGAATAGCGGATGCGGGTCGGGTAAAGCTCCACCAGCATGGCCGCGATCGGACCATAGACCATCGTCACCAGCACGATCAGATAGGTCAGGATCAGGATGACCGTCATCTTCTGGGCGCTGAAGATATCGAAGAAGTGGCTGGCCTTGGCGACAGTGGGGTTTTCGACACCCTGCACCGGATAGCCGGCCGCCGTCAGCGCCGCATTCAGCTCGGTGTCGAAACGCTTCTTCTCGTCCGCAGCATTCTCGGCAGCGCCGTCGAAGCCGAGGATCTCGGTCTCGCCAACCTTCACCGAGGCGATGGTGCCCGCAGCGGCTTCCACAGTCGTGGAATTGGCCGAACGTTGCGTCAGTGCCGCTTTCACGATGTCGCAGGACGTGGTGAACTTCGCGGTGCCGACCGGGTTGAACTGGAACGAGCAGTCGGCCGGATCGACGGTCACGACGATCTGGGTCTCATGCGCATGTGCCAGCATCGGGTTGGCGGTCTTGGTCAGGAAGGCGAAGACCGGAAAATAGGTGATCGCCGCGATCAGGCAGCCGCCGAGGATGATCGGCTTGCGGCCGATCCTGTCGGACAGCCGACCCCAGAAGATGAACCCGTAGGTGCCAAGGATCAGCGACCAAGCCACGAAGACGTTGGCCGAGAAGCTGTCGACCCGGATCACGTTCTGCACGAAGAACAGCGCGTAGAACTGGCCTGAATACCACACCACGGCCTGGCCGGCGGTGAGACCGAGCAGCGCGATGATCGCAATCTTGCCGTTCCGCCAGTTGCCGAAGGCCTCGCGCAGCGGGGCTTTGGACTGGGTGCCCTCGTCCTTCATCTTCTTGAAGGCGGGAGATTCGTTCATCTGCAAGCGGATATAGAGCGAGACCGCGAGCAGCACGATTGAACCGAGGAACGGGATCCGCCAGCCCCAGTCCTGGAACGGTGTCCACATCTCGGGCGTGCCATCGGCAAAGAACCTCGGCTGACCGGCAGCGTCGAGCGCGGGCGACGGCTCGAAGGCGCCGTTCACATAGCCCTGCACCAGAAGGATCACGACCAGCGACAGCAAGAGGCCCAGCGTCGCGGTGGTCTGGATGAAGCTGGTATAGTAGCCGCGCTGGTTCTGAGGAGCGTGTTCAGCCACATAGACTGCCGCGCCGCCATATTCCCCGCCGAGTGCAAGGCCCTGCAACATCCGCAGAGCGACCAGGATGATGGGCGCCGCGATACCCCAGCTATAATAGCTTGGCAGCAGGCCGACGATGAATGTCGACGAGCCCATGATCAGGATGGTCATCAGGAAGGTGTATTTCCGGCCGATCAGATCGCCCAGCATCCCGAAGAACAGTGCTCCGAACGGACGCACGATGAAGCCGGCCGCGAAGGCCAGAAGTGCGAAGACGTTGCGCGTGGCCTCCGGGAAAGGCGTGAAGAAATGCGTCCCGATGACGGCGGCCAGCGAACCGTAGAGATAGAAATCATACCATTCGAAGACCGTGCCGGCGGCGGAGGCGAGAATGACCTTCTTCTCCTCCCGGGTCATTGGACGCGCGCGTTCGCGCGCATCCGGCATTGCAGTAGCCATAGGTTTCCTCCTTGTGCGCCCACCCTTCGCGATGGGCTTTCCATTCGTTCCCCGCCTCGCCCGCCTGGCGGCAAGCAAGACTCCATCTGTCCGGCGGGAGGCATCTCCCGCGCGGATCTTGCCGTGGGTTCGCGCTTGCACGCCCCCTTCTTTGCGGTCTTTTGCCCTGCGCCCGGAAGGCCATAGCCCCGGATGCAAGCCGGTCAGGCCGATACGCGCCTGACGATCGCGGCAAGCCTGTCGCGGATCCCGGCGATGGAGCCCATCGCGTCGATCCGTTCCAGCACGCCCTTCCCGTCGTAATAGGCGATCAGCGGTGCCGTCTGTGCGTGATAGGCCCGCAGCCTTTCGCGCACGGTGTCGGCATTGTCGTCGGCCCGGCGCTTGAACTCCGAACCGCCGCATCTGTCGCAAGTGCCCGCCACGGCGGGCTTCTTGAATGTGTCGTGATAGCCTTCGCCACAGGTGCAGGTGTAGCGGCCGGAGACCCGGCCCACCATCGCCTCGTCATCGACCTCAAGGCTGATTGCCGCGGTCACTTTCTGGCCGGCCTCGGCCAGAAAGCTGTCGAGCGCGCCTGCCTGCGTGTCGGTGCGAGGAAAGCCGTCAAGGACGATGCCGCGCGCCACGTCGGGCTGGGCCAGCCGGTCGCTCAGGATGGCCAGCACGATCTCGTCGGACACAAGCTGCCCGGCCTCCATCACGGCCTTTGCCCTGCGGCCCGCCTCGGTGCCCGCAACCACGGCCGCACGCAGAAGGTCGCCGGTGGAAAGCTGCACCAGCCCGAACTCCTCCTCCAGCATCCGGGCCTGGGTGCCCTTGCCCGCGCCCGGAGGCCCGAGCAGGATCAGCACCACTGGCACGGTCTGCACATCTTTCATCCGCTCAACTCCGGTTCATGCGATTGGCGATCAGCTCATCGACCACCGAAGGGTCGGCCAGTGTCGAGGTATCGCCAAGCGCGCCATAATCATTCTCGGCGATCTTGCGCAGGATACGGCGCATGATCTTGCCGGAACGGGTCTTGGGCAAACCGGGCGCCCATTGGATCAGGTCGGGACTGGCGATGGGCCCGATCTCGGCACGGACCCATTTCACCAGATCCTTGCGCAGATCCTCGGACGGCTCGACCCCGTTCATCAGCGTGACATAGGCATAGATGCCTTGCCCCTTGATGTCATGCGGATAGCCCACCACCGCTGCCTCGGCCACCTGCGGATGGGCGACCAGCGCCGATTCCACTTCGGCCGTGCCCATGCGGTGGCCCGAGACGTTGATCACGTCATCCACCCGCCCGGTGATCCAGTAGTAGCCGTCGGCATCGCGGCGGCAGCCATCCCCCGTGAAGTAATGGCCGCGATACTGACTGAAATACGCTTCCTGGAACCGGTCATGGTCGCCCCAGAGCGTGCGCATCTGCCCCGGCCAGCTATCGGAGATGCAAAGCACGCCCTCGGCCTCGGTCTCGTCCAACTGCCTGGCGGTAGCGGGGTCGAGGACTACCGGCTTCACCCCGAAGAACGGCAGTGCGGCGGAGCCCGGCTTGGCCGGCATGGCATAGGGCAGAGGCGTGATCATGTGACCGCCGGTCTCGGTCTGCCAGAAGGTGTCGACGATGGGGCATCTGCCCTTGCCGACATGCCGGTCATACCAGGCCCAGGCCTCGGGGTTGATCGGCTCACCCACCGTGCCAAGCACGCGCAGCTTCGACAGATCGTATTTCTCGACCCATTCCGTCCCCATGCCGATCAGCGAGCGGATGGCGGTCGGCGCAGTATAGAACTGGGTCACACCATGTTTCTGGCACACCTCCCAGAAGCGGCCCGCATCCGGATATGTCGGCACACCCTCGAACATCACCGTAGTCGCGCCATTGGCCAGCGGACCATAGATGATGTAGCTGTGACCGGTAACCCAACCCACATCGGCGGTGCACCAGAACACGTCGCCTTCCTGATAGTCGAAGGTGTATTGATGCGTCATCGCCGCATAGGCCAGATAACCGCCGGTGGTATGCACCACCCCCTTGGGCTTGCCGGTGGAGCCCGAGGTATAGAGGATGAACAGCGGATCCTCTGCCCCCATCGGGCGCGGCGGGCATTCAGGGCTCACCACATCCATCAGCGCCAGCACATCCACGTCGCGACCCCGGACCCACGTGGTCTGATCGCCCGTATGCTTCACCACAAGGCAACGCACCTTGTCAGAGCAGTGCAGCAAGGCCGCGTCGGTATTTGACTTCAACGGTGTCCGCTTGCCTCCGCGCGGCGCGGTATCGGCGGTGATAACCAGTTTGGCGCCGGAATCGTTGATCCGGTTGGCCAGCGCATCGGGCGAGAAGCCGGCGAAAACGATGGAATGAACGGCGCCGATCCGGGCGCAGGCCAACATCGCATAGGCGGCCTCGGGGATCATCGGCAGGTAGATCACCACCCGGTCCCCCCGCATCACACCCTGGCTGAGCAGGGCGTTGGCCATCCGATTCACCTTCTCGGCCAGCATCTTGTAGGTGATATGCAGCGCCGGCTGTGCCGGATCATCCGGCTCCCAGATGATGGCGGTCTGTAGCGCGCGCTCCGTCAGGTGGCGGTCGATACAGTTCACCGAGGCATTCAGCACGCCATCCTCGAACCACTTGATCGACACTTTGCCAAAGGTGAAATCGGTGTTCTTCACACGGGTATAAGGCTTGATCCAGTCCAGCCGCCGCCCCTCGCGCGCCCAGAAGGCATCGGGGTCGCTGATCGATTCCGCATACATGACGCGATATTTCGCGGCATCGGCATGCGCCCTGTCAAACCCGACAGGCACGTCACGCACGGCCGGTGCGGCCTCGTTCGTCGGCTGGGTCATCGACTCCCTCCCCTTGCATCGTCACCCGCGCACCACCCCCTCGCGGTGTGGCGCACTCTCTCGGGAGTATTGTAAACCAATGCAGCGGATCTGCGTAACCCCTTTTGTTAATTGATTTTTTATGTAAATTAATTGACTGACTTCGCGCGCATATTGTAAATTAATGTCAAAAAATCACAATTTTGACATTAAGTTTCAACGCCCTAGGTCCATACTCCCGCCATCAATACCTTGATGGCGCTCCGCAGTCCCGCCAGGCCGCGCGAAAACAGCCGCCGCAAGACACCGGCAATGGGCGATTCAACCTGAGGAGCGGCGAATCAGTCGCCTTCGCTCTCAAGCAGCGCCTCGACCGAGGCCACATCCGGCAGGTAATGCACCGCCGGCTCGCGCAAGCCCTGCGCAACCAGCACCCGCCGCACCCCGGAACTGGTGCCGGTGAACCACAGCCGCCCGCCCCGCCGCGCCACTTTGCGCGCAAGCATGTCAAGCGTCCGGGCGCCGGAACTGTCGATCAGCGGCACGGCCGCGCAATCCACCACCATGGCACGCGGCCTGTCGGCGATGCGGTCGAGCACGGTGCCAAGCTGCGCTGCGGCGCCGAAGAAGAAGGCGCCGGTCATCCGGTAGACGATCAGGTCACCCCGTGCGCCGTCGAGCGGCGCCTGTTCCTGCGGCTGCACGCCCGCCGTGTCGGACATGCGCTTGACGAAGACGAGACCCGCCAGCGCGAAGCCCACTACGATCCCTTCGGTCAGGTCGCGGAAAATCACCAGCAGGAAGGTGACCAGCACCACCGCCGCGTCAGCGCGCGAGCCGCGCACCAGTGCCCAGAGCTCGTGCTTCTCGGCCATGTTCCAGGCGACGACGGCCAGCACCCCCGCCAGCGCGGCCAGCGGGATGAAGGCGGCGAGCGGCGCCGCGACCATCATGAAAACCAGCAGGAACAACGCATGCAGCACCCCCGAGACCGGTCCGTGCGATCCGGCGCGCACATTGGTTGCTGTCCGCGCGATGGTGCCGGTGACGCAGAAGCCACCGAACAGGCCCGATCCGATATTGGCGAAGCCCTGTGCCACCAGTTCGGCATTGGAGCGATGCTGCCGCCCCGTCATCCCGTCGGCGACCACGGCGGAAAGCAGCGACTCGATGGCTCCAAGCAGGGTGAAGCTGAAAGCCCAGGGCAGAGCCGCCTGAATCTGCGGCCAGCCCAGGGTCGGCAGGGCCGGGGCTGGCAGGATGCGCGGCAACTCACCGAACCGGCTGCCGATGGTCTCCACCGGCAGACCAAGCGCTGCGGCGATGCTCATTGCGCCAACGGCAATCAACATGCCCGGGAGCTTCGGTGCGCCCCGCTTCAGCCCCTCGATCAGCGCGACGGTGGCAAAGCTGACCCCCACCGCCGCCGGCGTCACGCTCCCCCGTGCCGCCCAGAGCGCCTCCAGCTTCGCCACCAGCTCGCCCGGCTCCGGCCCGGCAAGCGTCAGGCCTAACAGGTCCTTGATCTGGCTGGCGAAGATGATGACGGCGATCCCGGCGGTGAAACCCACCGTCACCGGATAGGGAATATAGCGGATATAGGTTCCCAGCCGCAGCACCCCCACTACGACCAGCATCACCCCCGACAGCAGGGTGGCAAGGCACAGCCCCTCACCCCCGGTCACCGCCACGCAGGCCGAGACCAGCACGATGAAAGCTCCCGCCGGCCCGCCGATCTGGAAACGCGATCCCCCCAGCGCCGAGACGAGGAACCCCCCGACGATGGCCGTGAACAGCCCGCGCTCCGGCCCCACACCGCTTGCAATGGCGATGGCCATGGAAAGCGGCAGGGCGACGATGGCGACGGTCAACCCCGCCAGTGCATCGGCGCGTAGCTCGGTACGGTTGTAGCCCTCGCGCAGAACCGTAACCAGCTTCGGCAGGAACAGCGACGGGGCAGCGGCAGGGGAATGACTTGTGCCTGACATGACAGACCTGTAGCGATAATCCGTGCCACCAGACGCCCGCCATCCCACCATGTCAACAGCTATCCGCGAACATGCCATATCCGCGCCCCGACCCTGTGCAGCCCGCCGACGATACCGCTCGCACCCTTGCGCGCGGCCTGCTCAAGGACGCGACCCACGCTGCCCTCGCCTGGACCGATCCGGCCAGCGGCGCGCCGGGCATCAGCCGCATCGCCTTCGGCCTCGGCCCTGATGGCGGCCCGCTCACGCTGATCTCCGCGCTCGCCCCCCATCGTGCCGCGCTGGCTGCCCATCCGGCTGCGGCGGTGATGGTGGGCGAACCCGGAGAAAAGGGCGACCCGCTCACTCATCCGCGTCTGATGCTGCGGGTAAACGCGGCATTTCTCGACCGCACCGCCCCTGAGCATGGGGCGATCCGCAGTCATTGGCTGCAGCAGCACCCGACGGCGAAGCTCTATGTCGATTTCCCCGATTTCAGCTTCGTCCGCCTCGCGCCGGTCTCGGCGCTGCTGAACGGCGGCTTCGCCCGCGCCTTCCACCTCACCCCCGCCGACCTGGCCTAGGCGGATCGACATTCGGGATCTTCCGGACGGCATTGGGAAGTGTCGCCGCTATATGAATCCGCGCCCCGAGGTCGGGCGCTCTGGTGAAGTTGGCGCAGGATATGAGACCGACGGGATAGCGCCACGAAGTGTTGGCCACGACTGCAGTCTGCACCCGCCTTCGGTCGGGCACGACCTTGAACCGCGCCGGGTTTGCCGGAGGCTGATTTCGGTTAGTGTCGGTTTCCGGTGCCGCGTAGAAGTTTGCCCCGGCTTCGACGGGCGGGATGTTCCCGATCGGCTCCGGCAGGCGGCGGTTGTTGAACCGGTCCACCCGTTCGAGCGCGGCATGTTCCACCGCTTCGAAGCTGCGCCACGGGCCACGGCGGTGGATGACTTCGGCCTTGAACAGCCCGTTGATCGCCTCGGCCAACGTGCTCGCCGAACAGCCGATCTTCGCGGAGATCGACACGATGGCCTGCCAGCGCGCGCCATGCGGACCCACGCCGTCGAGAGCCAGCCGCGCCGCGCGTTCACGCACTTCAGGGAAAAACTTGTTCGTCGTCTGGCTCATGATGCTCCATCCTGCTCAGAAGTTGGAGCCGCCGACAAACCCGCCACGGCTCACTGCGGAACAATTGGTTACACAACATCTGTCTGGAAATATCCTGGGGGGGAGGCGAAGCCCCCTCCGCCGCCGCCCCGCCCCCGCCGCAGGCCTATTGCGGTGAGTCGCTGCGGATGGTCACCGTCGCCGCCCCTTTCAGCGCGCGCGGCCATTTCAGGTTGATCCGCGCCTCGCCGCCACCCTGCCTGGTCTCCACATAGGGCATCGTGTGGAATACGCTGTTATCCCCCTCGCGCAGCGGTCCGTCGGCCACCACCGCGCTCACCCTCAATGCCTTGCCACCGAAGGGGAAATAGCCCGAGGCATCCACCGTCCAGGTCTGCGACGCCGTATTCTGGCCATGGCTTACCGTCACCGGGTTGACACAGCTTTGATCGACACCGTGATAGACATTGCCGGAAAAGACCACGTTCCTCGCCCGGTCATGCTCCAGCCCCGCCTGCGTGGTGTCCACCTTCTCCACCCGGCCGATGGTGCCGTTCACCGAGCGGAACACATTGCCGGTGACCGAGAG
>JAIRJX010000364.1 GCA_031260425.1 Gemmobacter sp.
GGGCGCCGCATCCTTGCGCGGCCAGCCGAAGGCCAGCGGGTTGGTGCCCAGAAGCGCCGTGGTTCCGCCGGCGGGCGCGACACTGGAATAGCTCGGGCACATCGCAAGCGCGGCACAGCCCATGCCGGTCAGCACCTCGATCTCGGGCCAGAGCGCCGAGAAATGCAGGCAGGAATTGATGACCAACGCGGCGACCCCCTGTCGTTTCGCCCGCGCGGCCAGCACCGGCGCGCCGATCTCGAAGGCCGCGGGCGAAAAGGCCCCCTTCGCATCGACCCGGATCACCGAACTTCCGTCATCTTCCAGCACCGGCACCGCATCCCCGACCACCTTCCCGGCTTTCAGCGTGCGCAGGCAACCTTCGATGCGATAGACGCCATGAGACTTGCAGGCATCCCGTTCGCCCGCGACGATCACCCGCGCCACCGCCTCGGCCTGCTGCCTGGTGAGACCCGCGCCAAGGAAGATCGTCTCGGTCAACTGCGTCAGGGCCTCGATACTCAGAGTGGTGGACTCGGTCATGAACGTTCTCCCTGCGCGATCATCGGATTGCATACATATTGTGTGCATGAACGGGGGGCAGTTTCAAGCACGCGACGATCCGGCCCCGCGCCGCATTCGAAAGGACATTCCGATAACATTCAAGGCACCTCGCCGTCGGCGCGACCAGCTCGACCGATCCGACAGAGCATGACGGGCAGCTTGCATATTCCGCCTCAGGTCGTGCATACTTATTGTATTTTCAATTGATTCAGAAAATATGCCTCATAATATTCCATGAAATTTCGAATCGGGTTCGGGCCCGGTGACCGATAAACGGGAGAAAACCATGAAACTCGGCTTCGTCACCCAGGAGCCCGGCCAATGCCTTCCCCGGCATGGCGCCGAAGCTGAAGAGGCCGGTCTTCACCATGACCCGTGAAACGATCCTGCCCTGCCGGAGTGTAATGGCCGGGATCGCGCTGTCCGGCGCACCGAAAGACCCGGGATTGCGGAAATTCGCCACCGCGTATCGGGGGCATGATGCAGCCTGACGTGATCGTCATCGGCGCGGGCGTGGTGGGACTGTCCGCAGCGCTCGCGCTGCAGGCGCGCGGTCTTTCGGTGATGGTGCTGGACCGGGAGGGCCCGGCCGCCGGCGCTTCTGCCGGCAATGCCGGGGCCTTCGCCTTCACCGATATCCTGCCGCTGGCCTCGCCGGGCATCCTGCGCAAGGCGCCGAAATGGCTGCTTGACCCGCTGGGGCCGCTATCGGTGCCGCCTGCCTATGCGCTGCGCATCGCACCCTGGATGCTGCGGTTCTGGCGGGCCTGTGCGCCCGCCCGCGTCGCCCATTCCACCGTGGCGCAAACTACACTGATGGACCTGTCGAAAACCGAGCTGGAGCTGTTCCTTGCCGCCACCGGCACGATGTCCATGCTGCGCAAGGAGGGAAATCTTCAGGTCTATGAATCACAAGCCGAGTTCAACGCCTCCCTCCCTGGATGGCGGCTGCGTGCGGCGCACGGCATCGAATTCCACCATATGACGGCGGCGGAGATGGCCGGCCTGCAACCCGGCCTCTCGCCGCGCTTCACCCACGGCACCTTCACCCCCGGCTGGTATTCCATCGCCGATCCGAATCTTTATACGATGGCGCTGGCCGAACGGTTCCGCACGAATGGCGGGCGGATCGAGATTGCCGAGGTGACCGTGCTCCACCCGGTCGAAGGCGGCGTGGAGGTGCAGACCGCCACCACCACCCGCCACGCGGGGCGGGTGGTGGTGGCGGCAGGCGCCTTTTCGCATCGCATCGCCCGAACCCTGGGCGAGCGCATCCCGCTGGAAACCGAGCGCGGCTACAACACCACCCTGCCGGGCGACGCGTTCGATCTGCGCACCCAGATCACCTTCGGCGGCCACGGCTTCGTCGTCACACGGCTTTCCACCGGCATCCGTGTCGGCGGCGCGGTGGAGCTTGGCGGGCTGAACCTTCCGCCCAACTACAAACGGTCGGAGGCAATGCTGAAGAAGACGCAGTCCTTCCTGCCCGGCCTGCGGGCCGAAGGCGGCGTGCAATGGATGGGCTTTCGCCCCTCACTGCCCGACTCGCTGCCCGCCATCGGCGCCGCCCGCGCCACCGCCCGCGTGATCTATGCCTTCGGCCACGGCCATCTTGGCCTGACCCAATCGGCCGGCACCGCACGCCTCGTCGCCGATCTGGTGACCGGCCGCGCGGCCGCGCTCGACCTGACGCCCTTCTCGCCACAAAGGTTCTGACACATGGCCACCCATACATTCTCCTGCCTTGACGGCCATACCTGCGGCAATCCGGTCCGCCTCGTCTCGGGTGGCGGCCCGCATCTGGAGGGCCGTGACATGCTGGAGAAACGCGCCCATTTCCTGCGTGAGTTCGACTGGATCCGCACTGGCCTGATGTATGAGCCGCGAGGGCACGACATGATGTCGGGCTCCATCCTCTACCCGCCGACGCGCCCGGATTGCGACGTGGCTGTGCTGTTCATCGAGACCTCGGGCTGTCTGCCCATGTGCGGCCACGGCACCATCGGCACCATCACCATGGGCATCGAGAACGGCCTCATCACCCCGCGCGAAACCGGCAAGCTTTCCATCGACGCCCCTGCCGGCAAGGTGGACATCACCTATCGGCAGGAAGGCCGCTTCGTCGAGGAGGTGCGGCTGACCAACGTTCCCGGCTTCCTTTACGCCGAAGGGCTGACCGCCGAGGTAGAGGGGCTGGGCGAGATCGTGGTGGATGTATCCTATGGTGGCAATTTCTACGCCATCGTGGAACCGCAGAAGAATTTCCGTGACATGGCCGATTTCACTGCGGGCGAGCTGGTAGGCTTCTCACCAAAGTTGCGGGCGGCGCTGAATGCAAAATACGAATTCGTCCACCCGGAACACCCCGCTATCAACGGGCTGTCGCATATCCTGTGGACCGGCAGGCCGACCGTCACCGGCGCCCATGCCCGCAATGCGGTATTCTATGGCGAGAAGGCCATCGACCGCAGCCCCTGCGGCACCGGCACTTCGGCCCGCATGGCGCAGCTTGCCGCCAAAGGGAAACTCGCGGTCGGCGACGCGTTCTGGCACGAAAGCATCATCGGCAGCATCTTCAAGGGCCGGGTCGAGGCGGCGGTGACGGTAGCCGGAAAACCCGCCATCATTCCCTCCGTCGGCGGCTGGGCGCGGCAGACCGGCATCAACACCATCTTCATCGACGACCGCGACCCCTATGCCCATGGATTCGTGGTGAAATGACCGATACGGCAAGCAGCATCCTCGCAGGCACGGCCCATGGCCCCATCCTCGCCACGCCGGAGCCGCTGAGCTTTTGGGGCGGGGTCGATCCCGCCACGGCGCGGGTGATCGACGTGCATCACCCGCTGCACGGGCGCTGCCTCAGCGGGAGCATCCTGATGATGCCTTCAACGCGCGGCTCCTGCTCCGGCTCGGCGATGTTGCTGGATATGGCGTTGCATGGCCGCGCCCCCGCCGCATTGGTGTTTTCCGAAGCCGAGGATATCGTGACCCTGGGCGCCCTGATCGCGGCAGAGATGTTCAGCCAACCGCTGCCGGTGCTGCGCCTGCCGCCCGACGCCTGGGCGCAACTCGCCCTGGCCGAAAGCGCCACGATCACCGAAACCGAGATCACCGCCGGAGATCTGGTGATCCCCGTCACCCCGGCCGCTACCGCCACGCTCGGGCTGACGGCCGAAGACCACGCCATGCTCGACGGCGCCGAAGGGATGGCGGTGCAGCAGGCGATGCGGATCATCTGCGCCATCGCCGCCAATCAGGATGCGGCACGGCTGATCTCCGTGACCCGGGGCCATATCGACGGCTGCATCTATGCCAGCCCTACCAATCTGGCCTTCGCCGAAAAGATGGCGGATCTGGGCGGGCAGGTGCGTATCCCGACCACGATGAATGCAATTTCCGTCGATCACGCCAACTGGCGGGAACAGGGTGTGGCACCCGCCTTCGGCGGTCCGGCGCAGGCGCTGGCTGACGCCTATGTGCGGATGGGCTGCCAGCCGACCTTTACCTGTGCACCTTATCTGCTCGCCTCCGCGCCGCAGGAGGGCGAGGCCATCGCCTGGGCTGAATCCAACGCGGTGGTCTACGCCAATACGGTTCTTGGCGCGCGCACCGCGAAACATGCGGACTTTCTCGACCTCTGTATCGCGCTGACCGGGCGAGCGCCACTTTCCGGCGTCTATCTCGACAAGAACCGTCTGGCTCGCCACATCCTCGATGTGGATTTGCCTGAGGGGGTGGATGATGCCTTCTGGCCGCTGGTCGGCTATCTCGCCGGCAAGGCGTCGCCCGACCGCATTCCGCTGCTGCGCGGTCTGGCCTCGGCGAAGCCGACACCGGAAAACCTCAAGGCGCTTTGCGCGGCCTTCGGCACCACCTCCGCCGCGCCGATGCTGCATGTCGAAGGCGTGACGCCCGAGGCCGGCCGGCTCGCGGCTGACGCCAGCCATTCCCGCATCACCCGCAACGAGATGGCGGCGGGCTGGCGGATGCTGAACGCCGGGCCGGAAAGCGTCGAACTGATCGCCATCGGCAGCCCCCATGCCTCGCTGGAGGAATGCCGGGCGCTGGTCGATGCGCTGGCCGGGCGACGCGCCACCATCGCCACCATGATCACCGCCGGGCGGCAGGTGATGGGCGAGGCGCGCGCCGACGGCACCTTGCAAAGACTGGAATCCCTGGGTGTGCAGGTGGTCCCCGATATCTGCTGGTGTTCGATCACCGAGCCGGTCTTTCCACCGCAGACCCGCGCATTGATGACCAATTCCGGCAAATACGCCCATTACGGGCCAGGCCTTTCCGGCCGCGCCGTCCGCTTCGGCAGCCTCGCCGATTGCGCGGCGGCAGCGGTGAGCGGTCATGCCCCCCACGCCCTTCCCCATTGGCTGGAATAGCCCCATGCGCAGCACGAAAACCATCCACGTGATTTCCGTACATGCCGAAGGCGAGGTCGGCGACGTGATCATCGGTGGCGTCGCCCCGCCGCCCGGCGACACGATCTGGGAGCAATCCCGCTGGATCGCCCGCGACAATACCTTGCGCAACTTCGTGCTGAACGAGCCGCGCGGCGGTGTGTTCCGCCATGTCAACCTGCTGGTGCCGCCGAAACACCCCGAGGCGCAGGCAGCCTGGATCATCATGGAGCCGGAGGATACTCCGCCGATGTCGGGGTCGAATTCGATCTGCGTCGCGACCGTGCTCCTTGACAGCGGCATCCTGCCGATGACGGAGCCGGAAACCCATCTGGTGCTGGAAGCGCCCGGCGGGCTGGTGCGGGTGCGGGCCGAATGCCGCAACGGCAAGGCCGAGCGTATCTTCGTGCAGAACCTGCCCAGCTTCGCCGCCACGCTGAGCGCAAAACTGGAGGTCGAGGGACTGGGCACCCTGACCGTCGATACCGCCTATGGTGGCGACAGTTTCGTTTTCGTCGACGCACAGGCGCTCGGCTTCGGCCTGACCGCCGACGAGGCGCATGACATCGCCAAGCTGGGCGTGAAGATCACCAATGCCGGAACCGAGCAACTGGGCTTCCGACACCCGACCAATCCGGATTGGCGGCATTTCTCGTTCTGCCTGTTCGCCGGGCCGGTGACGCGACAGGGCAATGAGTTGCGCGCGGGCGCGGCCGTGGCGATCCAGCCCGGCAAGGTCGACCGTTCTCCCACCGGCACCGCGCTTTCGGCGCGCATGGCGGTTCTGCACGCGCGCGGCCAGATGGGCTTGGGTGACAGACTGACCGCCGTGTCAGTGATCGGCTCCACCTTCGCGGGGCGCATCCTCGGCACGACAACGGTGGGCGGCATTCCGGCGATCCTGCCCGAGATTTCGGGGCGCGGCTGGATCACCGGCATCCACCAGCACATGCTCGATCCCTCGGACCCCTGGCCCGAAGGTTATCGCCTGAGCGACACCTGGGGCGCGCGCTGAGCCCGCGACCGGCCCGGAACAAGGCGCGCGCACCGCCGGGCAGCGCCCGACCACCCCCCCGGGGGGGCGCTTTGGGGACGCTGGCGCGGGGATCGGGGTCAGGCGTGGTTATGCCGTAAAATGACACAATCGTCGGCGCGCCCTACTGCGGTCGGGCGCTGCCCTCCGTGGTGCCGAGTCGCGCGGGCTCCCCGGCAGGACCGCACAAGGCCCAGCCGAATATCGGCCCGCCCCGGCAAGGCACCCCATCATGTCAGGTGCCGACACCAGTAATTGATCACCGACACCCGAGCAAAAACCGCCTCCGCCGCGAGGCCTTGAGATGCACGGGGACTGCACCTACCTTGGGTCCATCGCACAGCCGGAGACGAAATCGACATGGATCTGCACCTCACCGCCCTCACCCTTTCGGTTTCGCTGCGAGAAAGACTGCCCCATGCCTGCCTCCATCTCCTTTTCCGATCTGTCCTGGTCCATCCCTGACGGCCACCCGCTTTTCACTGGTCTCTCCCTGACCTTCGGCCCTGGCCGCACCGGTATTGTCGGACGCAACGGCACCGGCAAAAGCACGCTTTTACGCTTGATCGCCGGTGAACTGGCGCCACAGGTCGGGCAGATCCGCGTATCGGGCAGCCTTGCGATGATGCGGCAGGATGTGCTTGGCGCCCCCGGTGAAACCATCGCCGATCTGTTTGGCGCGCGCTCTGCGCTTGACGTGCTGAACCGCGCCGACGCCGGACTTGCCGATGCCGACGAGTTGTCGGAGGCCGACTGGACCCTGCCTGCCCGGATCGAGGCCGCGCTCCTGCGACTCGGCCTGCCGATCGCGCCGCAAACCCCGCTGGCCAGCCTTTCCGGCGGACAGCGCAACCGTGCCGCGTTGGCGGCGCTGATCTTCACGGAGCCCGATTTTCTACTGCTCGATGAACCGACCAACAATCTCGACCAAGCCGGACGACTGGCCGTGATCGAACTTGTCCGAGGCTGGCATGGCGGCGCGATCATTGCAAGCCACGACCGCGAACTGCTTGAGGAAATGGATGCGATCGTCGAGCTGACCTCGCTCGCGGTGACCAGCTATGGCGGCGGTTACAGCGCCTTTCGGCACCAAAAGGATATGGAACTGGCTGCGGCGACCCGGGATCTTACCCATGCCGAAAAGACCCGCAACGACACCGTACGCCGCACACGACAGGCGCTTGAGCGCAAGGCGCGCAAGGACAGCACCGGCCACCGGGCGCGGGCGAAGGGGGATCAGCCAAAGATCGTGATGGATGCGGCGCGTGATCGGGCTGAAGCCTCTGGCGGGGCCGGCGCGCGGTTGCGGGACGCAAGGCGCGAGGCAGCCGAAGCCGCGCTGGCAGCAGCCCGCGACAAGATGGAGATCGTGCAGCCCCTGCGCATGGATATTCCCCCGACCGGCCTTGCACCCGGCAAGTTGGTGCTACGGCTGGAAAATGTGACCGGCGGATATGATCCGGACAATCCGATCATCAGGGATCTGTCGTTGACCCTTGCCGGCCCCGAGCGGGTGATGATCGCCGGGCCGAACGGCAGCGGTAAATCCACGCTGATCGGGCTGATCACCGGCGCGCTTGCGCCGCTGGCGGGATCCGTCGGTCTGGCGGTGCCGTTCGCGATGCTGGACCAGCATGTGGATCTGCTGGATCCGGCCCTGACGCTGCGTGACAACTTCCGCAAGCGGAACCCCACAGCGGACGCGCATCAGGCCCATGCGGCACTGGCGCGCTTCAGCTTTCGCGCCGAGGATGCCTTGCGCCCGGCCGGCTCGCTCAGCGGCGGCGAGAAGCTGCGCGCCGGGCTTGCCTGCGTGCTTGGCGCAACCCCGGTGCCGATGCTGCTGATCCTGGACGAGCCGACCAACCATCTGGACCTGGACGGTATCGCCGCACTGGAAGCCGCGCTCTCCGCCTATGACGGCGCGGTGCTGGCAATCAGCCATGACGCGGCGTTCATGGCAGCCCTCGCACCGGACAGGGTGATGGAACCGGGGGAGAGAAGGACAAGCATGGTCACTCAGTAAGGCATATAGGGAAGCCCCCAAGTGGTAGGCTGAATATGGGTAACGCTCAGGAACTCCTGAAAATATTCAAGCCAGCGGCAATACCGTTCGCGGCGCTTTCGGTATCCTTGTCCTTGATTCGCCGGAATGCAGCGACGAACAGGGCAACAGTGATGACAGTTACCGATACCACCGGGGGGACAACAGGTGCGACTACAACCGCCGCGTCGGGTCGAACGAGGGGCCACCAATGCAAGTGATGCAAGGTGTGGCCTAACAGCGCGAACATCGCCCCAATGACAGTCAGGCCAGTTACCATGGCAAGCCGACGGAAGTAATATCGTTGGCCCGCTTCCTTGCTTTCGAGACGCTGTATCTTTGCCCCAAGCGCCAGAACCTCCAGTTCCAGCCTGTCGCGATCTGTACCGTCGGAGGAATCCTCCGATTCAATAGGAGGGATACCGTTGCTCATGCGCGCGCGGCTTCAGCTCTCAGCCTGAGATACTCGTAATGCTGCTGGATCGACGCGTTCGGGATCGGGGCATAATGGCCACCTGTTTGTGTGGCGATATCCCAAGGTCCACCTGGGACATGTGTAAGTTCTGACAGGCGGAACGCTGGAAGCTTCCCGTAGATATTCCAGACATCCTCCATCAGGCCATTGTCAGCCGGAGCCATATCAATGGCAGGAACCGCTTGCGTGGCCGTGTCCACATTGATCCCCTGACGCCTGAAGGCGCTATAGACATCCGGGATCACCGGGCCATACTGCCAGGCCTCGATCCTGTTGTTGAAAAGCGGAGACTTCCGCATCTCCAGATGCCAGCCATGCGCGATGTAGACCAGTTTCAGAAGCTGCATGATGGACAGCTTCCGCCCGTCCTTCCGCGCCCGAAGGACGAACCAGTTGGCGATCTGACGAGCGTCATACATGGAAACCTCCTTTCTACCCGGTGTCAGGATCCTGTGCATCACATGGTGTCAAGGGATTGCGGCGGCAATAGACGCACCACTTTGTGACTTCTCATCTTCTCATACCGATTCTCGGCAGGCAAGGCCATGTCCCGGGCGTCAGCGCCAGGCATGCCTTCAATTCCCGGGGGAAGGCCCATGCCATCAGCGGGACGGCCGGGAGCATCGCCGAAGACTTGCTGCCCGAGGCCTGGCAGCGTCTTTCGGCAGGCGCGGGCACCAGGGGCGAGCGGTTTCACGACCGGGCCTGCCTTGATCTCGCCG
>JAIRJX010000120.1 GCA_031260425.1 Gemmobacter sp.
ATCCTCTCTGGCGTGCAACCTCGCAGGCGATGGCGGCGCCGAGGCGGGCATTGTTCAACACGAGCCCGATATTGGCCCTGAGCGAGCGCCCCCCGGTCAGTTCCAGAATCCGGTCAAGCAGGAAAGGCGTTACCGCCTTGGCGGTGATGCCCCGCGCCGCAGCCTCGGCCAGCGCAGTTTCGATGGCCGGGTCGATCTCGGTGCGCGGGATTTCGGCTGCCGCCGGGATCGGGTTCGCCACCAGTTGCCCGCCGGGCAGGCCGAGCCGGGCACGCATCAGATGTGCCGCCGCGATCTCGGCCGCGCTGTCCATCCGAAGCGGCGCCTTCAGACCGGAGGAGCGCGACCAGAAGGCCGGGAAATCGTCCTGCCCGTATGCGATCACCGGCACGCCGTGGGTTTCCAGCACCTCAAGGGTCTTCGGCAGGTCGAGGATCGCCTTCGCCCCCGCCGCTACCACGGTGACCGGCGAAGCGCCGAGCTCCAGCAGATCGGCCGAGATGTCGAACGAGGTTTCGGCCCCGCGATGCACCCCGCCGATACCGCCGGTGGCAAAGACCGAGATCCCGGCCAGGGCGGCGCAGATCATGGTGGCGGCAACCGTCGTCGCCCCCGTCCGGCCCATTGCGAGGCAGGCGGCCAGATCGGCGCGCGACAGTTTCATCACGTCATATGCCTGCCCAAGCCGGTTCAGCACCTCCTCCTCGAGGCCGATATGAACCTGGCCCTCCATCACCGCGATGGTGGCGGGCACCGCACCGGCGGCGCGGATCACGGCTTCCACCGCGCGCGCGGCCTCCACGTTTTGCGGGAAGGGCATCCCGTGGGTGATGATGGTCGATTCGAGCGCAACGACCGGCCGGCCCGCCTCGAGGGCGGCATCGACCTCGGCCGTGAAGCGAAGGGGCAGGGCGGTCATGATCCGGTCTCTCCCGATATATGGCCCGATATATGGGCGGCGGCAGCTTTCAGCGCGGCCGTCAGCGCGGCAGGGCGGTCGGCCCCCCGCCGTTCGGCGACGATATGAGCCGCCATGAAGGTATCGCCTGCGCCGGTAAAGCGGCTTGCCTTTACTGCGGGCGGGGTTGCGGTGAGGATGCCGGCCCCGGCCTTGCCATCGGCGCAAGGTCTCCCGCCATCGGTGACCAGCACCCGCCGCGCGCCCCGCGCGAGCAGCCCTTCGGCCGCCGCCGCCGCGTCCGGAAATCCGGCATCGCAGAGAAGCCTTGCCTCGTCCAGATTGACATGGAGCGTGGCGCCGGGATGGCCAAGCAGCGGTCGCAGCCGCGCAGCCTTGCCGGATCCCACCGCGGCGATGCGCAGATCGGCGGCGGCGAAAAGCGGCGAACCCGCGATCTCGGCCAGCAGCGTCCCGGTCAGGTTGCCGTCAAGTGCTACGGGGCCGGGCCAGGGCGCGGCGGCGCTGCCCAGCCGTCCATCGGCCAGCGGGCGCAGGATCCGCTCGCCCGCCATTTCCAGCGAATGCGCATCGGCGATGGCGGCGATCAGCCCGTTCGCCCCCTCCACCGCCAGATAGCGGTCGGTGGGCAAGGTGTCGGAGCGGTGGACATGCGCCGTCACCATCCCCATCCGGGCGCAGGCGGCGAGCAGCTCCTCACCCGCGGCATCGCGGCCGATGACGCTGAGCAGCCCCGGCACCAGCCCGAAGCGGCGCAGCGTCATGGCGATGTTCAGGGCGACGCCGCCCGGCTGACGGGTGATCCGCCCCGGCACATCGTCACCCGGCCGCATCACCACGGGCGCGCGGCCGATGATGTCCCACAGGACGGAACCGATGCAGAGGATATCCGGCGTCATGCCCCCATTTTCGCCGATGCCGGAGCGCCGTGCAAGCGGCGGAGGGAGGGAACGGGACAGGTTCGCCCCCGTTTCATCCGGGCCGGAATACCGATAAAACTTCGGATATCCCGCGAAAGACCGGGGCAGGGGCGCTTGCATTCTCTTGGCGGCAGGGGTAAAGCGACGCCACTTCACAGGCGGGGCTTGGGCTCTTGGGGGAGACATCCCCTTGGGTCCGCCGGTTGGGTTCACACCCTCAAGGCTCCGCCGAGGCGCAAACCGGAAAGGATAACGATATGGCGCTCCCCGAGTTTTCCATGCGTCAGCTGCTTGAAGCTGGCGTGCATTACGGCCACCAGACCCAGCGCTGGAACCCGAAGATGGGCGAATACATCTACGGCGACCGTAACGGCATTCACATCATCGACCTGACGCAGACCGTTCCGATGCTGGATCAGGCGCTGAAGGTGGTGCGCGACACCGTGGCCAAGGGCGGTCGCATCCTCTTCGTCGGCACCAAGCGCCAGGCGCAGAAGCCGGTGGCGGAAGCCGCCGAGAAATGCGCGCAGTATTACATGAACCACCGCTGGCTGGGCGGCACGCTCACCAACTGGAAGACCGTCTCGCAGTCGATCCAGCGCCTGAAGCAGTTCGACGAGCTGCAGGCCAACGGCGCCGAGGGCCTGACCAAGAAAGAGCGGCTGAACATGGAGCGCGAGCAGGCCAAGCTGACTGCCTCGCTCGGCGGCATCCGCGAGATGGGCGGCCTGCCGGATTTGCTGTTCATCATCGACGTGGGCAAGGAAGACCTCGCCATCGCCGAGGCGAAGAAGCTGGGAATCCCGGTCGTGGCCGTGGTCGATACCAATTGCTCGCCCAAGGGTGTGGATTACGTGATCCCCGGCAATGACGATGCCGCCCGTGCGATCGGCCTTTACTGCGATCTGGTGGCGCGAGCGGCGCTCGACGGCATGTCGGCTCAACTCGGCGCTGCCGGGGTGGATCTCGGCGCGCTGGAGGCTGCGCCCGAGGAAGAGGCCACTGCCGACGCCTGATCCGCTTGCCGGGGCCGTCCGGGCCTCGGTCACAGTCCCGTGACCCGGCGGGATTTATCCTGCCGGGCTATTGCCGTCTATGGGAGAAGAAAAATGACGATCACCGCTGCTATGGTGAAGGAACTGCGCGAATCGACCGGCGCAGGCATGATGGACGCCAAGAAGGCGCTGACCGAGACCAACGGCGACATGGAAGCCGCTGTGGACTGGCTGCGCACCAAGGGCCTCGCCAAGGCCGCCAAGAAGGCCGACCGCGTGGCGGCCGAGGGGCTGATCGGGGTTGCCGTATCGGACGGGCGCGGCGTCGCGGTCGAGATCAACTCGGAAACCGATTTCGTGGCGAAGAATGCCGATTTCCAGGGCCTCGTGCGCGAGGTGGCCAAGGTCGCCCTGCAGACCGGCGAGACGGTCGAGGTGGTGAAGGCTGCCGATCTGAACGGCGAGACGGTCGAGACTGTGATCGCCAATGCCATCGCGCGCATCGGCGAGAACATGACCTTCCGCCGCCTGCACGTGCTGGAAGGCGACACCGTGGTCTCCTATGTCCATAATGCCGCAGCCGAGGGCATGGGCAAGATCGGCGTTCTGGTTGCGCTGAAAGGGCCGGCGGCCAAGGCGCAGGAAATCGGCAAGCAATTCGCCATGCACATCGCCGCCACCTCGCCGCTGTCGCTGTCGGAGGCCACGCTG
>JAIRJX010000136.1 GCA_031260425.1 Gemmobacter sp.
CCGCAGGAAGGGCAACGAGACCGGATCGACCAGCACCTTCCAGCCGTCCTTCTCCAGCACCAGATCATCGGCTGCGGCACCCTCTTCCAGCCTGATGTCATACTGAAAGCCCGAGCAACCGCCGCCCTCGACGGCGACGCGCAGCGCTTTAGGCGCGCCTGTCAGCGCGGCGATCTCGGCCAGCCGCCCGAAAGCGCGGTCGGTAACCCGGGGGGGGGGGGCGTCAGCGGGAAGTTGCAGGTCCATCATCGGATTTTCCTTAGCCTTCAGGGGCCTTTCCCCATATAGGAGAGGTGCCGCCCCGAGACAAGTTCAGATGACCCAGACCCTTGCCACCTTCGCCTGCCAGCCCGACGCCTCGCGTGGGCGGCTTTATCCCGAGATCATGTCGACCTTCCGCTCGCCCTATCAGCGCGACCGCGACCGGATCATTCATTCATCGGCCTTCCGGCGGCTGAAACACAAGACCCAGGTCTTCATCGAGCATGAGGGCGACTACTACCGTACGCGGCTCACCCATTCCATCGAGGTTGCTCAGGTGGCGCGCACCATCTCGGGGGTGCTGGGGCTGAATACCGATCTGGCGGAATGCGTCGCTCTGGCGCATGATCTGGGCCATACACCCTTCGGCCATACCGGCGAGGATGCACTTGCGCGGTTGATGGCGCCCTATGGCGGCTTCGACCACAACGCCCAGGCGCTGCGCATCGTGACCCGGCTGGAGCGGCATTATGCCGGCTTCGACGGGCTGAACCTGACCTGGGAAAGCCTTGAGGGCATCGCCAAGCATAACGGCCCCATTGTCGGGCCGTTGCCGGACGGGCTCCCGCTCACCGGCTCTGATACCGATCCTCAACGGGCCGGGCCATTGCCCTATGCGCTGGCTGAGGTGAATGCGCAGTGGGATCTCGAACTCGACACCCATGCCAGCGCCGAGGCGCAGGTGGCGGCCATCGCCGATGACGTGGCCTATAGCCATCACGACCTGCATGACGGGCTGCGCTCGGGCCTCTTCACCGAGGCGGATCTGATGGAGCTTCCGGTCACCGCGCCGGCCTTCGAGGAGGTCGACCGGCTTTATCCCGGGCTGGAGAAGATGCGCCGGCGGCATGAGGCGCTTCGCCGGGTTTTCGGCCGTATGGTCGAGGATGTGATCCATGTGGCACAGAACCGGCTTCAGGCCGCCGCGCCGCAATCGGTGGACGATATCCGTCATCTGGGCACCACGGTCATCCGCTTCTCGAAACCGCTCTATCAGGAGCTGAAGGCGGTGCGCGGCTTCCTGTTCCACCGCATGTATCGCGCCCCCTCGGTGGTGAAGATGCGGACCGAGGTGACGCAGATGCTCGAAGATCTGTTCCCACTGTTCCTGCGTCGCCCCGAACTGCTGCCGGGGGAATGGCTCCCTGACATTGAGGCCGCACGGGACGAAACCGAACTGGCGCGGATCGTGGCGGATTACGTCGCCGGGATGACGGATCGCTTCGCCATTCAGGAGCATGGGCGGCTTTTCGGCGGATAGGGGGCTTCGGCCGAGCGTGGTCGGCCCTGACAGGGCAGGGATCTTGATCAAATCCTTCGCTGCTGCCTATGGTGCGGCGCCGGGTGTAGTGCCGGGGCAAGGGGACGGAGCGATGGACGAGGCGCGGACAGGACAGCCGGAGGGCGCGGCGGGCGAGGCGCGCAAGGTGCCGACGCATGAGCTGACATATCTTCGGCTGCGCGACATGGTGCTGTTCGGGGCGCTCACGCCGGGCCAACCGGTGACGATTCAGGGGTTGATCCGCGATCTCGACGCCGGCATGACCCCGGTGCGCGAGGCGATCCGTCGGCTCACTGCCGAGGGGGCACTGGTGCTGCATGACAATCGCCGGGTCAGCGTGCCGGTGATGACACCCGATCTGTTCGGCCAACTCGTCCACGCCAGGCTCGCCATCGAACCAAAGCTGGCGGAACTGGCCTGCCCGCGCCTGACACCGGAACGGATTGCCCGGCTGGAGGGTATCGACGCGCTGATTGAACCGGCGATCCGGGCCGGTGATGTGCAGGAATATCTGCGGCAGAACCATGCCTTCCACTTTACGCTCTACGAGGTGGCCGTGGCCTCGGTGCTGGAGGATATCGCGCGTTCGCTCTGGCTGCGCTTCGGCCCGTCGCTGCGGGCGGTGCTGGGGCGCTATATCGAGAACGGCCTGCCCGACCGCCATGCCGAGGCGCTGGCCGCGATGCGGCAGGGTGACGCGGCGGCGCTGGCCGAGGCGATCAGGCATGACCTGTCGCAGGGCTTCGCGCAGGTGCGCGAGGTTCTGGCGGAGGGGGAGGACAGCCCTTTGTCGGGCATGGTGGAAGATCAGGCGCGCTCATGCCGACGAACCGATCCGGCGCCGGCCGGGCATTGACCGACCGTCCTCACCGGAAGGTTGGTGGTTCCCGGATGCGGCGAAGGGGGCGCTCGCGCCCCCTCTTGAGCCTGCGGCTCAATTCACCCCCTGAGGATATTTTCGAACAGATGAAGCCCGGCACATGCGTATTCCTGCCCGTCATCCGTTCACGGGATGAGGCGATCATGTTCCGCTTGTCCAATATGCGACGGGAATGCGCCGAGTTCCGGAAATGATCCCGCAAACCATCCCGGGCCGATTTTCGGCGTCGAATGCCCGGCCCGTGGGCCGGCAGGTCTCACCGCCGCCCCGGTTTGACCAATTCTCTCCTCCCGCTCCGCTGTTTCTGGGCGGTCGTGCGGCATGAGCCGTCCGCCGCTGCCCGCTGTCACACCGGGTGCTGCGGGTTCGTGCTTTGCTTCTTGCAAAAATACTCACGGATCGCTCCCCACACTTGTGCGGCGCATCGAAGGCTGGGTGCGCGGATTGCCGAAGCTCCGCAGAAGTGGGCTCCGGGTGCGGGGCGATCCGTCCCGCAGTCTAGATCCCCAGCGTGGTCAGCAACTCTGCCGCTGCTTCGTCCGGGGTGCGGTGGCCTTCCGCCACCGCTGACCCGAGCGACTGCATGATCCCCTTCATCGGCTCGCGCGTCAGGCGGGAGAGCAAGCCCTGCCGCACCTCTTCCTCGAACCAGTGGCGGGCCTGTGCGGCACGGCGGGTCTCCCAGTGGCCATACTTGCGGCGCCAGTCGGTCAGCGCCCGCATCTCTTCCCACGCTTTCGTCAGCCCTGCCGCTTCCAGTGCAGAGACCGTCAGCGCCTTGGGAAAGCCGTCCGGGTCCTGCGGGCGGCGGCGCAGAAGCCGCAATGCGCCCGCATAGTCGGCCTGCGTCCGCAGGGCGGCGGGTTTCAATTCGCCATCGGCCTTGTTCACCAGGATGAGATCGGCCATCTCCATGATGCCGCGCTTTACTCCCTGCAGCTCGTCGCCCCCGGCGGGCGCCAGCAAGAGCAGGAAGAGGTCGCACATCTCGGCCACCATGGTTTCCGACTGGCCGACCCCCACCGTCTCGATCAGAACCACATCGTAGCCCGCGGCCTCGCACAGCGTCACCGCCTCACGGGTGCGCCGCGCAACGCCGCCAAGATGCGCCCGGCTGGGCGAGGGGCGGATGAAGGCCATCGGATCGCGGCTCAGCC
>JAIRJX010000323.1 GCA_031260425.1 Gemmobacter sp.
ATTGATAAAGCCGGTCGGCATAGGAAAGCCAGGCCACCGCCCCCTCGGTATGCGAGGCGACCTGACGGCCGACCAGCAGGTTGATCTGCACCACCCCCCCGGCGAGGATCGCAGGGCCCGCGATGATGGCCAGCCGCTTCAGATCCGGCGTCCAGCGCGGCAGGCCGAGGGTGAAGCGATGGCCGGCCTGCCGGGCAGAGACCCACGTATAGGCGAATTGCACAAGGCCGGTAAGCGGCAGTGTCCAGGCCAGTGTCAGCCCCATGTCCCAGCCGCGCCAATGCGCCAGCCACATCGCGGCGATGAAGGCCAGGTTCATCAGCACCGGCACGAAGCCTGCCTCGGTGAAGCGGCCCTTGGTCACCAGAACGCCCGAGAGCAGGGCAACGAGGCTCACGAAAAGGATGTAGGAGAAGCCGATCTCGCCAAAGGTCACCGCAAGGTCGAACCGCTCGTCCCCGGCAAAGCCCGCAGCCATGGCCCAGACCAGAAGCGGCATGGCGAGCGTGCCGATCACGGTGAACAGGACCAGAAGCGCCGCCATGCCGTTGAAGGCGTCCTGCGCAAAGCCCTGCGCATCCTCTCCCGCCTCGACCTTCTTGGCGAATATCGGCACGAAAGCCTGGTTGAACGCGCCCTCGGCGAAGAAGCGGCGGAACATGTTGGGCAGCGATTGCGCCACGTAGAAGGCGTCGGCCACGGCGCCCGCGCCAAGGTAATTCGCCATCAGCACGTCGCGGATGAAACCCGCCCCGCGTGACAGCAGCGTCCAGCCCCCGAGGGTGATGATGTTGCGGATCAGGCCCTTGCTGCTCATGCCTGCGCGCGCTGCGCCCCCTCGGTGATCGCCTGTCGCAATTTCTTCTCCAGCGCCTCCTGCTTGTGTTTCTGATGCAACTTCAGCCCGAACATGTCCTTGACATAGAAACTGTCCACCACCTGCGCGCCGAAGGTCGCGATCACGGCCGAGGCGATGTAGATGTTGTTTGCCGCCAGTGTCCGCGTCAGGTCATGGAGCAGCCCCGGACGGTCGCGGGTGTCGACCTCGATGATGGTGTAGATGTCCGAGCCTTCATTGTCGAAGGTGATATGGGTCGGGAAGCGGAACTCGCGCTCGCGCTTTTTCACCTTGTCGCGGCCGGCCAGCGCCTCGCGCGGCACCACCTCGCCGCGCAGGGTCCGGTCGATCATCCGGCGCAGGCGGGGCAGGCGGGCCTGCTCGTAGGGGTGGCCGTCGGCATCCTGCACCCAGAACACTGCCGTTGCATGGCCGTCATTGGAGGTATAGGTGCGCGCATCCACCACATTCGCCCCCACCAGCGCCAGCGCGCCGGCAAGGCGCGAGAAGATGCCCGGATGGTCGGCCAGCGCGAAACAGGCCCGTGTCGCATCGCGCGCGGGTTCCGGATGCAGGTCGATGCGGATCTCGTCATCCGAGAGGCCGCGCAGCAGCCGGGCGAAAACGGCATGGGTCTCGGTCAAAAGGCCCTGCCAGTAGGGCGGGTAATGCCGCTCCATCTCCTGTGTCAGCGCCGCCTCATCCCAGCCGGCCAGCGTCTCGCGCAGTTGCTGCTTGGCCTCCGCCTCGCGCAGGCTGCGGTTGAGATGCTCGAGCCCGCCCTCCAGCGCCGCTGCGGTGTCGGTGTGCAACTGGCGCAGCAGCATGGCCTTCCAGTTGTTCCAGGTGCCGGGGCCGACGCCGCGGATATCGCAGACCGTCAGCACCGTCAGCAGGTCCAGCCGCTTGCGCGTCTTCACCAGCTTGGCGAAATCGCGCACTGTGCGCGGATCTCCGATATCGCGCTTCTGCGCCATGTCGGACATGAGCAGATGATAGCGCACCAGCCATTCCACCGTCGCGCATTCCTCGGGGTCGAGCCCGAGGCGCGGCGCCACCCGCCGGGCGATCTGTGCGCCCAGGATCGCGTGATCCTCGGGCCGGCCCTTGCCGATGTCGTGCAAAAGCAGCGCGACATAAAGCACCCGCCGGTTTACCCCCGCCTGCAGAATCGAGGAGGAAAGCGGCAGATCCTCCACCAGTTCGCCGCGCTCGATCTGGGCGAGGGTGGAGATGCACTGGATGATATGCTCGTCCACCGTGTAGTGATGGTAGACGTTGAACTGCATCATTGCCACGATCGGCTCGAATTCCGGGATGAAGGCGCCAAGCACGCCAAGCTCATTCATCCGCCTGAGCGCGCGTTCCGGGTTGCCGTGTTCCAGCAGCAGATCAAGGAAGATGCGCTGTGCCTCCGGGTCTTCGCGCATGGCATCGTCGATCAGGTGCAGGTTCGCCCGCGCCAGCCGCATTACATTGGGATGGAGCAGGTAACCGCTGCGCAGACCCTCTTCGAAGACCCGCAGCATGTTGAGCTTGTCGGCGAGAAATTTCTTCGGATCGGCCACGTCGAGCCGCCCCTGCACCAGCCGGAATCCGGGGCGCACCTTGCGATGGTGAGGGGGGCCGGCAAGCTGCGCCTCCGGCTTGGCGTGGCGCGCCTCCAGCTCGGTCAGGAAGATCCGGGTCAGCTCACCTACCCTTGTGGCATGGCGGAAATAATCCTGCATGAAGACCTCGACCGCTCGTCGTCCGCCTGCATCGTGATAGCCCATCCGCGCCGCCACCTCGACCTGCATGTCGAAGGTAAGCTGGTCCATCGCGCGCTTGCAGATGTAGTGCAGGTGGCAGCGCACCGCCCAGAGGAAGTTTTCGGCCCGGCTGAAGGCGGCGTATTCCTCGGCGCTGAGCAGGCCCGCCTGCACGAGGCCCGCCGCATCATGCACCCGGTGGAGGTATTTGCCGATCCAGTAAAGCGTCTGCAGGTCGCGCAGGCCGCCCTTGCCCTCCTTCACGTTCGGCTCCAGCACATAGCGCTGGCCGCCCTGCCGCTTGTGCCGCTCGGCGCGCTCCTTCAGCTTGGCCTCGATGAACGCGGCGCCGGTATCATGGAAAAGCCCGGTCCAGAGCGCATGGTCAAGATCGCGCGCCAATGCGGCATTGCCGGTGATGAAGCGATGTTCCAGCAGCGCGGTGCGGATGGTGACATCCTCGCGGCCAAGGCGGAGGCAATCCTCCACCGTGCGCGAGGAGTGGCCGACCCTCAGCTTCAGATCCCACAGGATATAGAGCATGGTCTCGATCACGCTCTCGGCCCGGGGCGTGACCTCGCGCGGTGTGAGAAACAGCAGATCCACATCGGAGAACGGAGCCATTTCGGTCCTGCCATAGCCGCCGACCGCCAGCACCGCCAGCCGTTCGGCCCCGGTCTGATCGGGGGCAGGGTGGAAATGTCGGCAGGCAAGGTCGAAGGCGAGGGTGACCAGCGCGTCGGTCAGATGGCTTTGCGCCCGTATGAGCGCGCCTGCCTCGCGCGGCCGGGCGGCAAAGGCGGCGGCGAGGGCGGCATTGCCGGCGGTCTTCGCTTCGGACAGATGCTGCACCGCGATCATGCGGGCCGCGCGCGCATCGGGTTCCACGGCAATGGCGGCGGCGATGGCGGCGGAAAGGGTGCGGGGGTCGATGATCTCGACCCCCGGCAGCAACATGTCCTGAATGGCGGTCTCCGTGCTCGGCAATTCGGGCCCTGCCTCAGTATCCGGCGCCCGAGAAGCTGCGCGGCGCCGGCTCCAGGATGGTGAGCTGGTTGTTCTGGATGGTGGCGACGGCAAGACCGCGCTCGTTGGTGCCGTCGGAGCGCAGCCGGAAGATGCCGCTGACGCCGACAAAGCCGGAGCCCTGGGTCAGCGCCGCCCTGCTCAGCGCATTGTTGCCGCCACCGCGCGAGACCAGTGCCCCGAGCGCTGCGATCCCGTCATAGGCGAGTCCGGCGATCGGGAGCGGTGGCTGGCCATAGGCGGCCTGATAGCGCGACTGGAACTGGTTGTGGAGGCCCGGATCGGGCAGCGCGAACCAGCCGCCTTGCACGCCGGGCAGGCTCAGCGTTGCGGACGGGATATCCCAGCGGGTCAGGCCGAGGAAGGCGGTGGAGGGCGGGACCACGCCGTTGTCGCGCAGCAACTGTGTCACCAGCGGCAGCGCCCCCGCCGTATCGGCGGTCAGGAATACCGCCTGCGCGCCGCTGCTGCGGACCGTGCTGACGATGGCCGGGGCCGCGCTCACGATGCCGTTTTGCGAGAATTCGTAGGATTGCACGCCGACGACCTGCCCCCCTGCCGCCGAGATCCCACGCTCGATCGCCGCCTTGCCGACCTCGCCGGGGAGAGAGCGATCATGGACGATCAGCACCTTCGACTTGCCGTTCCTGACCGCGAACCGGCCGAGCCGGTCGGCGGTATTCTGGAAGGTCGGGCCGAGAACGAAGACATTGCCACCCGCGATATCGGCATTGTTGGAGAAGGACAGCACGCTGACGCCGCGCCCCGCCACGGCGACACCCGCCGCATTGGCTTCCTGCGCGTAGACCGGGCCGAGGATGATCTTCGCGCCCTCGTCCACCGCCTTGATCGCCTGCGCCTGCGCCTGCGCCGGCTGGCCGGCCGTGGGATAGACCCGCAGGTCGACCTTCACGTTGCCCAGATCGGAAATCGCCAGCCGCGCCGCGTTCTGGAGGTTGCGCGCCAATACCTCGTCCTGCGCCTGGCCGGAGCCCGAGGGCACCAAAAGCGCCACCTGCACCGGAGCACCGGGGTCGATCCGCGGCCCGCCTCCCGGCCCGGCAGCCGGGACGCAGGCGCCCAGCAGGGTCGCCCCCACCAGCGCGGCAGCACGGAGAACGGGCAGCCCGGCCAGAGACTTGCGGGCCCGGGGCCTGCGAGCCGGAGACTCGGGGGCCAGAGGTTCGGGGACCAGAGCCTTGGAAGCCGGCGACTTGCGGGCCAGCGGGAAAACGGAGAACATGCGGGCTTCCTCACTTTCGGGGCGCACGCGCGGTGGGTGAAGCGCGGCGGATCGCGTCGAGAATAGGCATCGCCGCCGGGGATGTAAACTTTCGTGCAGGGGGAAAGACCGGGATGGGCGAATTGGGGCCGCAACGCGGCAGGCTGGAGCCGGGGCTGCATTTCATCGCCACCCCGATCGGGGCTGCGCGCGACATCACGCTGCGCGCGCTCGATATCCTCGCCTCGGCCGATATGCTGGCGGCCGAGGATACCCGCACCCTGCGCCACCTGATGGAGATCCACGGTGTGCCGCTCGCCGGCCGGCCGCTCGTCGCCTATCACGACCATAACGGCGAGCAGGCCCGGCCGCGTCTGCTCGCCGCACTGGCCGAAGGAAAAAGCGTCGCCTATGCCTCGGAGGCGGGTACACCGCTGGTCGCCGATCCGGGTTATCAACTCGGCCGGGCCGCCATCGCGGCCGGGCATCGCGTTCTTGCCGCGCCCGGTCCCTCGGCAGTGCTGGCGGCACTGACCGTTTCGGGCCTGCCGAGCGACCGGTTCCTCTTCGCCGGCTTTCCGCCGAATTCCGGTGCTGTGCGGCAGGATTTCCTGAGGGACGCGGCAGAGAGCGGCGCGACGGTGATCCTCTATGAAAGTCCGAAACGGATTCAGAAATTGTTAGGGGAATTGGGGGACATTGTAGAGGCGGAACGCCCGGTGGTCGTCTGCCGCGAACTGACCAAGCGATTCGAGGAGGTGACGCGCGGCACATTGGCCGAGGTGCAGGCGGCCTTTGCAGCGCGCGAGGTGAAGGGAGAGATCGTGCTGCTGATCGGCCGCGCTTCGCCGCGGGTGGTGGTGGAGGCGGATCTGGATCTGGCGTTGCGGCAGGCGTTGCGCGAGCATCGCGTGAAAGAGGCTGCGGCGCTGGTGGCGGGGGCGCTCGGTTTGCCGAGGCGAGAGGTTTATCAGCGGGCGCTGAAACTCGGAGGGGATTGATGCGTCGGGAACGGGGAGCGGCGGCCTGGCATCGCGGTGCGGCCGCCGAAGTCTGCGTGGAGCGTGTCTATGAGCGGGACGGATGCGCCATCGCGGCGCGGCGTTGGCGTGGCCGGGGTGGCGAGATCGATCTTGTGGCGCGTGACGGGGCCGGGGTGATCTTCATCGAGGTGAAGGCAGGCCGGACACATGCCGCTGCAGCGGCGCGGCTGGGAGAGCGGCAGATGGCGCGGATCTTTGCGGCTGCGGCGGAGTATCTGGCGGGGGAGCCGCTCGGGCAACTGACCCCGGCGCGCTTCGATGTCGCGCTGGTCGATGGGCAGGGCCGGGTGGAGATTCTCGAAAACGCCTTCGCGGCCTGATTGCAATGGCCTGCAGGCTCGGGCAGGAAGGGGGCGACAGCAGGAGGGTTTTCGATGCGCCTCAGGGTTGCCTTGCAGATGGATCCGATCGGATCGGTCAATATCGACGGTGACAGCACATTCCGCATTGCGCTGGAGGCGCAGATACGCGGGCATGAGCTGTTCTTCTATACGCCTGACCGGCTGGCCTTCGTCGAAGGGCGCGTGGTCGCGCGGGGCTTTCCGATCGAGCTGCGGCGTGAAGTGGGCAACCATGTGAGCTACGGGCCGGAGACCGAGGTCGATCTGGGTGAGTTCGACGTGGTCTGGCTGCGGCAGGATCCGCCCTTCGACATGAGCTATATCACCACGACACATCTTCTGGAGATGATCCATCCGAAGACGCTGGTGGTGAACGATCCGTTCTGGGTGAGAAACAGCCCCGAGAAGCTTCTGGTGCTGCGCTTTCCGCAGCTTACGCCGCCTACCGCCGTTGCGCGCGACCTCCAGACCATCCGCGCGTTCAAGGCACGCCATGGCGACATCATCCTCAAGCCGCTTTATGGCAATGGTGGGGCCGGAGTGTTCCGGCTGGACGAAAATGACCGCAACCTGTCGTCGCTTTACGAACTGTTCACCTCGATGAGCCGCGAGCCGATGATCGTGCAGAAGTTCCTGCCCGCCGTGGCCAAAGGCGACAAGCGGGTGATCCTGGTGGATGGCGCGCCGGTCGGTGCGATCAACCGGGTGCCGCAGGCCGGCGAGACCCGTTCGAACATGCATGTCGGCGGGCGGCCGGAAAAGATCGGGCTGACCGAGCGCGATCTGGAGATCTGCCGCACCATCGGCCCCCTGCTGAAGGAGAAGGGGCAGATTTTCGTCGGCATCGATGTGATCGGCGACTGGCTGACCGAGATCAACGTGACCTCGCCCACCGGCATCCAGGAGCTGGAGCGGTTCGACGGCACCAACACCGCCGCCCGGATCTGGGAGGTTATCGAGACGAAGCGCCGGGGGTGAGGCTCAGCCGGTAGCTGACCGCCTCGGCGACATGCGGGCTGCGCACATCGGCCGATCCGGCGAGATCGGCAATGGTGCGCGCCACCCGAAGCACCCGGTGATAGGCGCGGGCAGAAAGGCCGAATCGCTCGGCAACGCGGGTCAGCAGCGCGCGGCCCTCGGCATCCGGCGCGGCGATCTCCTCCAGGATGGCGCCTTCTGCGTCGGCGTTCACCCGGATCTCCGGCCGGGCGGCGAAGCGGCTGGTCTGTACCTTGCGGGCTGCCGTCACCCGCGCGGCGATGGCAGCGGAACTGTCGCCGCTGGCCGGCAGGTCCAGATCGGCGAAGGCCACGGGCGGCACGTCCACCCGCAGGTCGAACCGGTCCATCAGCGGGCCGGAGATCCGGCCCAGATAATCGTCGCCGCAGCCCGGCACCCGGGCGCAGGCACGCGCGGGGTCGGTCATGTAGCCGCATTTGCAGGGATTGGCGGCGGCGATCAGCAGGAAGCGGCTGGGGTAGCGCACATGGGCATTGGCCCGCGCCACCACCACATCGCCGGTCTCGATCGGCTGGCGCAGCGTTTCCAGCACCGCACGCGGGAATTCCGGTAATTCGTCGAGGAACAGCACCCCGTTATGCGCAAGCGAGATCTCTCCCGGTTTCGCCCCCTTGCCGCCGCCGACGATCGCCGCCATCGAGGCGGTGTGATGCGGCTCGCGGAACGGGCGATCGCGGGAGATCCCCCCCTCGCCCAGGAGCCCGGCGAGTGAATGGATCATCGAGGTCTCCAGCGCCTCGGCTGCGGAAAGCGGCGGCAGGATGCCGGCCAGCCGCGCCGCCAGCATCGACTTGCCGGAGCCGGGGGTGCC
>JAIRJX010000330.1 GCA_031260425.1 Gemmobacter sp.
CTGGCAGCAAACCCGCAGCACGATGTCGCCAAGCCCCGGCCCCAGATCCCGCAGCGCCGCCGCCACCCGCGCCCGCGCGCCGTCCGGCGCATCCGGCGCGGCTTCGGCTCCGGCCAGGATCCCTTCCCAGTTCTGTGCTCCGCGCGCGCCCATCTGCGCCAGTTCGTAGTCCTCGCGCAGCCGTTCCGCCGCCCGCACCAGATCCGGCTCCAGGAATACCCGCCCGTCCTGATCGCGCCGCCGCGCCAGCACGGCGACCGGGCTTTCGGTCAGGGCGACGCGCAACCGGCGCTGGCTTTCGGCCGTGGCTCCCGCCTGCCATCCCGCAAAGGCGGCCGGCGCCTCGGCCATGCCGCAGGCCGCATGATGCGTCCGGCGGCGGCGGTCCTCTTCCTCGACCAGCCGGCGCAGTGCGGCACGGCCGGGGGCGGTGATCTCGTAGGTGGCAAGTCTGCCCTGCCGCGCACAGGCGATCCAGTCCTTCAGCGCGAAGGCCTGCGCCACCGCCCGTTCCAGCACGGCCGTCTGTACCATGCGCCCGTCGGAGCCGGCGCGCAGTACCGCCGCCTTCTCCATGTCCTGCGCTACCGCCATGACGGCGCCGGGCTCGGCCATGCGGCGCAGAACACGCCGCGCCTCGCGCTGGATACCGGCTTCGTCGAGCGTGATGGGGGTCTGGGCCGTCATGTCGGTCTGGTCCTTTCCTGCGGGAAGCGTGACGGAACCCGCACCTTGTGCGCCCCCTTGCGCGCTGGCTAGCGCGGCCAGCGCCTCGTCCACCAGCGGATCGTCGCGGCGCGCCTCGTAGCGGCGCACCTGCCGCATCACGGTTGAGGCTGCGACCCCCTCCCGCCGCGCGAGCTCCCGCAGCGAGAGCCCTTCCTCGGTATGGTCGAGATAAAGCCGCACGGCATCCGGCAGCCATGCCGGCAGGGTGAAGGCGGCGCTCAGATTCGATTCCATCGTTCTTTGTCCTGTGGCCTGTCCCCGGCCACCTGCCCGATCATGGACAGGACAACCGTGGTCGGCATTGGTTACCCGTCGGTTAACAAAATCAGCCTCGACGGGGTAACGACCATAATTGTTTCCAAAAACTAAACAAAAGCTGCGCCATCGCGCGCTGAAATGGCGCGGATCGCAACGCAGGGTTGCGCCGTGCGATTGTTTCCAGATCGTTTTTGGGGAGACCAGCCATGACAGACTTCCGCACCTTGCTTGCCGAGTTGCGCCGCCCGCGCCTGCTGATCCGCGCCGCCAGATGCGGCATGGAGGACTATCGCCGCGAGCGCGACCTGAAACGGCTGTTGCGGCACGAAATCTCCAGCCCGGAAAGGGCGCTGCCCAGGCTGCTCGACGAGGAGGAGCGGCTGGAGCAGACCCGCCGCGACGGCGATGCCAGCTATTCGTTGAACCGGCATATCGAGGTGCTTATCGCCCTGCTGGGAGAGATGCGGTTGTTGCCGAATCCGGCACAATCTGTCTGAGACGCGCGCCCGGAGGCGCCGAGGGCCGCCCTGTCAGGCGGTCCTTATTGTTTCATTATTATAAACAATAAGGCATGGTCTGGTTCGGGGGGGCTCGTGGGGAAACCTCCCGCCGCAGCGAAGGGCAGCACCCGATCGTGGGCGAGCGCCATAACGGTTGGCGCCGCTGCTTTATGGCTCAATCGTGCCTATGGATTGTTCCCCGCGCCAACGTCACCCAAGAGCCCGCCCCGGGGGGCGGTCGGGCGCTGCCCGGCGGGTGTTGCGCATCTTGTTCCGGGCGGCGACGGGTCTCCGCGGATAGCTCGGGCGGCTGGGGACCATGCGCAGCCGCCATTCCGTCAAGGCTTTGGCATCGGCCCATACAAGACCGTTCGGGCGAAGAAACAACACGCCGTGCCCCCTCACCGCCCGGCGAACCCGAATGTTGGCGGGCCTCAGAGGAAAGCGTCGGGCTCGGCTGCCTTCTTCTTCGCGACATATTCGTCCAGCGCCTCGCGGATGCCCTCGTCCAGGGCCGGCGGCTGATAGTCGGAAAGAAGCTTCTTCACCCGCTCGGAAGCCAGATTCTGAGTGTCGCGCGCGCCTTCCTCGTCCCAGGTCTCGAACGGCTTGTAGTCAAGCAGGTCGGAGCGCCAGAAAGCCGTCTTGAAATTCGCCTGGGTATGCGCGCAACCAAGGTAGTGGCCACCGGGGCCGACTTCGCGGATCGCATCCATCCCCTGCCCGTTCGTATCGATCTCAACCCCCCTGGCGAGGTGATGCAGACAGCCGAGCTGGTCGGCATCCATCACGAATTTCTCGTAGCTCGACACCAGCCCGCCCTCCAGCCAGCCGCAGGCGTGCAGCATGAAGTTCACCCCGGCCAGCAGCGCCATGTTCAGGCTGTTCGCCGTCTCGTAAGCCGCCTGCGCATCGGGCAGTTTGGAGCCGCAGAACGCGCCCCCGGAGCGGTAGGGCAGACCAAGCCGCCGTGCCAACTGGCCCGCGCCATAGGTGATATGCGCAGCCTCCGGCGTGCCGAAGGTCGGCGCGCCCGAATTCATGTCGATCGAGGTCACGAAGGCGCCGAAGATCACCGGCGCCCCCGGCCGGACGAGCTGGCTATAGGCCACGCCCGCCAGCACCTCGGCCAGAACTTGCGTCAGCGTGCCCGCCACCGTCACCGGCGCCATCGCGCCACCGACGATGAAGGGCGAGATGATCGCGGCCTGGTTGGCCTTCGCATAGACTTCCAGCGCCCCCATCATCACCGAATCGAAGGAAAGCGGCGAGTTGATGTTGATCAGGCTGGTCATCACCGTGTTCCGATCGACGAAATCCGCGCCGAACAGGATCTTCGACATCTCGACCGAATCCGCCGCCCGGACGGGTTCGGTCACCGAGCCCATATAGGGCTTGTCGCTCAGCGTCATATGGGCGTGCAGCATGTCGAGATGGCGCTTGTTCACCGCAACATCGGTCGGTTCGCAGACCGTGCCGCCGCTGTGATGCAGCCATTTCGACATATAGCCCAGCTTCACGAAATTTCGGAAATCCGCAATGGTGGCATAGCGTCGGCCGCCTTCCATATCGCGCACGAAGGGCGGGCCATAGACCGGCGCCAGCACCAGCCCCTTGCCGCCGATCGTCACGTTGCGTTCGGGGTTGCGCGCATATTGGGTGAAGCTGCCCGGCGCGGTGGCGCAGAGCCTGCGGGCAAGGCCGCGCGGGATATGCACCCGCTCGCCCCGCACATCGGCGCCGGCCGTGCGCCACAGCTCGAGCGCACCCGGGTTTTCGAGGAAATTCACCCCGATCTCTTCCAGCACCGTCTCGGCATTGTATTCGATGATCTGAAGCGCTTCCTCGTTCAGGATCTCGAAATTCGGGATGTTGCGCTCGATGAATTTCGCGGTCTCGAAGCTCACTCCGGTCCGCTCCGCCCGGCGCGCGGCGCCACCGCCCCGCACCCGACGCCCCGCCATTGCCACATCATTCATCGCTCAAACCCTCCTTCGCGCCCGCCGGCACCGATCCTGTCCTATATGCAATCGCCGGGCTCAGCCCCGAGAGACGTTTTCGTCACTTCCATCCGGAAAACGACATTCCGCGCGGCTTCTGCGTTAGCAATTGCCGAGGGATAAGATGCAGATGCGGCCGATGCCCCAGAAAGGCCGGGGAGGATTGGCGCCTATGGCGAGGTGTGAACCCGCGCCGCGCCCGGAACAAGACCCGAAGATGCAAACCCGCATTTTGCCACCTCGTGCAACGAAGAGCAGTGCCCGACCATGGGTGGATGCCGGGACGATTGTGATCTGCGCTTTATGGCGCATCACACCAGACCTCACATCCCCGCGCCAACATTACCAAAGCGCCCGGCCCCGGAGCCGGTCGGGCGCTGCCCGGCGGTGCTTATGCGCCTTGTTCCGGGCCGGGATGGTTCTCGCGTCGTATGAGGCCTGGAGAACCGCCACCTCCGCAATCCGAACGGCAGAGGGCTGGGTGCGGCTCACACGGCGTTTCGGGTGCGGGTGATGCGCAGGCGTTCCGTGATCGCTCGCGGCCCCCGCTCATGAGGCACGCACCCTACCCCAACGCGTTGCTCAGCAGCCCGAGCACGGCCTCGCGCGGCACATCGGCAGTGAGAAAAGCCTCGCCGATCCCCCGCGCCAACACAAAGCGCAGCCTGCCGTCCAGCACCTTCTTGTCCTGCCCCATCAGCGCCAGCAACGCCTCCGCCCCCGGCAGATCGCCCGGGATGTCGGCAAGATCGACCTTCATCCCCATCGTCCGCAGATGCGCCCGCACCCGGCTTGGCGCCTCCTGCGAGCAAAGGCCCAGCCGCTGCGACAGCTCGAAGGCCAGCGCGCAGCCGATCGCCACCCCCTCGCCATGCAGGAGCCGGTCGGAATAGTCCGTCGCCTTTTCCAGTGCATGGCAGAAGGTATGGCCAAGGTTCAGGAGCGCCCGATCCCCCTCCTCGGTCTCGTCGCGCTCGACGATCCGCGCCTTCATCTCGACCGAACGGCGCACCGCATATTGCCGCGCCGCGCCATCGCCTGCCGCCATCGCCGGACCATGCGCTTCCAGCCAGTCGAAAAAGGCCGAATCACCAAGGAGCCCGTATTTCACCACCTCGCCATAGCCGGCAAGGAAATCGCGGCGCGGCAACGAATCGAGCAGGCCGATATCAGCCAGAACCAGCGCGGGCTGGTGGAAGGCGCCGACCAGGTTCTTGCCCTGCGCGGTATTGATCCCGGTCTTGCCGCCGACCGAACTGTCGACCTGCGCAAGAAGCGAGGTCGGGATCTGCACGAAACCCACACCGCGCCTGAGTACCGCAGCGGCGAAGCCGACCAGATCGCCGATCACCCCGCCACCAAGCGCGATGACCAGATCACGCCGCTCCACTTTCTGCTCCAGCAGCCATTCGACGGAGCGGGTGAACTGCTCCCAGCCCTTGGTCGCCTCACCCGGCGGCAGGATCAGCGCCTCGGAGACGATGCCCGCCTCGGAGAGCGCCGCCCGCAGGGGCGCGAGGTGGAGGCCCGCCACATGGACGTCGGTGACGATGGCCACCCGCTTGCGCCGCAGCAGCGGCGCGATCTCCGCCCCGGCTTGCGCCACCAGCCCGCGCCCGATCCGCACGTCATAGGCCCGCGCATCCAGCGCGACATGAACCGTCTCGGTCCCGCTCATCTCATATCCCCTCCAGCACGTCCGGCCGGTCGCGCAACGCAGAGATCACCCTATGCGCCATATCCTCGATGGAAAATTCCGGGGCGGCATC
>JAIRJX010000332.1 GCA_031260425.1 Gemmobacter sp.
GCATGAAAAGACACTGGGGCAACTGTTCTGCGACGGGCCGGCGGTGCAGATCGTCGACATGCTCAGGCGCGACATGGCGCTCGCGGGCGTCACGCTCTGGCTGGAGACCGCGACGGGTGCGGTGCAGCGCGAGGGGCAGGGGTTCCGGATAGAGACCGCGCGCGGGCCGGTAGTGACCGAGAGCGTGGTGATCGCGACCGGCGGCAAGGCGATCCCGACGATGGGGGCGACCGGTTATGGCTATCAGGCCGCCGAAAGCTTCGGCCTGAAGGTGGAGCAGACCCGGCCGGGGCTGGTGCCGCTGACGCTGGCCGCGCAGGTGCTGGCGGAAACCGCGCCGCTTTCCGGCACCTCGGTCACCGGCACCGCGCGGCTGGGTCGCACCGGTTTCGACGAGGCGATCCTCTACACCCATCGCGGGCTTTCGGGCCCGGCGATCCTGCAGATCAGCTCCTATTGGCGCGAGGGCGACAGCGTCACGCTCGATCTTGCGCGTGGGGCTGGTGCAGGGGCGCAACTGCGGGCGATGCGGAGCGGCGGCGGGCGCATCGCGATCCGCACCGCGCTGGCCCGCATCGTGCCGGAGAAGCTGGCACGCCCTCTCGAGGAGCGCTCCGGCCTTGGTGGCAACCTGGCCGACCAGCCCAACGCCGCGCTCGACCGGCTGGCGGCGCTGGTGCATGAGCATGTGCTGACACCGGTTGGCAGCGAAGGCTACCGCACGGCCGAGGTGACGTTAGGCGGCGTCAGCACCGACATGCTTGACGCCCGCACCATGCAGGCGCGCGCGGTGGATGGGCTCTATTTCGTGGGCGAGGTGGTGGACGTGACCGGCTGGCTTGGCGGCTATAATTTCCAATGGGCCTGGTCGTCGGGCTGGGCGGCAGGTCAGGTGATATAAATCTGATATTGTTGCAACCACGAAAAAGAGTCCGCGTCTCAGCAAAATAGAAATGTCCTTTTGTGGTGTCGTTGGGGTGTGGCGGGGCAGGGCGGAGACCTCACGCATCGGAGACCTGCCCCGCCACTTGCGCGGCTTCTGCGGCACGACGGGCGGCGCGTTTGTCGAGAAATGACGGCGCTCCCGGGCTTCTTCTTCCCGTCGGCTGATACCTGGAACGCTGTTTGCCGACGCTGGTGATCTTCGGCGGCGCGGCTTCCTGCAGGGCTTTGGCATAGGCCAGGACTTCGCCGAGACGCTTGTTTTCTGCTATCGCGGCATGGGTCACATGCTGCTGGTTGTGGTCGAAGGCGCGCCAGGCCAGCGAGATGCCTTTCCAGCGGATGTCGATCCGACCGTCGGCGAAGACGTAGGTCTCGACATACTTGCCGACGAGATCGCGGGTGATCTCGTTCTCCTCCAGCATGATCCGCTTGCGCTCGTAGCGCAGCGTCAGCTGGCGGTCGACATAGCGCTGGTCACGCCAGCACAGGATGTCAGCCTTGCGCTCGGGCGGCAGATTCAGCGGCCGATGCTGGTTGTCGGATCGGGCAGGGGCTTTGGCAAACCTTGCATTGTAGCGGGCCATGAAGGCGGGCAGGACGGCGTTCGCGGCCGCCATGTCACTGATCCCTTCCAGGCGCAGCTCCTTGACCAGACGGTCCTGCAGCGTCCGGTTCGCGCGTTCGACACGGCCCTTGGCCTGGCTGGAGTTCGCGCACAGGATCTCGATGTTCAGCTCGGCAAGGGCGCGACCGAACTGCGTCATGCCATGGCCGGTCTTTGCCGCGGCCTTCGCGACGCGGAACACCGTATGCTTGTCAGAGTAGAAGGCCACCGGGCGGCCATGTTCCGACAGGTAGCCGTCCAGCGCCTCGAAATAGGTAAAGGTGCTTTCGGAGGGGACAAATCGCATCTGCATCAGCGTGCTCGTTGCATCATCAATGAAGACCAGAAGGGTGCAGGCCGGTCCGCGATCCTCGAACCAGCGATGATCCGATCCATCGATCTGGATCAATTCGCCGTAGCACTCGCGCCGCAGCCGTGGCTGGTGGAACGCCCGGCGCTGTTTGCGTGAGAGCCAGAGACCGTCCTCGGCCATCCAGGTCCGCAGCGTCTCGCGCGACACTGTCACACCATGGCGCTCTGCCAGCTTCTCGGCCGCCAGCGTCGGGCCGAAATCTGCATAATGTGCTCGAACCAGCGACAGGGCCGTTTCCCGGATGTCCACCGCAAGGCGATTGTTGGAAGGCCGACCTCGTGACCGGTGCGCGAGCGAGGCTGCGCCGTCCCGTCGAAACCGCGACAGCATGCGACGGACATGCCGGATGCTCACGGCCATCACCGCCGCAGCCTTCGCAGCACTCATGCTGCCGTCGAGAACTCGGGAAAGGACTTCTACGCGCTGAAGCTCGCGCTCGCTCATCAGAACCCATCCCACGGCCAATCTCCCGCAACGCGCCAGAACGCCGGAAGGGTGACACTTCTGCTTTGCTCAGGAGGGACATTTTAACTTCGCTCCTACATGATATAAATCTGATAATAACTATTATGTAATATAAACTCATCCGGACACCTCGGAAAAGGCGTGCTCTTGCATTCCTGCCCACCGCCCGGCAAACAGGACGCGTTGTCAGCCTGGAGCCTGCAGATGACCTTTTCCCGCGCCATCAAGATCGCCCCGTCGATCCTTTCCGCCGATTTCGCCAATTTCGGCGCGGAATGCGAAGCTATCGAGGCGCAAGGCGCCGACTGGGTGCATGTCGATGTGATGGACGGGCACTTCGTTCCGAATATCACTTTTGGACCAGCGACTTGCGCGGCGATCCGTAAGCATGTCAAAGGCGTGATGGATGTGCATCTGATGATCGCGCCGGTCGATCCTTATATCGAGGCGTTCGCGCGTTCTGGGGCCGATATCATCACCGCGCATCTGGAGGCCGGGCCGCATATCCACCGCACGCTTCAGGCGATCCGGGCGCATGGCGTGAAAGCGGGCCTCGCGCTTAATCCCGGTACCGGGCCGGAAGCGGTGCTGCATCTGCTCGACATGGTGGACCTGATCTGCGTGATGACGGTCAATCCGGGCTTCGGAGGCCAGAAATTCATTCATTCTCAAGTAGATAAAGTGCGATCCTTGCGCGAGATGATCGGTGACCGCCCGATCCATATCGAGATCGACGGCGGCGTCACAGCGCAGACAGCGCCGCTCGTCGCCGCCGCCGGAGCCGATGTGCTGGTAGCGGGATCGGCGGTGTTCACCGGCGGCTCGGGAGCCGATCCCGCACCGTATGGCGCCAATAGCGCCGCGATCCGCCGCGCGGCGGAGGCCGCAAAACTGAACTAGCGGCGGGGCCGCCCTGCCCGGCCGACATATTCATAACTTGCCATGTGACTTGCGGTGGCCTATCTGGAACCACTCATCCATGGGAGTCCGTGATGCGCCGATACCTGCCGATCCTCGACTGGGCCGCCCGCTACACCCCTGCGGCGCTGGCGGGTGATCTGCTGGCGGCGGTGATCGTCACCATCATGCTGATCCCGCAATCTCTGGCCTATGCGCTGCTGGCGGGGCTGCCGGCGGAGGTCGGGCTTTACGCCTCCATCGCGCCGCTCCTGCTCTATGCGGTCTTCGGCACCTCGCGTACGCTGGCGGTCGGCCCGGTGGCGGTGGTGAGCCTGATGACGGCCGCCGCCGTGGCGCCGCTCGCCGCACAGGGCACGCCGGAATATCTGGGCGCCGCCATAGCACTTGCCACCCTTTCGGGGCTGATGCTGCTGGCGATGGGGCTGCTGCGGTTGGGTTTTTTCGCAAATTTCATCAGTCATCCGGTGATTTCGGGCTTCATCACTGCTTCCGGGATCCTGATCGCCGCCGGGCAGGTGCCGCAGATCCTCGGCTTTTCGGCACGGGGCGAGACGCTGCCCGAGATCGCGCAGGCGCTGCTCTCCCGGCTGGGAGAGACCAATTCCGCCGCGCTGATCCTCGGCCTTGTGGTCATGCTCTTCCTGTTCTGGACCCGAAGCAGGCTGAAACCGTGGCTGGTCCGTCTTGGCCTTGCCGACCGCAGCGCGGGGGCGCTCAGCCGCGCGGCCCCCATCGCCTCGGTTGCCGTCACCATCGCGGCGGTGAAGCTCGGCGGGCTTGATCTGCCGGTGGTGGGCGACATCCCGCGCGGCCTGCCCCGCCCTTCCCTGCCGCCTTTCGATCCGGCGCTCTGGCAGGCGATCCTGCTTCCGGCGCTGCTCATCACGCTGGTGGGCTATGTCGAGACCATCTCGGTCGCCCAGACCCTCGCCGCCAAGCGGCGCCAGCGTATCGACCCGGATCAGGAGCTGGTGGCGCTCGGGGCTGCCAATCTCGGTGCGGCGGTGTCGGGCGGGTTTCCGGTGACCGGGGGCTTTGCGCGCTCGGTGGTGAATTTCGACGCCGGCGCCGAGACCCCGGCAGCGGGCGCCTTCACCGCCATCGGCATGGCGCTTGCCGCGTTCCTGCTGACGCCGCTTCTGGCCGATCTGCCGAAGGCGACGCTCGCCGCCACCATCATCGTAGCGGTGCTGAGCCTCGTCGATACCGGCGCGCTTGGCCGAACCTTTCATTACAGCCGCAGCGATTTCGCGGCGATGCTGACCACCATCCTCGTCACCTTGCTGCTGGGGGTGGAGGCCGGGATCAGCGCCGGGGTGATCCTGTCGCTGGCGCTGCATCTGTGGCGCTCCTCACGCCCGCATGTCGCGGTGGTGGGCCAGGTGCCGGGGACCGAGCACTTCCGCAATGTCGAGCGCCATCATGTCGTCACCGCGCCCGAGGTGCTGTCGATCCGCATCGACGAAAGCCTCTATTTCCCGAATGCCCGCTTTCTGGAGGACCGGCTTCTGGCCGAGACCGCCGACAATCCCGGCCTGCACCATGTCGTGCTGATCTGCACGGCGGTGAATGTCATCGATTCCTCGGCGCTGGAAACGCTGGAGGCGCTGAATGCCCGGCTACGGGATAGCGGCGTGCGGCTGCACCTGTCGGAGGTGAAGGGACCGGTGATGGACCGGCTTGGCCGCAGCCCGTTTCTCGACGGGCTGAGCGGGCAGGTCTTCCTCACCCAGTTCGACGCGATGATGGCGCTGGCGCCGGATCTGACGCGCACCACCCGCGCCGCACAGCGGGGCGAAACGGCGAAGGCCCGCGCCGCGCGATAACCCATCCTGTCTCTCGACATTCCCGCCGGGCCGACGCATCATCCGCCGCAGGGACGGCAGGTGGGGCCGGGCAGGGTATGGACGAACTCGCGGGATTGATCAACGCACTGGCCGAGGCGCGCCGTGCCGAAGAGGTTTGGCAGCTCGCCATGGGCTATTTCGCCGGTCTCGGCTTCGGGCGCGGCAATTACGGCTTCACCCGATTCCGCAATGCGGCCTCGGCGGGTGACATGTCGGACGCGATTTACTTCACCACCTTTGGACAAGACTACAGCGCCTTCTACTTCCGCGACGGCTTCTACGCGCGCACTCCGCTTTATCGCTGGGCAATGGAGCATGACGGTTGTTGCAGTTGGCGTTGGGCGGATGACGCCCTTCATGCCGGTCGCCTGTGCCCTGATGAGGCTGAGGCGATGCGCCAGAACCATAGCCTTGGCCTGCGCGCCGGGCTGACCTTCAGCTTCCCCGAGGTCGCCCCGCGCCAGAAGGGCGCGCTGGGTCTGGCGGCAGATCCCGGCCTTGACCACGAGGCGGTCGACGGCATCCTGGCACGACATGGCGCGGCGATGCAGGCAGTTGCGCATGTCATGCATCTGCGGATCTGCCACCTGCCCCTGCCGACCCGGCGCCGCCCGCTGTCGAAACGCCAGCGTGAGACGCTGGAATGGGTGGCCGACGGCAAGACCACGCAGGATATCGCGCTCCTGATGGATGTCTCTCCCGCCATGGTGGAAAAGCACCTGCGGCTCGCCCGTCTTGCGCTGGATGTGGAGACCACGGCGCAGGCGGTCGCCAAGGGTGTATTGCTGAACCAGATATTTCACCCGCAACAGCCCGCGACCGGCGGTGTGACCGGGTAAGGAATTCCTGACTTACCTTACGTCAGATTTCGTGGCACAAGGCATGCATTCCCGAAGCGTCCTGCCTAGGGAATGCCCCTGCGGCCCCGTCAATTACGACAATCCGGGCCGTCCGCCGCAAGGCGAAACCAGCGGGAGCCGTAGGTTATTTCGCCTTGCGGCTCCCGCCCTGCCCTCGGGTGCCGATTCCCCTCGTGCCCGGTTTAACGGCGGTGCTGCTTCGGTGGTGCCGCCGTTTTTTTGTTTTCTTCCTGCCCGCGCCCACCCGGCCCGCACGCGCCCGAATGCAAAACGGCGCCCCGAGGGGCGCCGCTTGTGGTCCGGTCCGGCCAATCCGTCGGAATCAGCCCCGGAGGGTCTTCGCCACTTCGGCGGCGAAATCCTCTTCCTTCTTCTCGACGCCTTCGCCCACCGCGACGCGGGCATAGCCGGTGATCTCCACCCCGGCCTCTTTCGCGGCCTGTTCCACCGTCACATCCGGGTTGATGACGAAAGCCTGGCCAAGCAGCGTGTTTTCGGCGAGGAATTTTTTCATCCGGCCCGGAATGATGTTGTTGTGGATCACCTGTTCCGGCTTCGGCTTGGCCGAGGTTGCGTTCTCCTCCAGCGCCTTGGCAGTCTGCACCTGCAACTCGCGCTCGACGATCGACGG
>JAIRJX010000129.1 GCA_031260425.1 Gemmobacter sp.
ACGGGGCACCGGGATATGAGTTGGGCGGGAGTTCACCATAAGGCGACGACCACGAGCGTTGCGAGCGCCCCCGGGGCGGGCCGCTGCCATCTGTCATGTGGTGTATCGAAGGAGGGTGAACGCACTGCGTGAGCCCACATCTGGACCGAGGTCGGGCACCGCCCCTTCGTCCTGGGGAAAAGGGGAGGATGCGAAGATGCAGGTTGTCGCCATGCGGTTCTTTCTCCGCCCGGAGCGCGGCAAGGGAGCGGCCCTCCCCCAGTCGCGCCTTGCCACGGCCAAGACCGGGGTGATACAGGGGAAAAAGTCAGTTTGGGAGAAGACGGCCAGATGGCGCCATATCCGACGAGTTTCGACCGGGACGACCTGCTGAAATGCGCGCGCGGGGAGCTTTTCGGCCCCGGCAATGCCCAGCTTCCGGAACCGCCGATGCTGATGATGGACCGCATCACCGGGATCTCCGGAGAGGGCGGCGCGCATGGCAAGGGCCATGTGGTGGCCGAGTTCGACATCAAGCCTGACCTGTGGTTCTTCGCCTGTCATTTCCCCGGCAACCCGATCATGCCGGGCTGCCTCGGCCTTGACGGGCTCTGGCAGCTCACCGGCTTCAATCTCGGCTGGCGTGGCTGGCTGGGGCGCGGCTATGCGCTCGGCGTAGGCGAGGTGAAGCTGACAGGCATGGTGCGGCCCGACCGCAAGCTTCTGCGCTATTTCGTCGATTTCACCAAGGCGGTGCAGACACGTCGCCTGACCATGGGCGTGGCCGATGGCCGCGTCGAGGCGGATGGCGAAACCATCTATGTCGTGAAAGACATGAAGGTCGCACTCTCGGCCAGCTAAAGGCCAGGATTACGGAAGGAACATCCCCATGCGTCGCGTCGTCATCACCGGCATCGGCATCGTCTCGCCCATCGGCAACAACGCGGCGGAGGTCGAGGCATCACTGCGCGCGGGCCGGTCCGGCATCGTCTTCGCCCCGGACTATGCCGAGCGCGGCTTCCGCAGCCAGGTTCACGGCATGCCACAGATCGTGCTGGAGGATCATATCGACAAGCGCGACCTGCGCTTCATGGGGCCGGGCGCCGCCTACAACTTCCTCGCGATGCAGCAGGCCATCGCCGATAGCGGGCTGACGGAAAGCGAGGTGTCGAACGAGCGCAGCGGGATCATCGTCGGCTCCGGCGGGCCGTCGACCTCCAACTTCTTCCAGGCGCATCAGATCGTGATCGAGAAGGGCGCACCGAAGCGGATGGGGCCGTTCATGGTGACGCGCTGCATGTCCTCGACCAATTCGGCCTGCCTCGCCACGCCGTTCCGGATCAAAGGGGTGAACTATTCGATCACCTCGGCCTGCTCCACCTCGGCGCATTGCATCGGCAACGGCACCGAACTGATCCAGATGGGCAAGCAGGACATCGTGTTTGCCGGCGGCGGCGAGGAACTGGACTGGACGCTTTCCTGCCTCTTCGACGCGATGGGGGCCATGTCGTCGAAATATAACGACACGCCGCATACGGCGAGTCGCGCCTTCGACGCGACCCGCGACGGCTTTGTGATCGCGGGTGGCGGTGGTGTGGTGGTGTTGGAAGAGCTGAACCATGCCCTCGCACGCGGCGCGAAGATCTATGCCGAAGTCACCGGCTACGGCGCCACCTCGGACGGGTATGACATGGTTGCCCCCTCGGGCGAGGGTGGCGAGCGGTCGATGCGGCTGGCGCTTTCCACCCTGCCGGAGGGGCGGAAGATCAGCTATATCAACGCCCACGGCACCTCGACCCCGGCAGGCGACGTGACCGAGGTGAAGGCGGTGCGCGCGGTGTTCGGCGAGGGCAGGGTGCCTCCCATCTCCTCCACCAAGTCGCTGACCGGGCACTCGCTGGGGGCAACCGGCGTGCATGAGGCGATCTATTCGCTGCTGATGCTGCAGGGCGATTTCATCACCGCCTCGGCCAATGTCACCCAGCTCGACCCCGAGCTGAGGCCCGAGGAGATCGCCACCAGCTATCGCGAGCATGTCGGCATGGATTCGGTCCTGTCCAACAGCTTCGGCTTCGGCGGCACCAATGCCACGCTGGTGATGAGCAGATATCAGGGCTGAGGCCCCATAATCCGGGAGGGCCGCATGGCGGAACTGATGAAAGGCAAGCGCGGCCTGGTGATGGGCGTCGCCAACGACCGTTCCATCGCCTGGGGCATCGCGAAGGCGCTGGCCGACGAGGGCGCCGAACTGGCCTTCTCCTACCAGGGCGAGGCGTTCGGCAAGCGGGTGGAGCCGCTGGCGGCCTCGGTCGGCTCGGATCTGCTGGTCGATGTGGACGTGACCGATGATGCGAGCCTCGATGCCTGTTTCGCGGCGCTGAAGGTACGCTGGGGCAGGATGGATTTCCTGATCCATGCCATTGCATTTTCCGACAAGTCGGAACTGACCGGCCGCTTCATCAATACCAGCCGGGGAAATTTCCGTCATTCGCTGGATATTTCCTGCTTCTCCTTCATTGACGTGAGCCGCCGCGCGGCGGAGCTGATGCCCGAGGGCGGCAGCCTGATCACGCTGACCTTCCAGGGCTCGACCCGCGTCACTCCGAATTACAACGTGATGGGCGTGGCGAAGGCCGCGCTGGAAAGCACCACGCGCTATCTGGCGAATGACCTCGGGCCGCAAAAGGTGCGGGTGAACGCGATCTCGCCCGGACCGATGAAAACCCTTGCCGGAGCGGCCATCGGTGGCGCGCGCGCGACCTATCGCCATACCGAGGCGAACGCGCCGATGCGCGGCAACGCGACGCTGGAGGCAATCGGTGGCACGGCGGTCTGGCTCTGCTCCGACTACGGCGCCTGCACCACGGGTGAGGTGGTGCACGTCGATGGCGGCTATCACATCCTCGGAATGCCGCAGGCAGAGAATCTCTGAGGGAGGCTCGGGGCACCGCGCCCTGCGGGGCCATTGGGAAGAAAGCAGGCATGAGACACGCGGACCCGATCGACCCCACAGCCTTTTGGGGGTGCGCAAGACAGGATCGGTGTTCATCCGGAGCCCGGGTAAATCCGGCGCGATCTGCTCTCGCCCCGATCCTCGTCACCCGCCGCAACAGCGGGCAGCACCCGACCGTGGGTGGGTGCTGAGACGGTTGTGGTCTGTGCGTTATGGCTCAGCCACGCCAAACTCATATCTCCGCGCCTACCCCACCATAGCGCCCGCCCGGGGCGGGCATAAGCGCTGCCCGGCGGCGCTTCGCGCCTTGTTTCCGGGCGGCGGAAGAGCTCACCCCCGTTCTTAGCAGGAGCGGGTCTTCCGGGAGCCCGCCCGGCCCTTTCAGCACCCTGCCACACCGTCTTTCCGCTCGTCTCCCTGGGAATGGCAGAGAACGGGGGATACACTGCTGCGATACGCGAGGGGCCGTGCAGCCCTCAACCGCAGACACCAAACTGTCCCATCGACAAAAAGGCCCGCCCCGAAGGGCGGGCCTCGTCAGCCCGGACGGGGCTGTAAGGCGCGTTTCTTATTGGGGCATCGCGTCCTTGATACCCTCGACGAAGAAGTTCATGCCCAGCAGATCGCCATCCGGCGCGGTCTGGCCCTCGGCCAGCCAGGGTGAGCCGTCCTGCTTGTTGATCGGGCCGGTGAAGGGATGGTAGGTGCCGGCGGCGATCTCGTCGCGCACCTTCTCGGCCGCCGCCTTCACCTCGGCAGGCACCGCCTCGGTGATCTCGCCGATCTCGACCACCCCCTCCGGGATGCCGGACCAGGTGTCGCTCTGCTCCCAGGTGCCGTCGATGACCGCACCTACGCGCTCGATGTAATAAGGCGCCCAGTTGTCGATGATCGAGGACACGCGCGGGCTCGGCTTGTATTCCGCCATGTCGGAGGCCTGGCCGAAGCCGATCACCTTGCCGCCCGTCTTCGCAGCCTCGGCCAGCGGCGCGGTGGAATCGGTATGAGCGGCGATCACATCCACGCCCTGATCGATCATCGCCCTTGCCGCGTCGGCCTCTTTCGCCGGGTCGAACCAGGTCATCGCCCAGATCACCGACAGTTCGACATCCGGATTCACCTTCTTGGCGTGAAGATAGTAGGAGTTGATGCCCATCACTACCTCGGGGATCGGGAAGGAGCCGATGTAACCGATCTTGTTGGTCTTGGTCATCATCCCCGCGATGGTGCCCTGCACCGCCCGCCCTTCATAGAAGCGGGCGTTATAGGTCGCGACATTGGGCGATTCACGCTTGAAACCGGTCGCGTGCTCGAATTTCACATCGGGAAACTTCTTCGCCACCGCATTGGTCGCATCCATATAACCGAAGGAGGTGGTGAAGATGATGTTGCAACCGCCCAGCGCCATCTGGGTCAGCACGCGCTCGGCATCGGCGCCTTCCGGCACGCTTTCCTGCCAGGTTACCTCTACCTTGTCGCCGAATTTCTCCTGCACCGCCAGCGCGCCCTGATGGTGCTGGAAGGAATAGCCCATATCGCCGATCGGCCCGACATAGACAAAGCAGGCCTTGGTCTTGTCCTGCGCCATCGCCGCGCCACCGAAGGCCAGCGACAGGCCGAGGGCCCCCGTGGCAAGAAGCTGTCTGCGTTTCATTCGCGTCTCTCCCGGTGGGGGCCGGGGCCCCGGTTGATTTCGCCCGCGTCTCAGGACGTGGCGTGGAAATTCTGCCCCAGACAGGCCGGAGCGGACAAAGCCGCCCGCCCACGACCGGAGGACATCACCACCAGCACGAGGATGGTTATCACATAAGGTGACATCGACAGGTACTCGACCGGAATCCCAATCCGCGCCGCCTGCAGGTTGAGCTGCAGAACGCTGATCCCGCCGAAGAGCCAGGCGCCCAGCAGCGCCCGCCACGGCTTCCAGCTTGCAAAGACCACGATAGCCAGCGCGATCCAGCCGGCACCGGCGGTGATCCCGTCCACCCATTGCGGCACCCGCACGAGGCTTACATAGGCACCGCCCAGCCCCGCCATCGCACCGCCGAACAGGATGGCAAGGCAGCGGATACCCACCACCTTGTAGCCAAGCGCATGGGCGGCCTCGTGATTCTCGCCCACCGCCCGCAGGATAAGGCCGGCGCGGCTGAATTTCAGCATGGCCCAGACCGCAGCTACCATGATGACCGACAGATAGACCAGCGGATCATGGCCGAACAGCACCCGGCCAAGAAAGGGAATATCGACCAGCGGCCCGAAGGGCACCGCCCCCGTATGCGGCGGCTTCACCCCCACATAACCCTGCCCGAGCAGCGACGAGAGCCCCTGCCCGAACAACGTCAGCGCAAGGCCCGAGGCCACCTGATTGGCCTGCATCACCTGTGTCAGCAGCATGAAGAGCAGGCTCAGGCCCGCGCCTCCCAGCGCTCCCCCGACGAAGCCCGCCAGCGGGCTGCCGCTCTCCACCGCCGCGATGAAGCCCACGACCGCGCCCATGATCATCATCCCCTCGACCCCGAGGTTCAACACGCCGGCCCGCTCCACCACCAGTTCGCCCACCGCCGCCAGCAGGATCGGCACCGAGGCCACCATCAGCGCGGCGATCAGCAAGGCGGGATCAATACCCCCGAACATCAGCGCGCCTCCCCTTTCAGACGGATACGGTAATTGGTCAGCAAATCGCAAGCCAGCAGGAAGAACAAGAGCATCCCCTGGAACGCCTGGATCGCCGCCGAAGGCAGGCCGAGATTGGTCGACGCCATCTCGCCGCCGATATAGGTCAGCGCCATCAGGAGCCCCGCGAACAGGATCCCTACCGGGTTGAGCCGACCGAGAAAGGCCACGATGATCGCGGTAAAGCCGTAACCCACGTTGAAATCGATACTGATCTGCCCGGCGGGCCCCGTCACCTCGAAGACACCGGCCAGCCCGGCCAGCGCCCCGGCCAGCCCCATGCAGATCAGCACCAGCCGCTCCGGGTTCACCCCGGCGAAGCGCGCCGCCCGGGGCGCCTGCCCCGAAAGCTTGATCTGGAAGCCAAGGATATGGCGTTGCAGCAGCACATAGCCCGCCGCCACCGCCATCAGCGCGGCAATCCCGCCCCAATGCAGCCCCGCGCTCTCGATCAGCCAGTCGTTATGTGCCGCCGGATAGTTCGAGAAATTGCGGCTGCCCGGAAAGCCCGCCCCCTGCGGGTTGCGCAGAAAGCCGGTCGAAGCCATGGCAAGCACGGTTTGCGCCACGTAGACCAGCATCAGCGAGACGAGGATCTCGTTGGTGTTGAACCGTGTCTTCAGCACCGCCGGAATCATCGCCCAGAGCCAGCCGCCGAACGCCCCCGCCACCACCATCAGCGGGAAGATCCAGCGTGTCTCCACCGGATAGACCGCAAGGCCCACCGCCGCCCCGGCGATCGCGCCCATGATATATTGCCCCTCGGCACCGATATTCCAGATCCCGGCCCGGAAACCCATGCTCAGGCCCACCGCAATCAGGATCAGCGGCCCCGCCTTCACAAGCAACTGCCCGCGCAGATACCAGGCGAACTCGCCAAAGAGCGGATCCCAGAAGATGGTGCGGATCGCCGTAACCGGGTTCTTGCCCAGCACCGCGAACATGATCCCGCCGGCAACCATGGTCAGCGCCACCGCCAGAAGCGGTGTCGCCCGGCTCCAGAATTGCGAGGGCGTCGGTCGCCGCTCCAGCCTCAGCATGGCCACCCCACCCTCCGTCCCTTCTCCATCGGAATATATCCTGTGCGGCAAAGGCCGGATGCCCCGACGGACCCCCTCTCCCTCAAATCCGCTCTCCCTGCACCCCGGCCACTCAACGCACCCCCGTCATCGGTCCGGAAATATCCCCGGGAGGAGGCCGAAGACCGTGTGGGGCAGACAGCCCCCTGTCCCCCGCCGCAGCTCACCCACCGACCGGCACCGTCGTCCATCGCGCCGGATGAGCCGGACCAATCGCCTCCGGCCCCATTTTCCGCCTGAAAATATCCTCGGGGATGAGCCGTGCCAGGAAAACCATCCCGTGGATGGCTTTCAGCAACGAATGGACCGCAGGCCCCGCGGGGGACGGAAAGCCCCCCCTTCTCCACCGCAGGCAGGCCGCGCTCAACCGGCATGATGCGCCACCTCCATGCCATGCGCACCGCCCATCATCAGCCCGATCTCCTCGATCCCCAGCCCCTCCACCGGGCGGGGCCGGGTCAGCCGTCCCTCGTTCAGCGCGGCGAAGCTGTCCGATATCTCCAGCAATTCGTCCAGGTCCTGGCTGATGACGACCACCGCCGCCCCCGCTGCCGCACGGTCGAGGATGGCCTGCCGGATCGAAGCCGCCGCCGCCGCATCCACACCCCAGGTCGGCTGGCTGATGACGATTACCTCCGGCTTCTGCATGAGTTCGCGGCCCACCACGAATTTCTGCAGGTTCCCGCCCGAGAGCGCCCGCGCCGCAACATGGGTGCCCGGCGTGCGCACATCGAACCGCTCCACGATCCCTTGCGCGAAGGCCTCCGCCCGTCCGAGGTCGATGAAGCCGTGCTTCGTCAGCCCCTGCCGCACCGCGCCCGAAAGCAGCGCATTCTCGGTCAGCGTCATCGCGGGTGCCGCGGCATGGCCCAGCCGCTCCTCCGGCGCCGAGACGAGACCCGCGCGCCGACGCTCGTTCGGCCCCAGATCGCCGACCGGACGGGAATGGACGCGAATCCGGTCCGCCTCGCAGCGGATCTCGCCGTTCAACGCCAGCAGCAATTCATCCTGCCCGTTCCCCGCCACGCCGGCGATGCCCAGTACTTCGCCCTTCGCCACGGTGAAGCTCACGCCCTTAAGGCTGGTGCCGAACGGGGCCGGCGAGGCGATCGAGAGGTCCGAGACGCCCAGCACCACCTCCCCCTTCTCCCCTGCCCGTCGCTCCGGCTGGGTCAGCGTCGCACCCACCATCATCTCGGCCAGCTCCCGCGCCGATTTCTCTGCCGGGATGCAGGTATCCACCACCTTGCCCCGCCGCAGCACCGTCGCCACGTCGCAAAGCGTGCGGATTTCCTCAAGCTTGTGCGAGATGTAAAGGATCGAGGTCCCCTCCGCCCGCAACTGCCGAAGCGTCTTGAACAGGATCTCCACCTCCTGCGGCGTCAGCACCGAAGTCGGCTCGTCCATGATCAGGAGCTTCGGCGATTGCAGCAGGCAGCGAATGATCTCGACCCTCTGCCGCTCGCCCGCCGAAAGATCACCCACCGTCCGGGCGGGATCGAGCGGCAGGCCGTATTCTTCCGACACCGCGCGGATCCGGGCGGCGAGTTCGCGCATCGGCGGCGGCGTCTCCATGCCCAGAGCCACATTCTCGGCCACGTCCAGCGCCTCGAACAAGCTGAAATGCTGGAATACCATCGCCACGCCCGCAGCCCGCGCCGCCGACGGCCGCGCCGGCGCATAGTCCGCGCCGCGCCAGATCATCCGCCCGCTATCGGGCTTCACAAGGCCGTAGATCATCTTCACCAGCGTCGATTTCCCCGCGCCGTTCTCGCCCAGCAGAGCGTGAACCTCGCCCTCGCGGATCGTGAGGGAAACATCGCTGTTGGCCACCACCCCGGGATAGGTCTTGCCCACCCCCTCGATCCGCAGGAGTTCCGCGCGCTCGGTCATGCCGTTCTCTCCCCCCGCAGGCCGCCCCGCTCCGCCGCCTTCAGCATGGCAGCCGCTATGCCTAGTGCAATGGCTTGCGGATGTTTGCCAAGGCTCTTGTCACCTATGGGGCAGGTCATGTGTTGAATTTCCGTTACGGAATGCCCCAGATCGGCCAGCCGCGCCCGGAATCGCGCCGCCTTGGTCTGCGACCCGATGACGCCGAGGCCGCGGCTCCCCCGCGCCAGAATCCGGTGGCAGAGTTCCAGATCCAGCGCATGGGAATAGGTCAGCACCACATGCTCGGCGGCGTGCGGCGCATGGGCAACCAGCAGCGCCGGATCGACGGCGGGCAGCATCGTCACCCCCGCCGGAATGGTTTCGGGAAAGCGCTCGGTCGCGGTGTCGATCCAGGTGATCGCCAGATCCGGAAGTGGTGCCAGCACCGAAACCAGGGCACGGCCCACATGTCCCGCCCCCCAGATCCAGATCAGCCGCGCCGGCCGCGCCACCGGTTCGATGAACCAGCCCTGTACAAGCTGCGGCGCAGGGACCACCCCCTGCCCGCGCACCGCGGCCAGCAGCCGATGCACCGAGAGCGGCATCACCGCGCCGTCCTCCGTGACGGGGCGCACCACGACATCCTCCGGCAGCATGTCCCCCGGCTCAAAGCGCTCGGAGACCAGCGTCACCGCCCCGCCGCAGCATTGCCCGATCCCCGGGCCAAGCGGCCAGCGCTCGAACCGCCGCGCGGCGGCACCTTCCAGCATCTCTTGCGCGCGCAACGTCGCCAGATGCTCCAGCGCGCCGCCGCCGATGGTCCCACTCTGCCCGCCCTGCCAGACCAGCATTGCCGCCCCCGTCTCGCGCGGGGCAGACCCCTTCACCTCGGCCACCACGATCCGCACCACGCGACCATGGGCCGCCAGCGCCGCAAGGAGTTCCGCCCGCTCAAACATCGCGCTGCTGCCTTCCGACCGCCCACAGCACCAGCTCCGCCGTGGCCGGCGCATCCAGCGCCGGGTAGACCGAACCATCCCCGCAGGCCGCCACAGCATCCGAAAGCGCCATCAGCACCGAGATCCCCAGCATGAAGGGCGGCTCACCCACTGCCTTGGAGCGGCCAACCGTCGCCTCCCGGTTCGGCCGGTTCCACAGCCGCACGTTGAAGACCGCTGGCCGGTCGGAACAGGCCGGGATCTTGTAGGTCGAGGGCGCATGGGTCATGAGCCGCCCCTTGCCGTCCCGAACCAGCTCCTCGGTGGTGAGCCACCCCGCGCCCTGCACATAGGCGCCCTCCACCTGCCCGATGTCGATGGCAGGGTTCAGACTCGCCCCGGTATCATGCAGGATATCGGCACGCAGAATGCGGTTCTCGCCCGTCAAGGTGTCGATCACAACCTCGCTCACCGCCGCGCCGTAGGCGAAGTAGAGGAAGGGCCGTCCCTGCCCGCGCACCCGGTCCCAACTGATCTTCGGCGTGGCATAGAAACCGGTGGCCGAGAGCGAGATCCGCGCCTGATGGGCCCAGGCCGCCACCTGTTCGAAAGCGTAAACCTCACCCGCCACCCGAACCATGCCATCCGCGAAGCGCACATCCTCCGCCGCCACCCCGTGCCGGTCGGCGATGAACCCGGCCATCCGGTCGCGGAGGGTGATGCAGGCTGCCCGGGCCGCCATCCCGTTCATGTCGGTGCCGCTCGACGCGGCGGTGGCCGAGGTATTGGGTACTTTCGCGGTATCGGTCGCGGTGATCTTCACCCGTCCGACATCGACACCCAAGACCTCGGCCGCCACCTGCGCCACCTTCAGAAACAACCCCTGCCCCATCTCGGTGCCGCCATGGTTGAGATGGATCGAGCCATCCTGATAGACATGCACCAAGGCGCCCGCCTGATTGAGCCAGGTCAGCGTGAAGGAAATCCCGAACTTCACCGGCGTCAGCGCGATGCCGCGCTTCAATACCGGCGAGCCCGCGTTCCAGCGCACGATCTCCGCCCGCCGCGCCGCGTAATCCGAACTCCGCTCCAGATCATCGAGCATCGCGCGCAGCACGAAATCTTCGACCGCCATCCCGTAATGCGTGGTCTGCACCCCGCCGTCACCCTGCCCGGCCCCTGCCATTTTCTGTCCGGAAATATCCTCGGGGGGATGAGCCGCGCCCGGAAAACCTTCCAGTGGATGGTTTTCAGCGGCGGATGCCCGGCCCGTGGCCGGGCCAGGTGGCGGGCCATGGGGGGCAGACAGCCCCCCGTCCGCCGTCTCCGCATAGAAATTCCGCCGCCGCACCAGAACCGGGTCGAGCCGCAGCACATGGGCGATGTGATCCACCACCCGCTCGATCCCGATCACCCCTTGCGGGCCGCCGAAGCCGCGATAAGCGGTATTTGACTGGGTATTGGTGCGCAACCGGTGACTCTCGATCCGCACATGCGGGAGGTGATAGGCGTTATCGGCATGGAGCATGGCGCGGTCGGCGACGGCAAGGCTCAGATCCTGTGCCCAGCCGCAGCGCAGAAGGTGCAGGAATTCCACCCCCGCAATCCGCCCCTCGGCATCGAAACCGGCACGGTAGCGGATCTTCAGGTCGTGCCGCTTGCCGGTAATCACCATGTCGTCATCGCGGTCATAGCGCATCTTGCAGGGCCGACCGGTGGCGTGCGCCGCCAGCGCACAGGCGATGGCGAGGTGGTTACCCTGGCTCTCCTTACCCCCGAAGCCGCCACCCATCCGCCGCACCTCGACCCGCACCGCGTTCAGCGGCAGGTGCAGCGCATGGGCGACCTTGTGCTGGATCTCGCTCGGGTGCTGGGTGGAGCTGTGGATCACCATATCACCACCTTCCTGCGGCAGCGCGGCGGCAACCTGGCCCTCCAGATAGAAATGCTCCTGCCCGCCAATCTCGAAATCGGCCTCGATCACATGACGCGCGGCAGAGATGGCCGTGGCCGCGTCGCCCCGGCTCCAGATGATCGGACCGGTCTCAAAGCGGCTGTCGGCGGCAAGCGCCTCTTCCACGGTCAGGATCGCCGGCAGCTCCTCGTAGCTGATCCGACCCAGCCGCGCCGCCTTGCGCGCCGCCAGATGACTTTCGGCCACCACCAGAAAGACCGGTTGGCCGGGGTAATGCACCTCGCCCACCGCAAGCAGCGGCTCGTCATGGAGCGAGGGCGAGCAATCCGGCATCTCCGGCCAGTCCACGGCCGAGAAGACCGCGACCACGCCGGGGGCCGCGCGCACCGCCGACAGGTCCATCCCGGTGATCCGGCCATGGGCGACGGTGGAAAGCCCGAAGGCCAGATGCAGCGCGCCCGCAGGCAGCGGGATATCATCGGTATAGCGCGCCTGCCCGGTGACATGGAGTTCCGCCGCATCATGCGGCAGCGGTTTACCGGTGCTCATGGCGACACCCCCTGCACGCTCACCACCCTGCCCTCCGCCTCCTGCCAATAGCGCAGCGCCATGTTCCCCGCCGCCTCCATCCGGTAGGCGGCGGAGGCACGCATATCGGAAAGTGGAGTGAAGTCCCGCGCGACCGCAGCCTTTGCCGCCTCGAAGGCGGCCTGCGCGAAGGGCTGGCCGATCAGCGCCGCCTCCATGGCCGGCGCGCGCTTGGGGATGCCCGCCATACCGCCGAAGGCGATGCGCGCAGCGGTGATGATGCCGCCTTTCACCATGAGGTTGAAGGCGCCCAGCACCGCCGAAATATCCTGATCGAAGCGCTTTGAAAGCTTCCAGACCCTGAGCCCCGGCGCGATGGCGGGGATTGTCACCGCCTCGACAAATTCGCCGGGACGGCGGTCCTGCTTGCGGTAGTCGAGGAAGAACTCCTCCAGCGCCATCTCGCGCCGCGCCTCCCCGCAGCGCAGATGCAGCCGCGCCCCGAGCGCGATCAGCGCCGGCGGACCATCACCGATCGGTGAGCCATTGGCGATATTGCCGCCGATGGTGGCCGCCCCCCGCACCTGCTCGCTGGCGAAACGCGACAGCATGGCGGCCAGCGCCGGATGCGGGCCCGCCATTGCGGCGCGCATCTGGTTGAGGGTGACGCCGGCGCCGATACGGATCATGGCCCCCTGCGGCTCTATCCGACGCAGATCAGCGATGCCGCCAAGGAAGACCGGCTTCACCAGATCGCGCAACTGCTTGGTGACCCAGAGCCCGATATCGGTGGCCCCGGCAATCAGCGTGGCATCGGGATTGGCCTCGTAATAGCGCGCCAATTCGTCGCTGGTCGCGGGGCGGCTGATGTCGACGGGGGGCTGTCTGCCCCCCGCACCCCCCGAGGATATTTCCGAACAGATGATTGCAGGGTCATCCGCTTGCATCCAGACCGGCACCGGCTCGGCGGCGGCAGCCTCGGCGGCGCGGATGATCGGGGCATAGCCGGTGCAACGGCAGAGATTGCCGGCAAGCACGAGGTCATGGTCATGACGGCCTTCAGCATGGGCTGCGGCCATCGAGGCGATGATACCCGGCGTGCAGAAGCCGCACTGGCTACCGTGATGGTCGATCATCGCACGCTGCACGGGGTGGAGCTCGCCCCCCGGCCCGGTGATTCCCTCGACGGTGCGGACCGATTTGCCGTGCAGCTGCGACAGGAACAGGATGCAGGCGTTCAGCGCGCGCGCACCCGTCTCGTCGCTCACGATCACCGTGCAGGCGCCGCAATCGCCTTCGTTGCAGCCCTCCTTGGTGCCGGTCAGGCCCCTGTCCTCGCGCAGGAATTGCAGGAGCGTCCGCGCGGGGTCGACCCCTGCGAGGCGCTGTGGCGTTCCGTTCAACAGAAACGCAATTGCGGTCATGCGTCGTCCCGCCGCGTTACTCCCCTGGCACCGATGCCCCCTCCGATGCGGCGTAAGAGGGGCGGCCTTGTTCTGGTTCTTGTTGGAAACAGCAGAGCCCGAGCGGGGCCATCAAGGCAAGCAGAACTTTCCCGCATTTCACGAAAGCAGTTTTCATATTCGGCTGAAAATGCGCACGCGGGACGACCGACGATCTCAGGCTGGTGCTTCTTGCGGGCATCACACCTTTGCGATGTTTCTTCCGTCCTCTTGCCTGGAACGGCAGGACGGATCGACAGCGACTGCCCCGAATACCGATCCTGCCAAGGCACCATCCACACCCGGAGCCGGACGCGGTCCATTTTCGACGGCGCAAAGGGGCGCTCACGCGCCCTGCCTTCGCCCCATCGCCGCACCGGCGCGGCGGCATTCCGCCCGTTCGTTCGGCGATGCAGCGCCGGAATGGAGCCTTCGCCGCGCATCCGGCGTTCCGTTTCATTTCCGGCTGTGCTCTAAAGGAGGCGACAATGCCAATGGGACGACGACGGATCATGCCGGAACGCAGCGAGAGCGACAGCCGCAAACTGCTGAGACGCCTGCGCGACAGTCTGGCCCTGCCCGGCAAGGGGCAGGACCGGCTCGACCGCATCACCCACCTCATTGCCGATTCCATTGGAACCGAGGTCTGCTCCATCTATCTTTTCCGGGACGAGGATACGCTGGAGCTCTGCGCCACCGAGGGGCTGAAGAAGGAGGCCGTCCACCAGACCCGGATGAAACTGGGCGAGGGGCTGGTCGGGCGGGTGGCGCGCAACGCGGCGCCGGTGAACACGGCCGATGCGCCTTCCGAGCGGGGGTTTCGCTACATGCCCGAGACCGGGGAGGAGATCTACTCCTCGTTCCTCGGTGTGCCGATCCAGCGGGTGGGCGAGCAACTGGGCGTGCTGGTGGTGCAGTCGAGGACCGCGCGGCAATTCTCTGAGGACGAAGTCTACGCGCTGGAGGTCGTCGCCATGGTGCTGGCGGAGATGACCGAGCTCGGCGCCTTTCTCGGCGAGGGCGACGGGCCGGGGGCGCTTCATCGTCAGCCGCGCCTCTTCCGGGGCGGCACCGGGCAGGAAGGTTCGGCCGAAGGTCATGTCTGGCTGCATGAGCCGCGCGTGGTGGTGACCAATCCGGTAGCCGATGACCCGCTGACCGAGATCGAGCGCATCCGCAGCGCGGTAGGGCAATTGCGCATCTCCATCGACGATCTGTTGCGGGCCGATTCCCTCGACAAGGACCAGGTGCAGGTGCTGGAGGCCTATCGGATGTTCGCCAACAGCCGCGGCTGGCTGAGGCGGATGGAAGAGGACATCGCGCGCGGTCTTTCGGCCGAGGCAGCGGTGGAGAAGGAGCAGTCTGCGGCCCGCGCCCGGATGCAGCAGGTCGAGGACGCCTATCTGCGCGAGCGGCTTTCCGATCTCGACGACCTGTCGAACCGGCTACTTCGGATCCTGACCGGGCAGGGCCAGGATACCGGCGCCGCCCTTCCGGACGCCCCGATCCTCGTTGCACGCAATATCGGGCCGGCGGAACTGCTGGAATACGGGCGCAAGCTGCGCGGGGTGGTGCTCGAGGAAGGCTCGGTCGGCTCCCACGCCGCGATCGTGGCAAGGGCGCTCGCGATCCCGCTCGTCATCCATGCCGAGCGCATCACCAGCGAGGCACTGAACGGCGATCATCTTCTGGTCGATGGCGATGCGGGCCTCGTGCATCTGCGGCCCGACGAGATGGTGGTGCGCAGCTTCCGCGACAAGATGGCGATGCAGGCCAAGGCACAGGAACGCTATGCCTCGCTGCGCGGGCTGCCGGCGCAATCGAGATGCGGCACGGTGACCCGACTTTACATGAATGCCGGGCTGATGGCCGACCTGCCTTCGATGCAGGGCTCCGGCGCCGAGGGGGTGGGCCTCTTCCGCACTGAACTGCAATTCCTGATCCGCAACAAGATGCCCAAGCGCGACGAGCTGGCAAAGCTCTATGCCCGGGTCATCGAGGCGGCGCGAGGCCGGCCGCTGGCCTTCCGAACGCTCGATATCGGATCGGACAAGGTGCTGCCCTACATGAAGCCGCAGGACGAGCCGAACCCGGCGATGGGCTGGCGGGCGATCAGGGTCGGTCTCGACAAGCCGGGTGTGCTTCAGATGCAGGCGCAGGCGCTGATCCGGGCGGCGGATGGCGGGCCGCTGATGGTGATGTTTCCATTCATCACCGAGCTTTCCGAATTCACCCGCGCCCGCGACACTGTGCTGCACCAGCGCGACCGGGAGGCAGCGCTCGGTCGACCCGTGCCCTCGGATCTGAAGATCGGCGCCATGCTGGAAACGCCGAGCCTCGCCTATGCGCCGAAGGCGTTCTTCGACCTGACCGATTTCGTCTCGATCGGCGGCAACGACCTCAAGCAATTCTTCTTCGCCGCCGATCGCGAGAACGAGCGGGTGCGGCGGCGCTATGACACGCTGAACACCAGCTTCCTGCGCTTTCTGCGGCTGATCGCGGAGCGCTGCCGCGAAAGCGGCACGCCGCTGTCGTTCTGTGGCGAGGATGCCGGGCGGCCAGTGGAGGCGGTGGTGCTGGCAGCCCTCGGTTTCGGCACGCTATCGATGCGGCCGGCCTCTATCGGGCCGGTGAAGGCGCTGTTGCGGCAGGTCGACCTGAACGAGGCGCGCGCGCTGATCTTCAATGCCATGGCGCAGGGGGTCGAGACGGTGCGGCCCATGGTGATGCCCTGGCTGGCGCGACAGGGCGACTGAGGCGGCGCGGCGGTCGGGCGGCCCTCGGGTGACTATGCGTGGGACAATCAAGGGTCTGTGATCGATATTTGGTCCAATACCCCGTGTGAGCCCTTTCCATGCCCGGAACAAGGTATGGCACATGCCGCCAAAAAGCGCCCAACGCTCCTTACGGGTGGATGCAGCCCTCCCGTCGTGCGGGGTGTCGCGAGGGTGTAAACAGTTGTTCCAAAGGGCCCAGCTACCGTATGAACCCGCGCCAGACCCGGAACAAGGCGCGAGGCGCAGCCGGGCAGCACCCGACCGCCCCCCGGGGCGGGCGCTCTGGTAACGTTGGCGAGGGGATCGGGCATAGGAGTGGTTGCGCCATAAAGTGCAGACCACAACCGTGGTAAGCGCCCGCCCACGGTCAGGTACTGCCCTTTTCCTTGCGCTGGGTGTCGAAGGTCGGGACCGTTTTTCCTCGGACCCACACGGACCCTTGTGTCATCTCTTCTGTGAGCCGACGCCATGCCCTCTGTCCGGCAGGGGCGGAAACAATGGTGGCGGTTTTCCAGATGGGCCATATGACCTACGGATGAAGGCGGCCCTCGCCCGAGGCGCTATCTTGAACCGAGCAGCGGCCTCACCTCGGCGGCTTGCGCAAAGCGGGTCACCACCCGCTCTGCGCCATGGGCCTGCGCCAGCCGCAACAGGCGAAAGCGGATACGGGCAAGTTCGCGATAGTAGCGCAGGAAGACCGCACTCACCGCCGCGCCGGAGAGCGCCCCCAGCACCGGCACCGCCTGCGCGGCGAGCTTCTGGCTGAGTGCCGCTGCGATCTTCGGCGTCAGCGTGGCGATCAGCTTGTGGAGCGCGGGGCCGGTCATGGTAACGCGCGCGCCGATGAAGGCGGTATTCACCCCGTCATCCCCGCCAAGTGGCGTACCCGAAGCGAAGCAGCGCAGGATCTCGGCCTTCACCGCCGGATCATCGGGGTCGAAGCCCTCGGCCTCGGCAGCGGCACGGATGGCGCCGAGGATGAGGGTGATGCTGACCGGAAGCTCCGCAACCGAGGTGACAATCCCCCCTGCCCCACCTGCCGCCCCGCTGAGTGCCGCCGCCAGCGGCGCGGCCGCCGGACCGAGATCGGGGGCGTGGCGGCCTAGCGCCGCCACGCCCAATGCGCGTTCCAGCGTGACAAGCGTCACGGCCTCGATCTGGCGGCGGATGCCGGCGGGCAGCAGCGCAAGCTGCGCCTCGATCTTGCCGCCAACCTTGTTCAGCGCCGTCATCAAGGGACCATTGGCCTTGCGCGCGCGGCGGGCGAGCAGCGCGATCTCATAGTCGGGAAAGGGTTCGGCCCGCGCGGCGGGAAGGGGCGCATCGTCGTTCATATGCCGAAGGTAAGAGCCGGACGGGCCTTGCGCAATGCCCGTCCGGCGGCACCGCGCCCGAGGTAGCATGAGTATTTGGGCAAGAAGCAAATGCACAATTCGGCTCTCACTCATCCGGCGCTTTTTCCCGCGCCGTCGTCGTTCCCCACCCCTTTGCACCCGCTCGCGCGGCGCTTCCCGTCACATTTCACCTCGAATGCGTCGGTGCGCGCCCTTCCCCTTGCAGCCCCCGGAGATATGCTCCACAAAACCCCCGAAGGAACCGCGCCCCGGATGGCGGGCGCCCGATGCGATGGCGGACGGAATGCTGGATCAAGTTGCGAAACCCACCGAAGAGATCTCCGTACGGGATGTCTTCGGCATCGAGACCGAGATGAAGGTGAAGGGCTTCGCCGAACGCGGGGACCGTGTGCCCGAGATCGACCCGACCTACAAGTTCGACCCCGATACCACGCTCGCCATCCTCGCCGGCTTCGCCTATAACCGCCGGGTGATGATCCAGGGCTATCACGGCACCGGCAAGTCGACCCATATCGAACAGGTGGCGGCGCGTCTGAACTGGCCCTGCGTCCGGGTGAACCTGGACAGCCATATCAGCCGGATCGACTTGATCGGGAAGGATGCAATCAAACTGGAGGACGGCAAGCAGGTCACCCGCTTCCACGAGGGCATCCTGCCCTGGGCGCTGCGTAACCCGGTGGCCATCGTATTCGATGAATACGACGCCGGCCGGGCCGATGTGATGTTCGTGATCCAACGTGTGCTGGAGCATGACGGCAAGCTCACGCTGCTGGACCAGAACGAGATCATCACCCCGCATCCCTCATTCCGACTTTTCGCCACGGCAAATACCGTGGGCCTGGGCGATACGACCGGACTTTACCACGGGGTGCAGCAGATCAACCAGGCGCAGATGGACCGCTGGAGCCTGGTCGCAACGCTGAACTACCTGTCGCACGATGCGGAGGCCGCTATCGTGCTGGCCAAGAACCCGCATTACAACACGGAGAAGGGCCGCAAGACCATCAGCCAGATGGTGACGGTGGCCGATCTCAGCCGCACCGCCTTCATGAATGGCGATCTGTCGACGGTGATGAGCCCCCGCACCGTATTGAACTGGGCGCAGAACACCGAGATCTTCCGCAATGTCGGCTATGCCTTCCGGCTGTCATTCCTCAACAAATGCGATGAGCTGGAGCGGCAGACGGTAGCGGAATTCTACCAGCGCTGCTTCGGCGAGGAGCTGCCGGAAAGCGCCGCCAGCATGGCGATGAAATAGGAGCGGCGCCACCGCCGGGAGGTGCGGTGCCCCCCTTCAAGGGGTGGCCCTTTGCATTCGCACCCCGCGCCCGACGATGCCCGGCTCTGCCGTGCAGCTTGCTCCGGGAGAGAGACAGACCCGAGCGGAGGAATTACCCTATTTGTCCCCGAACAACGGAGCGCAGCGCCCGACCGCGGGTGGGCGCTTCGACGCTTGCAGTCTGCACTTTATTGCGCAATCACAGCGCAATCACACCTGACCCGATGTCGCCAAAGCTCCTGCCCGTGCGGGCGCTCTCAGGCAGAGCTACGCGCCTTGCTCCGGGCGGACGTGGGCTCACACGGGATCAGACCGCGCCCGCGCATCCGTTCGCAACATAGAATGGGCGCAACGCAGGTCGGGCGCAAGACTCGCACGGGAAGCCCGTGCTGCCATCCTCTTACGCCCCCAGCCGGATCAGGTCGCCCGACGACAAGCTCAGCTCCACCGTCTCGCCGATCTCGGGCGGCGGAGTATCGGGGCGGTTGAAGGTATCGAGCGCGACGCGCGCACCGTCGGCCTCTGTGGTCAGCCGGATCACCGAGCCCAAGAAATGCACCTCGCGGATCACCGCCGGCAGCACGATATCGGCGCCCGGCTTGCGGCCAAGATACACCACCTCGGGGCGGGCGGCATATTCGCCCTGCCCCAACGCCACACCACCGATCCGCCCCTCGGCGTCAGCCGCGAAGATATTGAGCTGGCCTACGAAATTCGCCACAAACCGGCTGCTGGGGCGGTTATAGATCTCGAAGGGCGTGCCGACCTGATCGGCGATGCCGCCGGTCATCACCACGATCCGGTCGGAGATCGACAGCGCCTCCTCCTGGTCATGGGTAACGAAGATGGTGGTGATGCCCAGCTCACGCTGGATCGCCCGGATCTCGTTGCGCAGCGATACCCGCACCTTGGCATCCAGCGCCGAAAGCGGCTCATCAAGCAGCAGCACCTGCGGCTTCGGTGCCAGCGCCCGCGCCAACGCCACCCGCTGCTGCTGGCCGCCCGACAACTGGAACGGATAGCGCGCGCCCAGATCCGGCAGGCCGATCAGGCTGAGCATCTCGTCCACCCGCGTCTTGATCTGGGCGCGAGGCGTACCCTTGATCTTCAGCCCGAAGCCCACATTCTCGGCCACCGTCAGGTTGGGAAACAGCGCATAGGCCTGGAACACCATGCCTATATTGCGCTGGTTCGGACGCTTGCCGACCATGTTCGCGCCGCCGATGGTGATCGCCCCCGACGAGGGTTGCTCGAACCCCGCCACCATGCGCAGCACCGTGGTCTTGCCGCAACCCGAAGGGCCGAGCAGCGAGATGAACTCGCCCTTCTCCACGCTCAGATTGAAATCCTTCACCACACGGACGGTGCCGAAGCTCTTTTCGAGATGCGAAATGTCGAGGAAACTCATTGCGCGGCTTTCGTATGTCTGGAGAAGCGGTTGGCAAGCTGGATCAGCCCCATGCAGACCCAGGTGATACCGAAGGCGATCACCGACAGCGCGAAGGGCTCGTAGGGCTTGTTCGCTCCGATCCGTGCCAGATAGGGCCCGAAGGCCGGCCGGTTGAGCAGCGCGGCAAGGGTGAATTCGCCGATCACGATGGCGAAGGTGAGGAAAGCACCCGACAGCACCGCCGGGACGACATTGGGCAGGATCACCCGGGTGAGGATGATGGACCAGCCGGCACCGAGGCTCTGGGCCGCCTCGGTCAGGGTCGCGATGTCGATGGTGCGCATCCCGGTATCGACGGCGCGATACATGTAGGGCAGCGCCAGCGTGGTATAGCCGAAGGCCAGAAGCAGGTTGGTTCCCATGATCGAACCGGTCATCGGCAGCCAACTCGACGTATTGTAAAGCCGGATATAGCCGAACACCACGACGATAGCCGGAATGACCAACGGCAGCAGGGTGATGAATTCCACATAGGGCCGCGCCCAGGGCATCTTCAGCCGCACCCAATAGGCGGTCGGCACCACCAGCAGGATACCGAAGGCGATGGTCACCAGCGCCATGACGATGGAATAGCTGAAGGTCGCCTGGAACTCGGCATCGCCGATGATCTTCGTATAGGCGTCAAGGCTGTAGACCCCGCGCCGCGCCTTCAGCGAAAACTCGGTCAGGCCGATCAGCGGCAGCGCAAAATAGGTCAGGCCGAAGATCAGCACGATCCAGCCGGTGAGACGGGTCCAGAGGCTCATTTCAGCCACCTTTCGGCGCGGATACGCAGCCAGATATAAAGCACATTGGCGATGGCGGTGACCACGATCATGCCGAAGGCCATGGCATAGCCGAGATTGGGGTTACCGAGCACGTCGCCCCGGATCTGCGCGAAAAGCTGGATCGGCACGATGTTGAGCGAAGATCCGGTCAGCGCGATCGCCGTCGCCACCGCCCCGAAGGCATTGGCGAAAAGCAGTGCAAACGTGCCCAGGAGCGACGGGAACAGAATCGGCAGCGCGATCATCCGCCAGTATTGCGGGCCGGTCGCCCCCAGCACCTCGGCCGCCTCGCGCCACTCGCGGCGCAGCCCCTCCAGCGCCGGGGTGATGATGAGGATCATCAGCGGGATCTGGAAGAACAGATAGGTGATGGTCAGCCCCCAGAAGCTGAGGATGCTGAAGCCAAGGTCGCGTTGCAGCACGATCCCGAAATGATTGCGCAAGAGCACCGTGACAAGACCGACCGGCCCGAAGGTGGCGAGGAAGGCGAAGGCCAGCGGCACACCCGCGAAGTTCGAAGCCACGCCCGAGAAGGTCATCAGCGGCGACCGGATCCAACGCGGCACCGCGCCGAAGATCACCGCCGCCGCCATGCCGAAGCCGATCAGGCAGCCCAGCGTCGCCGAGGCGACCGATATTTTCACCGAGATCCAGTAGCTCGACGGGATGGTGCCGCTGTTCAGGTCCCGGATATTCTGAAGTGTGAAGGATCCGCTGCGATCCTGAAAGGCGCCGATCACGATATGCGCCGTCGGCAGGATCAGGAACAGCGTCACGAAGATGATGAAGGGCAAAAGCCCGAGCCAGGTCAACGGCAGCCGCCGCATTCTGGCGGGAGTGGCATCG
>JAIRJX010000137.1 GCA_031260425.1 Gemmobacter sp.
CGTCGGCGCCGAAATTGTCCTGCGCGTCGAGGAACTCATCCTCGGTCATCAACTGGCCATAGGTCAGGTCGGTCAGGCCCGGTTCGATGACGACGTAGTTTTCAAAGTAGAGGATGCGCTCCAGATCACGCAGCGTCATGTCGAGCATGAGGCCGATCCGGCTCGGCAACGACTTGAGGAACCAGATATGCGCCACGGGGGCGGCCAGTTCGATATGGCCCATCCGCTCCCGCCGCACCTTCTGGAGCGTCACTTCCACGCCGCATTTCTCGCAGGTGACGCCGCGATACTTCATGCGCTTGTATTTGCCGCAGAGGCATTCGTAATCCTTGATCGGCCCGAAGATGCGGGCGCAGAACAGGCCGTCACGCTCGGGCTTGAAGGTCCGGTAGTTGATGGTTTCCGGCTTCTTGATCTCGCCGAAGGACCAAGACAGGATCCGCTCGGGGCTGGCGAGCGAGATCTTGATCTCGTCGAAGGTCTTGACCGGCGCTACCGGATTGAACGGGTTGTTGGTCAGTTCCTGGTTCATTTGATCTTCCCAATCAGAAGGTTGCGGTCAGAGAGCGGAGCGGCCGAATGCCGCTCCAGAGCGTCGCGAAACGCTCACTCCTCCTCCGCATCCAGGAGTTCCATGTTCAGGCCGAGGCCGCGGACTTCCTTGACGAGCACGTTGAAGCTCTCGGGGACGCCCGCCTCGAAATTGTCCTCGCCCTTGACGATCGACTCGTAGACCTTGGTCCGGCCCGCCACGTCGTCCGACTTCACGGTCAGCATCTCCTGCAGGGTATAGGCGGCGCCATAGGCTTCCAGCGCCCAGACCTCCATCTCCCCCAGACGCTGGCCGCCGAACTGCGCCTTGCCGCCCAGCGGCTGCTGGGTGACGAGCGAGTAGGGCCCGGTCGACCGCGCGTGCAGCTTGTCGTCGACGAGGTGGTGCAGCTTGAGCATGTATTTCACGCCCACCGTGACCTTGCGGGCGAATTGCTCGCCCGTGCGGCCATCGAACACCTCCGACTGGCCCGACTTGTCGAAACCGGCGCGGATCAGCGCATCGTTCACGTCCGCCTCTTTCGCCCCGTCGAAAACCGGGGTGGCGACCGGCACGCCGCGCGTCACCAGGCCGGCCCGCTCGACCAGATCGCCCTCGTCCAGACCGGCGAAGGCATCGTCATAGGTCTCGTCACCATAGGCAAAGCGCATCGCCTCGCGCACCGGGGTCAGATCGCCCGAACGGCGATAATCCTGCAACGCCTCGTCGATCCGCAGGCCAAGGCCGCGCGCAGCCCAGCCCATATGGGTCTCGAGGATCTGGCCCACGTTCATCCGCGACGGCACGCCGAGCGGATTGAGCACCAGATCGACCGGGGTGCCGTCAGCAAGGAAGGGCATGTCCTCCATCGGGACCACCTTCGACACCACGCCCTTGTTGCCATGACGGCCGGCCATCTTGTCGCCCGGTTGCAGCTTGCGCTTCACCGCGACGAAGACCTTGACCATCTTCATCACGCCCGGAGGCAGGTCGTCGCCGCGGCGCACCTTCTCCACCTTGTCCTCGAAGCGCAGGTCGAGCGCGCGCTTCTGCACCTCGAACTGATCGTGCAGCGCCTCGACTTCCTTGGCGGGCTCTTCCTCGCCCACCGCGAGTTGCCACCACTGGCCGCGTGACAGCGAGCCCAGCAGTTCCTCGTCGATGGTGGAGCCGGCCTTGATGCCCTTAGGCCCCTTCACGGCGATCTTGCCGATGATCAGCGCTTTCAGCCGCCCATAGATGTTGCGCTCCAGAATCGTCAGCTCGTCATCGCGGTCGCGCGACAGGCGCTCTACTTCCTCACGCTCGATCTGAAGGGCGCGCTCATCCTTGTCGACGCCGTGACGATTGAACACCCGGACCTCGACGATGGTGCCATAGGCGCCCGGCGGCAGGCGAAGGCTGGTGTCGCGCACGTCACTGGCCTTCTCGCCGAAGATGGCGCGGAGCAGCTTTTCCTCCGGCGTCATCGGGCTTTCGCCCTTCGGCGTGATCTTGCCCACCAGAATGTCGCCCGGCTGCACCTCGGCGCCGATATAGACGATGCCCGCCTCGTCGAGGTTGCGCAGCGCCTCCTCGCCCACGTTCGGGATGTCGCGGGTGATTTCCTCCGGGCCGAGCTTGGTATCGCGCGCCGCCACCTCGTATTCCTCGATATGGATCGAGGTATAGACGTCGTCGCGCAGGATGCGCTCCGAAATCAGGATCGAGTCCTCGTAGTTGTAGCCGTTCCACGGCATGAAGGCCACGACCACGTTCCGGCCAAGCGCCAGTTCCCCCATGTCGGTGCAGGGGCCGTCGGCGATCACCTCGCCGCGCGCCACCCTGTCGCCCACCTTCACCAGCGGACGCTGGTTGATGCAGGACGACTGGTTGGAGCGCTTGAACTTGCGCAGGCGGTAGATATCCACCCCCGGCTCGCCCGGCTCCAGGAGTTCGGTCGCACGGACAACGATCCGCTGGGCGTCCACCTGGTCGATCACCCCCGAACGGCGCGCCATGATCGCGGCGCCGGAATCGCGGGCCACCACGGCCTCGATCCCGGTGCCGACGAAAGGCGCGTCGGATTGCAGCAGAGGCACCGCCTGGCGCTGCATGTTGGAACCCATCAGCGCGCGGTTGGCGTCGTCATTCTCCAGGAACGGAATGAGCGAGGCCGCAACCGAAACAAGCTGCTTCGGCGACACGTCGATCAGGTCGATGGCGTCCGGCGGGTTGAGCATGAACTCGCCCGCCTTGCGGCTGGAGATCAGGTCGTCCTGGAAACGGCCCTCACCGTCTTGTGCCGCGTTGGCCTGGGCGACGGTATGGCGCATCTCCTCGGTGGCCGACATGTAGACCACGTCATCGGTCACCTTGCCGTCCATCACCTTGCGGTAGGGGGTCTCGATGAAGCCGTATTTGTTCACACGGGCAAAGGTGGCCAACGAGTTGATGAGGCCGATATTCTGGCCTTCCGGCGTCTCGATCGGGCACATCCGGCCATAATGGGTCGGGTGAACGTCACGCACCTCGAAACCCGCGCGCTCGCGCGTCAGACCGCCCGGCCCGAGCGCCGAAAGACGGCGCTTGTGAGTGACCTCCGAAAGCGGGTTGGTCTGGTCCATGAACTGCGAAAGCTGGCTGGAGCCGAAGAACTCCCTCACCGCCGCCGCCGCCGGTTTGGCGTTGATCAGATCCTGCGGCATGATCGTGTCGATCTCGACCGACGACATGCGCTCCTTGATCGCGCGCTCCATGCGCAGCAGGCCGACGCGATACTGGTTCTCCATCAACTCGCCGACCGAACGCACGCGCCGGTTGCCGAGATGGTCGATGTCGTCGATCTCGCCCTTGCCGTCGCGAAGCTCGACCAGCGCCTTGATGCAGGCCACGATATCCGCGCGGTCCAGCGTGCGTTGCGTGTCCGGTTTGCCCAGATCAAGACGCATGTTCATCTTCACCCGGCCCACGGCCGAGAGATCGTAGCGCTCGCTGTCGAAGAACAGCGTGTCGAAGAGCGTGCTTGCCGCCTCGACGGTCGGCGGCTCGCCCGGCCGCATTACGCGATAGATATCCATCAACGCGGTATCGCGGTTCCAGTTCTTGTCCGCCGCCATGGTGTTGCGGATATAGGGGCCGACATTCACATTGTCGATGTCGAGCACCGGGATCTCGGTGATGCCCTGATCCAGGAGCACCTTCAGCGTGCCACCCTTCACCTCGCCGTCGCGGTCATAGTCCATGGTGATCTCGTCACCGGCCTCGACCCAGATCTCGCCCGTATCCTCATTGATGAGGTCGCGCGCCACATAGCGGCCGAGGATATGATCGAACGGCACCAGAAGTTCGGTGACCTTGCCCTCGTCGATCCACTTCTTCACCATCCGCGGCGTAGCTTTGTCGCCCGCCTTCAGGATGACCTCACCCGAGGCCGCATCCACCAGATCGTAGCTCGGCCGGGTGCCGCGCACACGATCGGGGAAGAACCGGGTGACCCAACCCCGGTTGCGCTCGTGCCGGAAGGTCACGGCATCGTAGTAGGAGGACATGATGGCGTCCTGATCCATGCCAAGCGCATAGAGCAGCGTCGTCACCGGCAGCTTGCGGCGGCGGTCGATACGGGCGAACACGATGTCCTTGGCATCGAACTCGAAATCCAGCCACGAGCCGCGATAGGGGATGATGCGGCAGGCGAACAGCAGTTTGCCCGAGGAATGGGTCTTGCCCTTGTCATGGTCGAAGAACACGCCGGGAGAGCGGTGCATCTGGCTGACGATGACGCGCTCGGTGCCGTTCACGATGAACGTGCCGTTCGCGGTCATCAGGGGCATGTCGCCCATATAGACGTCCTGTTCCTTGATGTCCTTGACCGACCGGCCACCGGTGGTTTCATCGACATCGAACACGATCAGACGCAAGGTCACCTTCAGCGGTGCGGCATAGGTCATGTCGCGCTGCTGGCATTCATCCACGTCGTATTTCGGCTTTTCCAGTTCGTATTTCACGAATTCCAGAACGGCGGTCTCGTTGAAATCCTTGATCGGGAAGACCGACTGGAAGACGCCCTGAATGCCCTCGCCGTCCGTAGCTTTCGGGCCTTCGCCCGATTTCAGGAACAGATCATACGAGGATTTCTGAACCTCGATGAGGTTCGGCATTTCGAGGACTTCATGGATCTTGCCATAGTAGCGGCGGATCCGCTTCTGGCCAACGTAGCTCCGAGCCATGCTCATCGTCACCTTTCTGTTTCGCCGACGCGCCGCCTGTCGGGGATCAGGCGCGCGCCGAATGCGATCAGGGGGGAGGCTCCATTCATGCGGCCCCTCCCGAAGGACCGCTCCCGAGCCTCGAACCGCGCCTGGGAAGGGGCTTCGCAAAGCACCTTCCAAGACAGGTTCGGCTGGGCCTGACGCAAGGTCGGGCCCAGCCTGATTTCCGTGATCCTCACGATGCCTGCGGCACCGGGCGGATTACTTCAGCTCGACCTTGGCGCCAGCCTCTTCGAGCTTCTTCTTCATTGCTTCGGCATCGGCCTTGCCGATAGCTTCCTTCACCTTGCCGCCGGCTTCCACCAGATCCTTGGCTTCTTTCAGGCCAAGGCCGGTGATCGCGCGCACTTCCTTGATCACGTTGATCTTGTTGGCGCCGGCTTCGGTCAGGACGACGTCGAATTCGGTCTTTTCTTCCTCGACCGGAGCAGCGGCGGCGGCCGGGCCGGCAACCATCACGGCGCCGCCAGCGGCGGGCTCGATGCCATAGTCATCCTTGAGGATGTTCTTCAGTTCCTGGGCTTGCAGGAGGGTCAGACCGACGATTTGTTCGGCGAGAGCTTTGAGATCAGCCATTTTACACTTCCATTCAGTTGAGATGGGGGTCCAACGAGATTGGGTCGTCCCACGCGAATATCCCGAGGATCAGGCCGCAGCCTTTTCCTCGATGGTCTTGAGGATGCCAGCGATGTTCGAAGCAGGCGCGCCAATGGCACCGGCGATGTTCGAGGCGGGCGCACCGATGCACGACACGATCTGAGCGATGAGCTCTTCGCGCGACGGCAGGGCGGCCACGGCTTTCACACCGGCCAGATCCAGCACCGTATCGCCCATGGCCCCACCGAGAATCACGAACTTGTCGTTCTTCTTGGCATAGGCCTCGCAGACCTTCGCCGCAGCGACGGGGTCTTCCGAGAAGGACAGCACGGTCATGCCCGTGAGCAGGTCACCCATCTTCGCAGCGGGTTTCCCTTCAAGGGCGATCTTGGCGAGCTTGTTCTTGGCAACGCGCACGGACCCGCCCACTTCGCGCATCTGCGCGCGCAGGTCCTGCATCTCGGCGACCGTGATACCCACGTAGTGTGCAACCACAACCACGCCAGAGCTTGCGAAGATCTGGCCGAGTTCCTCGACCACTTTCTCTTTCTGGGCTCTATCCACAGGTTCACTCCAAGTTTGGGGGTTTCCCCCCGGCTCGTATTGGCCCCTCTTGCGAGGGGCATTCGGGTCCGTTTAACGGGTCCCGAGGCCAAGACCACCCGAAGGCGCCTTCAATCTCGATCCCCATCTCGGGCAGGATTTATGATGTTTGCGCATCACCCACCGTCTCGGACAGGACAGGGCGTCGCCGCCCCGCCATCCCTTCCCCGAAGGGTCGGGAATTACGTTCGGCCGATCAGGCCGAGGCCGTCGACGCCAGGTCGAGGGCAACGCCCGGCCCCATGGTCGACGAGAGCGACACCTTCTTCAGATAGGTGCCCTTGGCGCCAGCGGGCTTTGCCCGGGTCACCGCATCGACGAAGGCGCGCACGTTCTCGGCCAGCTTGGCTTCGTCGAACGACACCTTGCCGATACCGGCATGGATCACACCGGCCTTCTCGACCTTGAACTGAACCTCACCGCCCTTGGCGTTACCGACAGCGCCAGCCACATCCATCGTCACCGTGCCCACCTTCGGGTTCGGCATCAGGTTGCGCGGCCCGAGAATTTTACCCAGGCGGCCGACCAGCGGCATCATATCCGGGGTGGCGATACAACGATCGAACTCGATCTTGCCGCCCTGGATGGTTTCCAGCAGATCCTCGGCGCCCACGATGTCGGCACCAGCCGCCTTAGCCTCATCAGCCTTGGCACCACGGGCGAACACCGCCACTCGCACAGTCTTGCCGGTGCCGTTTGGCAGCTGCACCACGCCGCGCACCATCTGGTCCGCATGGCGCGGGTCGACACCCAGGTTCATCGCGATTTCCAGCGTCTCGTCGAACTTGGCCGAAGCCGCCGACTTGATCAGCTTCACCGCATCCTCGACCGAAATCAGGTCCTTGCCCTCGAAAGCCAAACGGGCGGCTTTGCTGCGCTTACCGATTTTCGCCATGGTTTCAGCCCTTCACTTCGATGCCGCAGGACTTGGCCGAGCCAAGGATGATCTGCATCGCAGCCTCGACCGAGTTCGCGTTCAGGTCCTTCATCTTCGTCTCGGCGATCTGGCGGAGCTGCGCCGCAGTCACCTTGCCGGCCACTTCGCGGCCTGGCTTGGCCGAACCCTTCGGACGGTTACGCTTGCCGACCGGCGGCAGACCGGCGGCGACCTTCAGCAGGTAGGCGGCCGGCGGAGTTTTCAGTTCAAGACTGAACGACTTGTCCTGATAATAAGTGATGATGACCGGCGTCGGGGTGCCGGGCGTCAGGTCGGCGGTCTTTGCGTTGAATTCCTTCACGAAGGCCATGATATTCAGGCCACGCTGACCCAGCGCCGGACCAACCGGCGGAGAGGGGTTGGCCTGACCGGCCTTCACTTGCAGCTTGAGGCTGCCGATCACTTTCTTGGCCATCTGGCCGTCTCCTTTGTCACCGCGCCATCAGGCGCATGGTTTAGTGGTCCGGTCCGGGGCTGCCCCTCGCCTCCCACGAGATACACTCAGAGATCCTTCGAAACCTGAGTGAATTCCAACTCCACCGGGGTAGCACGGCCGAAGATCGAGACCGTCACCTTCAGGCGGCTATGCTCCTCGTCGACACCCTCGACCATGCCATCGAAGCCATCGAACGGACCGTCGACCACCTTGACCTTCTCACCGATCTCGTAGCGGATCAGGGTGCGCGGCGCCGCCTCGCCTTCTTCGACCCGGTTGAGAAGCGCGTTCACCTCGGCATCGCGCATCGGCATCGGCTTGCCCTGCGGGCCAAGGAAACCGGTCACCCGGTTGATCGACGAGATCAGGTGATAGCCGCGATTGGACATCTCCATCCGCACCAGCACATAGCCCGGCATGAATCGGCGCTCGGACGAGACCTTCTTGCCGCGGCGCACTTCAATGACCTCCTCCGTCGGGACGAGGACCTCTTCGATCTCGTCCTCCAGGCCGTTCTCCGCCACGGCTTGCCTGATCTGCTCGGCGACCTTCTTCTCGAAATTCGAGAGGACGCTCACCGAATACCACCGCTTCGCCATGCTGCCTTCACCTTCACCCCGAGGAGACACCGCTTGAGCGCCGCCCCGTTCATCCTGCAATTTCGGGAACCGAAGGCCCCCGCTCCGAACAAAAAACAGCGCGCAACTCGAATCGCTGCGCGCCGGCTTCCCGTTCTTTGGCGTGGGGATAGCCCCCCCCACCCCGGATTACAAGGAAAATCCGCGCAATACGCGCTCAGCCGCCGAGGCCGCCCACCACGACCGAAAGCCCGGTGCGGATCGCCATATCGGCCAGGCTGAAGAAGGTGGCGGCCAGCGCAGCCAGGATAAAGACCATGACCGTGGTCAGCATCACCTCGCGCCGCGAGGGCCAGACCACCTTGCCCAGTTCGGTGCGCACCTGCTGGATGAACTGGAGGGGGGAGACCTTCGCCATGCCTAAATTTCCTGCCATTGCGCCACGCGCCGTTTCAGGGCGCCGAGATACGCCCTCACGCCCCGGATTTCAAGCCGAAGATCCGCTCGATTGCGACCTTGCGAAGCGGGGAACCCTGGCAGTCCGTAGGGGAGTCGAACCCCTCTTCCCAGGTTGAAAACCTGGTGTCCTAACCGATAGACGAACGGACCGCAGCCAGTGGCGGGTATCTAAGCGAGCCCCCCCCATGGCGCAAGAGGAAAAACGCGCTCAGCGGTCGATTCTGGCGCCCATGATGGCGATGGCCTGCTGATAGACGGTCGCAGCATTCCATTCGCGGATCACCCTGGAATTGGGCTCACCCTCCTGATAGCCCAATCCGGGCTGCCAGCCCTTCTGCGCCAGAAAATTGGCGGTGGAGGCCAGAGCATCCGCCTCGTTGGTCAGGTCGATCCGACCGTCACCATTGCCGTCCACGCCATAGCGCAGCACATTTCCGGGCAGGAACTGGGTATGACCCACCTCGCCATGCTTCGCGCCGATCGATTGGGGCGAGATCACCCCCTGATCCACCAGCAGCAGCGCAGCGATCAGATGGGGCGTGAAATAGTCCGAGCGGCGGCAATCATAGGCCAACGTGGCGATGGCCGAGACGACATTGCTGTCACCCATGAAACCACCAAAGGCGGTCTCCATCCCGTGAATGGCGATGATGACGCCGGCCGGCACGCCAAAACGCGCCTCCAGCCCCTGATAGAAGGCGGCATTCTGCGCCTTGCGCTTGCGGCCCTGTGCAACGATGGTGTCAGCGCCGCGCACCTGCATGAATTTCTCAAGCGAGTATTTGAAGCTTTTCTGGTTGCGGTCCGCTCCGATGGTCTTGGTGGCATATTTCGAACCCATCAGCGCCGCGATGCCGCGCTCGCCCACCCCGGCGACCGACGCCTCGCGCGCCATCACCGGCTTCCAGCTTTCGTAGTCACCACCGGTATTGCTGCAAGGCGCAGCCATGGCCGGAGCCGTAAGGCCGCTCACCATCACCAGGGCGATCAGACATCTGCCAAATTGAAACACTGCAAGGACTCCCGTTGAAATTTTCCGCAGTTTAGGGGCTCCGCAGGCTCACGCAAGCGTCGTGTGGTGCGGGCCGGATCAAATCGGGGTCAGTGTGATTTTGACCGGGGCCGGAACTGCACCACGCCCGGCTTCAGGGTGAAACCGGCTGCATCATTCCGCTCACATCGCCGATATCCCCCGAGACGCCCATTCAAGAGGCGTCGCGCCACCCGAGGACAGAAAGTCGCAGAAATACCCCTTGTTCATTTTCTGTCTGAAAATGTGAATTGAGCGCAGGAGCGATCAAGAGGGCGCGCGAGCGCCCCCTTATGCGCCATTGGACTGCAGGCAACTCCCGGGTAGAGGGATGGGCTCAACCGGGACCGCATCGGATCGGTAATCCCGCCGCGCCCCGGTGATCTTCATGCATGATCGCCATGACCGAGGATCATCCGCGCTGCGTTTTCGCCGATCATCATCGTGGGTGCATTGGTATTGCCGGCAGGGATGCGCGGCATGACCGAGGCATCGGCGACGCGCAACCCCACCACCCCGCGCACCCGCAAGTGCGGGTCGGTGACCGAGGCCGGGTCCGCCCCCATCCGGCAGGTGCCGACCGGGTGGTAGATCGTCTCCGCCGTCGCCCGGATCTGCGCAGGAAGCGCCGCCTCCGTCGGCTCCGGCTCCAGCCGCAGATGCCGCGCCAGCGCCGGGGCGGCAAGGATGCGCCGTGCCAGCCGCAAGCCCGCAAGCAGCACCGCCATATCCTGCGCCGCGCTCAGGTAGCCGGCTGCGATCTGCGGCGCATCCCCGGGCCGGGGCGAGGCGAGCGAGATGCGACCCCGACTTTCGGGCAACAGGTCGCAGACATGCAACGTCACGCCATGACCAAAGGTAGTGCGCCGGCCATGATCGCGCATCAGCGCGGGCAGGAAGTGGAGTTGCAGGTTCGGACGCGCCCGATCAGGACTGGAGCGGGCAAAGGCGCCGGCCTCCGCAACATTGGAGGTGAACTCGCCCTCACCCCGCCGCCACTGCCCTATCCCCCGCAATAGGCGCGGCAGGATCAACGGCGAAAGGCCGATCGCAAGTCTCCCGCGCTCCGGCGCCAGCAGCGCCACATCAAGGTGATCCTGCAGGTTACCGCCGACCTCCGGCGCGTCATGCACCACCGCGATCCCCAGCCGGCGCAAATCCTCGCCCGGCCCGATACCAGAGAGCATCAGAAGCTGCGGCGAGTTGATGGCACCACCACAGAGGATCACTTCGCCCCCCGGCCGCAACCGGATCTCGCCGCCTCGCAGCGCTACGCCCCGGGCATGGCGGCCCTCGAAAATCACCCGCTCTGCCAGGGTGCCGGTGCGAACCTCCAGATTGGGCCGTTCGCGCACCGGGGCAAGGAAGGCACGTGCCGCACTCCAGCGCCGACCGGCCCGCTGGGTCACCTGGTAGAGCCCCGCCCCCTCCTGCACGGCGCCGTTGAAATCGGCAATACCGGGCAGACCCGCATCGACCGCCGCCGCCACGAAGGCCCGCGACAGCGGATTGGGCGCACGCAGGTCGCTGACGGCCAACGGCCCCTCCGCCCCGTGCAGCGGATCGCCCACCAGCCGCGCATTGGCTTCCAGAGCACGAAACAGGCCCAGCACATGCGGCCAGTCCCACAGCGCCGAGCCGGTGGCCGCCGCCCAGCCCCGGTAGTCCTCGGGGTGGCCGCGCATGTAGATCATCGCATTGATCGAGCTTGATCCTCCCATCACCTTCCCGCGCGGCCAGTAAAGGCGGCGCCCGTCCAGTTCCGGCTCCGGCTCGGTCTCATACCCCCAGTTCAGCCCGCGCATCCGGGCCAGGGAGGCCAGGCCCAGCGGCATATGGATCATCGGATGGCGATCCTCGCCCCCGGCCTCGATCAGGCAGACCCGGTGCGCGGGATCGGCAGACAGCCGGTTGGCCAGCACGCATCCCGCAGATCCCGCGCCGACGATGATATAGTCGTAGCCGCTCATATCCATCGCAATGCCTGCTCCACCAGCCGCCGCATCCGGGAGGTATAGGGCGGGAAGAACAGCCCCGCCGGGCTGAAGCGGTTCACCAGCACCGCCTTCTCGTGACTGAAGGCGCGAAAGCCCGCCTCGCCATGGGCTGACCCTATGCCCGAGGTATTCACGCCACCGAAGGGCAGGTTCGGATGCGAGAATTGCAGCATGGTCAGGTTGACCCCAACCGAGCCCGAGGAGGTCTCGGCCACGACCCGCTGAACCAACGCCCTGTCCTTTGCGAAAACATAAAGCGCAAGCGGCTTGGGCCGGGCGTTGATACGCGAAATCACAGTGCCGATATCGGAATATGTCATCAGCGGCAGGATGGGGCCGAAGATCTCCTGCCCGTCGATCGCCATATCCGGCGTGATGCTCTCGATCACGGTGGGCGCGATCCGTCGCCCCTCGGCACCGCCACCGGCCACCAGCCGCGCGCCGCGCGACAGCGCGTCGCCCAGCAAACCGGTCAGCCGCGCCAGATGGTTTTCGTTTACCACCTGCACCAGGTCGCCCGCAGCAACACCGCCGGGGTAGAGCCGGTCGATGGCCCGGCGCAGCGCGGCGCGGAACTCCTCCGCCACGCTTTCATGCACGAAGACATGATCGGGCGCGATACAGGTCTGTCCAGCATTGGCAAACTTGCCGAAGGCAATCCAGCGCGCCGCGCGGTCAAGATCGGCATCCGGTCCGATGATACAGGGTGACTTGCCGCCCAGTTCCAGCGTGACCGAGGCGAGATGCCTCGCCGCCGCCGCCATCACCACCCGCCCGACCTCGGGGCTGCCGGTGAAGAAGATATGGTCGAAGGGCAACGACAGCAGATGCTCCGCCACCTCGCGCCCCCCTTCCACCACAGCGACCAGATCGTCGGAGAAACAGTCACCAACCAGCCGGGCGATCACGGCAGAGGTCACGGGGGTCATCTCCGATGGCTTGATCATCGCGCTGTTGCCGGCGGCAAGGCAGGAGATCAGCGGCCCAAGCGCGAGGTTCACCGGATAATTCCACGGTGCCATGATGAGGCAGACGCCCTTCGCCTCGGGCCGCAGCCGGGCCGAAGTGCCGAAGCCGGAGAGACCCGGCGCCACCCACCGCGCCCGCATCCAGCGTGCAAGGCGACGACGGGCATGGCCGATCTCCTGCATCAGCGGCAGGAGCTCGGTCAGCAACACCTCGGTCTCGGGCTTGCCGAAATCGGTGGCGAGCGCCGCCACGATTTCGCCCTGCCTCCCGCGCAGGGCAACGGCGAGCCGCCCCAGCGCCGCGCGCCGCTCCGCCAAGCCGAAGCCGATCCGCCGATCCGCCACCGCAGCCTTCTGCCGGGCAAAGACCGCCGCCATCCTGTCGTCCCGCATTGCCGCCTCCTTTGTCCCGACAAGCCTAACAGCGCCGCCGGGGCACGGAAAGCAAACGTCACGTCACCCCTGAGGGTCCGTCCCGGCCAACCGCGCCTCCAGCGCCGTCAGCCGCGCGGCGCCTGCCTCGGCCAGATCGCGTTGCAACCCGCGATACTCCGCCAGCACGGCCTGCCCCGCCTCGGTCAGCCATGCGCCGCCGCCGCCCGAACCACCGCGCGCACTTGCCACCAGCGGGACCGCAAACATGGCGTTCATCTCCTCCACCAACTGCCAGGCGCGCTTGTAGCTCATGTTCATCCGCCGCCCCGCCGCCGCGATGGAGCCCTCGGCCACGATCAGATCCAGCAGATCGGCCTTGCCCGGCCCGAAGAACATGCCGGGGCTGAAGATCACCCGAAACTTCAGTTCCGCCACGCCAATTCTCCCCCGATGAGGCACGCCCGCCCGTTTCTGCCTCCGGCGGGGCCCGCAATCGGGCACGCCTTGCCATGCCCGGGACCTGGTGCCCATATACCGCTTCTGCCCAAGAGCAATGTGAGCCTTTCTCCGGCCCGGAATCAAGGCGCAGCGTGGCTCGCCGGGCCATGCCGCGAAAGGGGCGCTCGCGCGCCCTCTTGAGCGCGGGGGCGCGCTCAATTCACCCCCTGAGGATATTTTCAGACAGAAGCTGTGGCCAGCCATCGTCTCGCCCCCAATATCCTCGGGTGATGGGCCGCATCGGCCTCCGTTGCGCAGGGGCCGGGAGTTCATGCTCTGCTTCTTGTAAAAATACTCCCGGACCGCCACCCGCCATTGCGCGGAGGGTCGAAGACAGAGCAGGAAGTCTCCTTCCGGCACTCATACACCGCTTGTCCCCTGCCTCTTGCCCGAAACAGCCGCACGGTGCGCGCGCCGGGCACCACCCTGCCGTCGCGCAGGATGACAAAGACAGAAATCGCCGCTTCCTCAAGAGAACCCATCCCCTTGGGCGAAGATCGATCCGCCCTCAGCCCTCGGCCTCCGCAGATTGCCCATCCTTTCCGGTCCGGCCGATGAATTTTACAAAACTGTCACACGAATCTTACATAGAGGTCACAGCGCCGGGCTACGCACCTGGCCAAGGACGCCGGGCGCGTCCGGTTCCGGACACAGATGGAGCATCCAATGTCTGCCATGAAACTTACCGTCTCCGCCGCCGCAATCCTTGCCGCCGCCGCGACTGCCGCCGCGGCGCGCGACAATATCCAGATCGCCGGTTCCTCGACCGTGCTACCCTATGCCACGATCGTAGCCGAGGCCTTCGGCGAGAATTTCGATTTCCCGACCCCGGTGGTCGAAGGCGGCGGTTCGGGCGCCGGTCGCAAGAAACTGTGCGAAGGCATGGGCGAGAACACGATCGACATCGCCAACTCCTCCAGCCGCATCAAGCAGTCCGACATCGATCAGTGCAGACAGAACGGCGTTGACGAGATCATGGAAGTGCAGATCGGCTATGACGGCATCGTCTTCGCCTCCGCCATCAATGGCCCCGATTTCGCGCTGACCCCCGCCGATGTCTATGGCGCGATTGGCGCGCAGGTGGCGAAGGACGGAGCACTTGCCGCCAATGGCGCGAAGCAGTGGGCCGAAGTGAACCCGGACCTGCCCGCACAGAATATCCTCGCCTTCATCCCCGGCACCAAACACGGCACCCGCGAGGTATTCGATATCAAGCTGCTGGAAGCCGGCTGCAAGGCGACCGGCGCCTATGACCTGTTCCTTGTCGCCTCGGCCGGCGCCGACGACGCCGCAAAGGAAAAGGATGCACTCGCGAATTGCCTGGAGGTCCGCAAGGATGGTGCGGCTGTCGATATCGACGGCGACTATACCGAAACGCTGGCCCGCATCGCCGCCAATCCGAACGGCATGGGGGTATTCGGCCTTTCCTTCTACCAGAACAATACCGACAAGCTGAAAGTGGCGACCGTCGACGGCATCGTGCCCTCGGTCGAGACCATCTCCTCGGGTGAATATCCGGTGTCGCGGCCGCTCTACTTCTATGTCAAGAAGGCCCATATCGGCGTGATCCCCGGCCTGAAGGAATATATCGAGTTCTTTGTTTCCGACGCCATGGCCGGCCCGGAGGGACCGCTGGCGGAATACGGCCTCGTCTCCGATCCGGAACTGGCCCGGACACAGGAAGCGGTAGCCAACGAAACCCCGATGGGACCGCTGGAATAAGTTAGCTATCGGGGCGCGATCTCGCGCCCCCTTTTTCTCTTGACGGACGCGGATCATGGGCATTGGCCTTCTCATCCTGATCGTGCTGGGCCTGGCCGGCTGCGGCTTTCTTCTCGGGCGGCAACGTGCGCTGTCGCTGGTAGAGGGCGATGCACGGCGGCTGCACTCCCTGCCCTCCTATTACGGCTGGTCGGTCCTGCTGTTCACGGCGGTGCCGGCGCTTCTGCTGACCGCCGCCTGGCTGTTCCTGCAACCGACCGTCGTCGCGCATCGCGTAGCGGCCTCGATCCCCGAGGCCACAGTTACGGCGCGCGGCGGCCTTGATCTGGTAATGACCGATATAAGGCGTATCTCCGAGGGGCTGGACCTGATCGCCAGGCGCGAGGGGCTGGATACAAAGGCGGTCGCGGCACTCGGCACCGATACGGCGTTGAAAGAGCGGCTCGGCGCTGTCGGCGTGGCCGCAGGCGCAGGCAGCGACCCCGCCGTCTTCGACGCCGCACTCGCCTGGCGCGAGACGAGCGCCGGCCTGCACCGCGCCATGACCATTGCTGTTCTGCTTCTTGCAGCGGCGGGCTTTCTCTTTGCCTTCCTGCGGATCAGCCCTGCCCTGCGCGCCCGTAACCTGGTCGAGCAATTCGTGCTGGTCCTGCTGATTTCCTGTTCGCTGATTGCGGTGGCAACGACTTTCGGCATCATTGCATCGCTCGTAGCGGAAAGCTGGTCCTTCTTCCGCATCTATCCGGCGTCGGAGTTCTTCCTGTCGACCGTCTGGAACCCGAAATTCGGCGGCGGATCGCAACTCGGCCTCTGGCCGCTGGTCTGGGGCACGATCTATGTCAGCCTGATCGCGCTGGCAGTGGCGGTGCCGATCGGCCTTCTGGCCGCGATCTATCTGTCGGAATACGCCACCCCGAGGCTGCGCGCCACGGTGAAGCCGCTGCTGGAGATCCTCGCCGGCATCCCCTCCATCGTCTACGGTCTCTTCGCGCTGATTACCGTCGGCCCAATCCTGCGGGACTGGTTCGCAATGCCGATGGGCCTTGGTGCTTCGTCATCGTCGGTGATGACGGCCGGAGTGGTGATGGGCATCATGCTGATCCCCTATGTCTCGTCGCTGTCGGATGACATCATCAACGCCGTGCCGCAGGCGATGCGCGACGGCTCCTTCGGCCTTGGCGCCACGCAATCGGAGACGGTGAAGCGTGTCGTGCTGCCCGCCGCCCTGCCCGGCATCGTCGGCGCCGTCCTGCTTGCCGCCTCGCGCGCCATCGGCGAGACGATGATCGTGGTGATGGGCGCAGGTGCGGCGGCGAAGCTCAGCCTCAATCCGTTCGAGGCGATGACCACCGTTACCGTGAAGATCGTGAGCCAGCTTACCGGCGATACCGAATTCGCCAGTCCCGAAACGCTGGTAGCCTTCGCGCTTGGCCTCACCCTCTTCTGCTTCACTCTCGCCCTCAACGTCGCCGCCCTGGTGATCGTGCGTAAATACCGGGAGCAATACGAATGACCGATGCGAGCCTACCTGCCGCCGCGCCGAAATCGCTGCTGGTCGCCGATGGCCGCACCCGCCGCCGCAAGGCCGCCGAGACGCGCTTCCGCCTTTATGGCGTCGCTGCCATCGCCATCGGCCTGCTGGCGCTGGTCTTCCTGCTGACCTCAGTGCTGGGCAATGGCGTCAATGCCTTCCGCCAGACCTTCGTGGAAATCCCGGTGACGCTGGACGAGGCGGTGCTGGACAAGACCGGCACCCGCGACCCGAAGGCTATGGCGAAGGTGACGACCGTCAGCTATGGCAAGCTGATCCAGCAGGCGCTGGAAGCTGAACTTGCCACAAGGGGTATCGACACCTCCGCACTGACCGAGAAACAGGTCATGAGCCTGATGTCGAAAGAAGCGCCAGCCGACTTGCGCCGGCAGGTGCTGGCCGATCCCCTGCTGATCGGGCAGACCATCACCTTCGACGCCTTCGCCACCAGCCGTGTCGACGGCTACTTCAAAGGCCGGGTGACGATGGAGAGCGCCAGTCGCGACAGCAATATCACCCCCGAACAGCTTGTCGTGGCAGAAGCCATGGCCGGGGCGGGTCTCATCGAGACACGATGGAACTGGCGCTTCCTCACCGCCCCCGATGCCTCGGAACTACGGCCTGAAGCTGCGGGCCTCGGCGTCGCCATCCTCGGCTCGGCCTACATGATGCTGATCGTGCTGGTCCTGTCGCTGCCGATCGGCGTCGCCACCTCGATCTATCTTGAGGAAATGGCGCCGAAGAACCGCTGGACTGACCTGATCGAGGTGAATATCGCCAACCTCGCCGCGGTGCCCTCGATCGTCTACGGCATCCTTGCGCTGGCTTTGTTCATCAATTTCATGGGTCTGCCGCAATCGGCGCCCATCGTCGGCGGGCTGGTGCTGACGCTGATGACCTTGCCCACCATCATCATCGCCACCCGTGCGGCGCTTCAGGCGGTGCCGCCCTCGATCCGCGACGCAGCGCTTGGCGTGGGGGCCTCGAAGATGCAGTCGATCTTCCACCACGTCCTGCCGCTCGCCATGCCGGGGATCCTCACCGGCACCATCCTTGGCCTTGCCCGCGCGCTCGGCGAGAGCGCGCCCCTGCTGCTGATCGGCATGGTGGCCTTCGTGAAGGATTTCCCCTCCGCCCCGCCCGAAGGGCTGATGCAGCCCGCCACCGCCCTGCCGGTGCAGGTCTATCAATGGACCCAACGCTCCGATCCGGCCTTTGTGGAACGCGCATCCGGTGCCATCATCGTCCTGCTCACCTTTCTTCTCACCATGAACGCGGTCGCCATCATCCTGCGCCGCCGCTTCGAACGCCGCTGGTAAGAGGCCGCCCATGAACGTCATGCAGATTGCCGAAAGAGCCACCGCCACCGCCACCGCCAAGATGACGGCGCGCGGCGTGCAGGTCCATTACGGCGAGAACCACGCGCTGAAGGATGTCGATGTCGATATCCTCGCCGGCACTGTCACCGCCTTCATCGGCCCGTCCGGCTGCGGCAAATCCACCTTCCTGCGCTGCCTGAACCGGATGAACGACACCGTGGCCTCTGCCCGCGTAACCGGCGAGATCCGGCTGGACGGCGAGGATATCTATGACAGGCGGGTCGACCCGGTGACCCTGCGCGCGCGCGTCGGCATGGTGTTCCAGAAACCCAACCCGTTCCCGAAGTCGATTTATGAGAACGTGGCCTATGGCCCCCGCATCCATGGCCTGACCCGCAACCGGGCCGAGCTCGATCAGGTAGTGGAAACTTCGCTGCGCAAGGCCGCGCTCTGGAACGAGGTGAAGGACCGGCTGCAAGCCCCCGGCACCGGGCTTTCGGGCGGCCAGCAACAGCGGCTCTGCATCGCCCGCGCTATCGCCACCGCACCCGAAGTGCTGCTGATGGATGAGCCCTGCTCGGCGCTCGACCCCATTGCCACCGCACAGGTCGAGGAACTGATCGACGAATTGCACACGCAATTCTCGGTCGTCATCGTCACCCATTCGATGCAGCAGGCCGCCCGCGTGAGCCAGCGCACCGCCTTCTTCCACCTCGGCCACCTCGTCGAATATGGCGAGACCGGGCAGATCTTCACCAATCCGCGCGATCCGCGCACCGAATCCTACATCACCGGCCGTATCGGCTGAGGAGTTTGCCATGCAGATCGACAAGCACATCCTTTCGGCCTTCGACCGCGATCTTGAAGGCGTGCAGGCCCTGGTCATGAAGATGGGCGGACTGGTGGAAAGCGCCATGCTCGACGCGGCGCAGGCGCTCGACACCATCGATACCGAACTGGCCCAACGCGTGTGGGCGGGCGATCGCGCCATCGACGCGCTGGAGGAGCAGATCCATAACGAATGCGCTCGCCTCCTTGCCCTGCGCAGCCCGGCTGCCTCGGATCTGCGCACAGTGCTGACGGTGATGCGCATCGCCACCAATCTGGAACGCTGCGGCGACTATGCCAAGAACCTTGCCAAACGTGTGCCGGTGCTGGGTGACCTGCCCTCGCTGCCCGGCGCCGTCGGCTCGATCCGCCGGATGACACGGGCCGTGGTCCTGCTGCTGAAGGACGCGCTCGACGCCTATATCGCCCGCGACGTGGCGATTGCCAGCGATGTGCGCCAGCGCGATCAGGACGTGGACCAGATGTATAACGCGATCTTCCGCGAATTGCTGACGCATATGCTGGAGGATATGCGCAACATCACCCCCTGCATGCACCTGCATTTCATCGCCAAGAACATCGAACGGGTGGGAGACCACGCCACCGGCATCGCTGAGCAGGTAATCTATCTGGTCACCGGCGCCATGCCCGACGAGGACCGCCCGAAAGGCACGAGCCTGTCAGCCCTGACCGGTAATCCGACGGAGTGAGCGCATGGCCACCCGAGATCAGCCCACCGTCCTGCTGGTCGAGGACGAGCCGGCCCAGCGCGAAGTTCTGGCCTACAACCTGGAGGCCGAGGGCTTTGCAGTGATCCGGGCCGCCGATGGCGAGGAAGCGCTGATGCTGGTGGAGGAGACCGTGCCCGACATCATCATCCTCGACTGGATGATGCCCAACCTCTCGGGTATCGAAGTCTGCCGCCGCCTGAAGACACGCCCCGAGACACGCAGCATCCCGATCATCCTGCTTTCGGCCCGCGCCGAAGAGGTGGACCGGGTGCGCGGACTGGAGACCGGCGCCGACGACTATGTCATCAAGCCCTATTCGGTGCTGGAACTGATGGCCCGTACCCGCGCGCAACTACGCCGCGTCCGCCCCTCGACTGCCGGCGTAGTGCTGGAATATGCCGACATCCGGCTTGACGCGGAAACCCACCGCGTCCAGCGCAACGGCAAGGCGCTCAAACTCGGCCCGACAGAGTTCCGCCTGCTCACCACCTTCATGGAAAAACCCGGCCGGGTCTGGAGCCGCGAGGCGCTGCTGGACCGGGTCTGGGGGCGTGACATCTATGTCGATACGCGGACGGTGGATGTCCATATCGGTCGCCTCAGGAAATCGCTCTGCCAGTTCGGAGGCGAAGATCCGCTGCGCACCGTGCGCGGCGCAGGCTACGCGCTCGGCTGAACAACCTCACTTCCGGGGGGCGCCCAGACGATGCACGAGTGCCAGTGCGCGCGCTGCACCGGCGGATTGAATCGGTTAGACGATGGGTCTGCCGACTCCAAAGTCCTGCACACAGAAGCCATGCCATGCCCGCGCCCATCGACCGGGCCGCCATTACATATTCGGCCGCCTTCATCGCAAGGGTCCGGGTGCGGACGATCCGGACATAGCCAGGGAAGGAGGCCATGACCGCCACCATCACCACCGACGATAGCGACGGGCCGAGCAGCGTCACCGGCATCAGGGCCGGCATGATGACCGGAAAGCTTTTCAGCGCATCGAAGATCTGCAACAGGAAACCATCCAGTCAGCGCGGCCCATAGCCGGACAGATCAGTCGGCAATCTTTCCGAAGGTGGGGGGATTGGCGCCAGAGTCTCTCATAGAAGCAAGACTGCGCCCCGAACCTGGAAATGGCTGTGCATGTCACAGGATAAGAAGGCAGACTGCGGCGGGTTCTGTCACCGCCGCAGCCCTCGTGCTCAAAGTCTGATCAGCCGATTTCGCGGGTCCAGAGATCGACGAGCTTATCGCGCTGCGGCAGGATGACGGCCCAATCCATCTCGCGGATGGCGTCGACGACGTCCTGACCCAAAAGCAGCTTGGGCGCCAATTCCGGCGGAGCGACGACCTTGCTGTTGGTCGGGCTGTAGAGGCCCGGCAGGAACGCAGTCTGATATTCCGGACCCATCATGTAATTCACCCAGAGCAGGGCCGCTTCCATATTGGCTGCGGATTTGGGAATCTGCGCGCCGGTGCGTTGGCCCCAGGTGCCCTCCTTGGGCTTGGCGCGGCCAAGGTTCAGACCCATATCGATCATCTGCTGGGCGCGATGGCTGTAGAACAACGCTGCATCCACCTCTTTCTGCTGGAAGAGATTCAAGCCTTCCGAGACGTTCTTGTAGATCTTGAAGTTCTTCAGCTTCTTGATCGCCTCGATGCCCGGGGTCAAATCCTCGGCACTGCCACCGTGCAGCATCGCAGCGATGTAGAGGAAGGTCAGACCGTAGGCCTGCGAGATATGCGGGACACCGACGACGATATCATTCGTCCAGAGGTCCATCCAGGATTCGACGTTCGGCAATTTGTCCTTGTCGTGGACGAAGGCATATTCGTAGACGATGACGCCGTAGTTCGCGGTCACCGGCGGGCGCGAGGACGCGTAGACATCGGCCGCATTCGGCAGATTCGCCGTCTGATCCTCGGCCCAGAGCTCTGCACCGGCGAATGCCACCGGATTGTCGCAGGTCACCACGTCATAGACGGGGCGGCCGCGTGCGGCGATCAGGCGCGGCAACATGGCCACGTCATCTTCCACGGTGAAGACGACTTCGATGTTGTGGGCGGCCTCGAAAGCGGGGATCGCCGTCTCACGCAGGATCTTTTCATAGGCGCCCCCCAGCGATTGCAGTTGAAGCTGCGGGCGCGATTGCGCGACGAGAGGCGAGCCAAGCATGGGCATGGCGCCTACCGCCATTGTGGAGGCCAAGAAGTGGCGGCGGTTCAGGTTCAGCGGACGAGACATTTCAAACTCCCTGTTGATTTTCTGGTTTACTTTTAAAGGCACGGTCGACGCCGACGAGCTGCTGCAGCCCGGCGACGAGAAGGAAAGCGGCGAGGATCAGGATTGTGGACAGCGCCGCAATGATCGGGTCGATCGAGAATTCGATGTAGGAGAAGATCTTGATCGGCAGCGGCGTGACCACCGGGCTGCTGAAG
>JAIRJX010000138.1 GCA_031260425.1 Gemmobacter sp.
TATCGTCGATCCGGCCCTCCTCGATCTTCTTCGGAAGGAAAGGGTCGGCGATCGAGGGGCGGGCGGCGCCGATCAGGTCGAGCAGACCCTTGCGGATGACCCGGACCATGCTGTCGGGGCTGGTATAGCGGCCGACGCCGACCACCGGCTTTGTCGTCACCGATTTCACGCAGGCGGTATAGGGTTCCTGAAACCACTCGTCGGATAAGCGCGAACTCTGACTGTCGTTCGACCAGTCGGAGAGGTTCACATCCCATACGTCCGGCTCTTCGGCCAGCGCCGCGATGATATCGCGCCCCTCCCCCTCGCAGGTGATGCCGCCGGGGCCCATCAACTCGTCCACCGCCAGTCGCACCGCCAGCGCGCAGCGGTCGCCGATGGCGTCGCGCACATCGCCGATGACCTCGCGGAAAAGACGCAGCCGGTTCTCGAAGCTGCCGCCATATTCATCGGTCCGGTGATTGTGGCGGCGGCTGAGGAAGTGCTGAAGCACGCTCATGTCGTGGCCGGCATAGACATAGATCACATCAAAGCCGGCCTCGCGCGCGCGCAACGCCGCGTCGCGATACCAGCGGCGCATGGCGGCGATGTCAGCCTTGTCCATGGCACGGGCCTGGATCGGATCATTGCCATCATAGACCGCCGGAGAAGGCGCAAGAGGGATCATCCGGCTGAACCGGTTCGGCACATGATGGCCGTTATGGACGAGCTGGATAGCGGCAAGGCTGCCATGCTCATGGATCGCCCCGGTCACCCCGGCCAGCGCCGGAATATCCTGCGACGACCAGAGCCGGCCCTCATTGGCGGGCGTGATGTCGGAGGTCGGATGGATCTCCACCTCCTGGGTCGAGATCACGCCCCAGCCGCCCTCGGCCTTTATGCCGCGCATCCGCGCCTCGGCATTGGGATAGCGATAGCCCATGCCCGAGCAATGCGGCACCTGCCAGAAGCGGTTGCGCGTGGTGAGCGGACCGATGCGGACCGGCTCGAACAGGATGTCATAGCGGGGATCGCGCATGGGGCTGCCTCAACTCTGGGTCGCATCCCAGCCAAACATATTATACGGACGTATAACAGAGAAACATCGGCCGCTTCATCGGGAAACCTATGCCTTCGAGACATGGATTCTCTCCCCGGCCACCGGCGCGCAAGCCAGCACGACCTCCGCTCCGCGATCGGTCTGGCACTCCCTTGCCCCGCAGGAATGGGGGCGCTGCCCGCTCGATCCCGGCAATGCCGGTAAAGGGTCCCGATGACAGGAACCCCGGCACAGCCCATGCGCGGCTCACCCCGGCCTCGGTACGAAAGCCGCGCCAAGGCCGGGGGGCTGTCTGCCCCCCGGACGCTTCTCTTCGAGAAGCTCCCCCCGAGGATATTTTCGAACAGATGAAGCCAGAGACGCTTCACTGTTCATTTTCTGTCCGAAAATATCCTCAGGGGGTGAATTGAGCGCGATGCGCTCGAGAGGGCGCGCGAGCGCCCCTTTCGCAATATGGATCGGCATATAGCGCCTGTGGGGGAGCCACGTCTCGCTGCCCGGCGCTTCGCGCCTTGTTCCAGGCGTGGGCAAGTTCATACGCGATAGCATTGGACCGGCTATTCCAGCGGGGCACGAATGATCTTCAATCCGCGCGAATAAAGGCCCGTCCCCCCGCGACGACGTTCTGCATCAGTAGAGCTGCCACTCGTCCTCGTCGCGCACCGGACCGATCGCCGTCCAGTCGGCACGGACGCGGGCGATGCGGGTATCGCCCCAAGTGCGGAACACGATATGGAAGCCGGTCTCGGTCACCGTATCGGCGGTAATGTCGGCCCGGGAGTTGTGCTTGTGATCCACATCCCACATCGAGAGGCCGACCATCACCACCGGCGGTGCCACGAACGCCTCCTTGAAGGTGACGGCGAAGCGGCTTTCGCGCGGCCCCTGCCCCGTCCACATCGCGCCGCCATCCGCGAAATCGGAAAACAGCACGCGGCTGCCCTGCATGATGCCGAAGGCGCTGGTGTTGAAGCGTTTCATCGTGCCCCTCTTTCCGGCGGCAACCTACAGGCGAAAATCGGCGGAATCCAGCATATCGGAATGACAAAGGCCCCGATCACCCGGGGCCCTTGCGTAACGGGTCGTGGCCAGGCTCAATGTGCGGCGTGATTACGCAGCGCGAGCAAGTCGGCCAGCGTCTTTTCCACCGCATCCTTCTGTTCGACAGGGGCGATGGCGAGCAGGCCGCGCGCCTCCTCCACCAGTTCGTCAAGGATATGGCCGGACAGATCTTCCACCGGAATGGCGCGCTCGGCCAGCACGGTAACGCCCGAGGCCGTGATCTCGGCAAAGCCGCCGGTCACGACGAAGGCCTGCGTGCCTTGCGCGGCGACCACCTTGAGGATACCGGGGCGCATCGTGGTGATGGTGGGGGCATGTCCCTCCATCGCCGACATGTCGCCATCGGTCCCCGGAATCTGCACCTCGGTGGCCTGAACGGAAGCAAGCTTCCGTTCAGGCGATACCAGGTCGAATTGCAGGGTATTGGCCATCTGCGCCCCCTTACGCCACTGCCGCAGCGAGTTTCTGGGCCTTGGCCTTCACCTCGTCGATATCGCCGACCATGTAGAAGGCGGCTTCCGGCAGATGGTCATATTCGCCGTTCACCACCGCCTTGAACGAAGCGATGGTCTTTTCCAGCGGCACCTGAACGCCATCGGAACCGGTAAAGACCTTCGCCACGTCGAAGGGCTGGCTGAGGAAGCGCTGGATCTTCCGGGCACGGGCCACGGTCAGCTTGTCCTCTTCCGACAGTTCGTCCATCCCGAGGATGGCGATGATGTCCTGCAGCGACTTGTAGCGTTGCAGGATGCCCTGCACCGAACGCGCCACGTCGTAATGCTCCTGCCCCACGATCTGCGGGTCGAGCATCCGCGAGGTCGAATCGAGCGGATCCACCGCCGGATAGATGCCAAGTTCCGAGATCGCGCGCGACAGCACCGTGGTGGCGTCGAGGTGCGCAAACGAGGTCGCGGGCGCCGGGTCGGTCAGGTCGTCGGCCGGAACATAGATCGCCTGCACCGAGGTGATCGAGCCGTTCTTGGTCGAGGTGATCCGCTCCTACAGCGCGCCCATGTCGGTCGCCAGCGTCGGCTGGTAGCCCACCGCCGAAGGGATACGGCCCAGAAGCGCCGACACTTCCGAACCCGCCTGCGTGAAGCGGAAGATGTTGTCGACGAAGAACAGAACGTCAGTGCCGGACTGATCGCGGAACTGCTCGGCCAGCGTCAGGCCGGTCAGCGCCACGCGCGCCCGCGCGCCCGGCGGCTCGTTCATCTGGCCATAGACCAGCGCCACCTTCGATTCCGCCAGGTTGTCGATCTTGATGACCCCGGATTCGATCATCTCGTGATAGAGGTCGTTGCCCTCACGGGTCCGCTCGCCCACGCCGGCGAAGACGGAAAAGCCCGCATGCACCTTGGCGATGTTGTTGATCAGTTCCATGATCAGCACGGTCTTGCCGACGCCCGCGCCGCCGAAAAGGCCGATCTTGCCGCCCTTGGCATAGGGCGCCAGCAGGTCGATCACCTTGATGCCGGTCACCAGGACCTGGCTTTCGGTCGACTGTTCGCTGAACTCGGGGGCCTTCTGGTGGATGGCGCGCTTCTCGGCCGCCGCGACGGGGCCCTTTTCGTCCACCGGCTCGCCGATGACGTTCAGGATGCGGCCCAGCGTCGCATCGCCCACCGGCACCGAGATCGGCGCGCCGGTATCGACCACCTTCGCACCGCGGACCAGACCTTCGGTCGCGTCCATGGCGATGGTGCGGACGGTATTCTCGCCCAGGTGCTGGGCAACTTCCAGAACCAGCTTCTTGCCGTTATTGTCAGTATCGAGGGCGTTCAGAATGGCCGGCAGGGCGCCATCGAACTGAACGTCCACAACGGCGCCGATGACCTGCGTCACTTTGCCTTGTGCTTGTGCCATGTCGTTTCTCCGTTCGGGTCGTCAGAGCGCCTCGGCGCCCGAGATGATTTCGATAAGCTCTTTGGTGATCGCGGCCTGGCGGCTCCGGTTATACTGGATCGTCAACCTGTTGATCATGTCGCCCGCATTGCGGGTCGCGTTGTCCATCGCGCTCATCCGGGCCCCCTGTTCGGACGCCCCGTTCTCCAGAAGTGCGGTGAAGATCTGCGTGGCCACCCCGCGCGGCAGCAGGTCGGCCAGAATGGCCTCCTCGCTCGGCTCGTAGTCGTAAAGCGCCGAGACCGCCTCGCCCACCGGCCGGGCCGGGATGATCTGCTGCGCGGTCGGGATCTGGCTGATGACCGACTGGAAGCGGTTGAAGAAGATCGTCGCCACGTCGAACTCGCCCGCATCATAGCGGCCGAGCACGTCGCGCGCGATCTGATGCGCATTGGCATAGCCCACGCGCTTCACATCCGACAGGTCGACATGACCGACGAAATGCTCGCCCAGGTCGCGGCGCATCTGCTCGCGGCCCTTCTTGCCGACGGTGAGGATCTTCACCACCTTGCCCTGCGCCAGCAACTCGTTCGCCCGCGCGCGGGCCAGCCGCACGATGGTTGTGTTGAACCCACCGCAAAGGCCGCGCTCCGCCGTCATCACCACCAGCAGATGCACCCGCTCGGCGCCGGTCCCGGCCAGCAGCCGGGGGGCACTGTCCGAGCCGCTCGCCGCCGATGCCAGCCCCGCGATGACCGCATTCATGCGCTCGGCATAGGGACGACCGGCCATGGCGGCCTCCTGGGCGCGGCGAAGCTTCGCCGCGGCCACCATCTGCATGGCCTTCGTGATCTTGCGCGTATTCCTGACGCTACCGATCCGGTTCTTGAGGTCCTTAAGGTTGGGCATTCTCTGCTCCCCTCAGGCCGCTCAAGCGAAGGTCTTGGCGAAATCGGCGATCGCGGATTTCAGTTTTTCCTCGTCGGCGCCCTTGATCTTCGGGTCAGCCGAGGTCAGCCAGTCGAGGATGTCCTTGCGCGGGCCGCGCAGGTAGGAAAGCAGCCCCTGCTCGAACCGGCCCACATCCTTCACCGCCACCTTGTCAAGGAAGCCCGCCGTGCCCGAATAGATCACGCAGACGATCTCGGCATTGGTCAGCGGCGAATATTGCGCCTGCTTCATCAACTCGGTCAGACGCGCGCCACGGTTCAGCAGCGCCTGCGTCGCGGCGTCGAGGTCGGAACCGAATTGCGCGAAGGCCGCCATCTCGCGATATTGCGCCAGCGACAGTTTCACCGGACCGGCTACGGTCTTCATGGCGTTGGTCTGCGCCGAAGAGCCGACACGGCTCACCGAAAGGCCGGTATTCACCGCCGGGCGGATGCCCTGGTAGAACAGTTCGGTCTCAAGGAAGATCTGGCCGTCGGTGATCGAGATCACGTTGGTCGGAATGAAGGCCGACACATCGCCGCCCTGGGTCTCGATGATCGGCAGTGCGGTCAACGAACCGGCACCGAAATCCTCGTTCAGCTTGGCCGAACGCTCCAGCAGGCGCGAATGAAGGTAGAACACGTCGCCCGGATAGGCTTCACGGCCCGGCGGGCGGCGCAGCAGAAGCGACATCTGACGATAGGATACCGCCTGCTTCGACAGATCGTCATAGATGATGAGCGCGTGACGGCCGTTGTCGCGGAAGAACTCCGCCATGGCCGTTGCCGAATAGGGGGCAAGGAACTGCATCGGCGCCGGGTCCGAGGCGGTTGCAGCCACGACGATGGTGTATTCGATGGCGCCGGTCTCTTCCAGCTTCTTCACGAGCTGTGCGACGGTCGAGCGCTTCTGCCCGATGGCGACATAGATGCAATAGAGCTTCCTGCTCTCGTCCGAACCGGCAGCCTCGTTGTAGGACTTCTGGTTCAGGATGGTGTCGAGCGCCACGGCAGTCTTGCCGGTCTGGCGGTCGCCGATGATCAGTTCGCGCTGGCCGCGGCCGATCGGGATCATGGCGTCTACCGCCTTCAGGCCGGTCGCCATCGGCTCGTGGACCGACTTACGCGGAATGATGCCCGGGGCCTTCACGTCGGCGATACGGCGCTCGGACGCAGCGATAGGGCCCTTGCCGTCGATCGGATTGCCGAGGCCGTCAACCACGCGGCCCAGAAGCGCATCCCCCGCCGGCACGTCCACGATGGACTTGGTGCGCTTGACGGTATCGCCCTCCTTGATGTCCTGGTCGGAGCCGAAGATCACGACCCCCACATTGTCGACTTCGAGGTTCAGCGCCATGCCGCGGATGCCGCCGGGGAATTCCACCATCTCACCGGCCTGGACATTGTCCAGCCCGTGCACGCGCGCGATACCGTCGCCGACCGACAGCACGCGGCCGACCTCGGCCATCGCGGCGTCCTTGCCGAAGTTCTTGATCTGCTCCTTGAGGATCGCAGAGATCTCAGCAGCCTGGATTCCCATCTCACCCAACCTCTTTCATTGCATTCTGGAGAGCCGCGAGCTTGGACTTGATCGAGGTGTCGATCATGGTCGAGCCCAGGCGGACGACAAGACCGGCGATGAGGCTCTCATCGACGGCCACCTTGATTTTCACATCCTTGCCGACACTGGCCTTCAGGGTTTCAGCCAGCTTCGCGGCCTGCTCCTTGCTCAGTTCGGCGGCGGCGGTGACCTCGGCGGTCACCTCGCCCTTTTCGGCGGCGATCCGCGCCCGCAGATCGGCCACGAATTGCGGCAGCACGAAAAGACGGCGCTTCTGCGCCATCAGCGCCAGCGTATTCGCCATCAGGGGCGTGAACCCCGCCTTCGCCGCAATGGCGGCAATGGCATTGCCCTGCACCTCGCGCGAATAGACCGGCGAAGAAATCAGGTCGCGCAGATCGGCAGAGGCCGCAAGGGCCGCGTCGAGCGCATCGACATCCCCTTCCAGTGCCTTCAGGCCCTTCGCCTCCTTCACGAGGTCGAAGAGCGCGGTTGCATAGCGCGCGGCAATGCCGGAGGAGATCGAAGCTGTTTCGGACACGACAACCCTTCCGCTGCTCGGCCCCCACTCCACGCAAACAGGCGTCGCGCAGGCCAGAGGCTATTGTTGGCGCATGGACCCATGCGTCTCAAATTCGTGGCGTCTCTAGCAGAGGCTCCCCCATGCCGCAACCATGATCAGCGGCTAAATCCGAACTGTCGGACACAAACATCAAACTTTCCGCACCCCCCGGCATTTCCGCCCCGTCCCGCTCATTTCCGCCAGCGAGAAAACGCAGCAGGGACGCGCGCCAGCCCTTCATCTCCTCACGGATGAAGAAGGGAGCGACCCTTCCGTTCTCCCTCCCCCATTGAACAGGATACGGGGAAAGCCCCTCTTGTTCATCATCTGTTCATAAATATCCTCGGGGGTGAATTGAGCCGCAGGCTCAAGAGGGGGCAGACAGCCCCCTCCCTTGCGCCGGGAATCGCCCGCGCGCCGCCCTACCGTTGCCGCAGCGCTGGTTCCGGCGTGCCCTGCCTCACGCCTTCCAGCACCCTGAGCGGTCGGCGTACCACCGCGCCAAGCCCGCCCCGCGTCGGCGCATAGATCTGTTTCGACGCCTCGACCATCAGCACGCCGCCGGCGATCCAGGGCGCGAAGCGCCGCCCCGCCCCCTCCCAGAACGCCGCCGTGCGCAGCCAGAACCGCCGCGAGCAGGGCGGCGCATAAAGGGCCGCGACATGGCGTTCCGGGGTGAAGCCGTGGCGGCGCAACTGCCCCTCCAACTGCCGCAGCGAATAGGGCCGGCCGAAGCCGAAGGGCGTGCCATCCGCCCGCGCCCAGAGGCCGGAGCGGTTGGGCACCACGAAGATCGCCCGTCCGCCGGGACCAAGCACCCGGTGGCATTCCGCCAGAACCTCGGACGGCGTGTCCGAGGTTTCCAGCCCGTGCATCAGCACCAGCCGGTCGACAAGGCCGGTGGAAACCGGCCAGGCGGTCTCCTCGCAAAGCACGCTCACATTCTCCATCCCGGCCGGCCAGGGCATCACCCCCTGCGGCCCCGGCATCAACCCGATCACCCGCCGCGCATCCGCGAGATATGGCCGCAGGAGCGGCACGGCAAAGCCGAAGCCCGCCACGGTCTGCCCCGCCGCCACTGGCCACATCATCACCAGCTGGTCGCGGACCGCACGTTGCGCCACCCGGCCCAACTGGGTCCGATAATAGAAGTTGCGCAGGTCGAGCACATCGAGATGCATTGCAAGCGGGTCCGATTGCGGCCAAACTGGGGCCAACTCATCCCCAACTTATCTCATGTCGCAGGAAACACCATGCCGCTTGAACTCGTCACCCTGCCCTGCCTTGAGAACAACTATGCCTTCCTCCTCCATGACGAGGCCAGCGGCGATACCGCGCTGGTGGACGCGCCCGAGGCGGACCCGATCCTCGATGCACTGGACGCGCGAGGCTGGCGGCTGGGCGTCATCCTGCTGACGCATCACCACTACGACCATATCGACGGCGTGTCCGCCCTGACCAGGGCGACCGGCGCCCGCGTCATCGGCGCGGGCGCCGACGCCCACCGCCTGCCGCCGCTTTCGCAAGAAGTTGCGCCGGGAGAGGTGCTGCACATCTGCGGCGCGCCGGCTCATGTCATCGACGTGCCGGGCCATACCGTCGGTCATGTCGCCTTCCATTTCCCCGAAGACCGGCTGGTCTTCACCGGCGACAGCCTGATGGCGATGGGCTGCGGCCGGCTGTTCGAGGGCACGCCCGACCAGATGTGGCAAAGCCTTGGCCGCCTTTCCACACTGCCGCCCGACACGCTGGTCTGCTCGGGCCACGAATATACTCAGACGAATGCCCGCTTCGCCGCCGGCCTCGGCCCGGCCAGTCCGGCGCTGATCGAGCGGATGGACCGCATCGCCCGCGCCCGCAATGCCGGCCTGCCCACCGTGCCGTCAACTCTGGCCGAGGAATTGGCGACGAACCCTTTCCTGCGCGCGAGTGATCCCGCGATGAAGGCAGCCCTCGGCATGGACGGCGCACCGGATGCCGCGGTCTTCACCGAGATCCGGGCCAGGCGGGACAGATTCTGACCCCGCCTCTACCCCAAGCAACCCCGAGGGGCGTTCACATTTTGCACACCTGCCCGCGGAAAGCGGAACTGTCACAGATTTGCTCTTGAAGCCGCGCAAATAAAACCGAACTTTAACCCCAGCAGGCCAAGATCGGTTCCGGGCCCCGCCCCCGGTCCGCAGGAACAGGAGCACCGAAACGTGCCATCTTTCTCGACCACCCTTGAACAGGCCATCCACGGCGCGCTGGCGCTTGCCAATGCCCGCCGCCACGAGCTCGCCACGCTCGAGCATCTGTTGCTGGCCCTGATCGACGAGCCCGACGCCGCGCGGGTGATGAAGGCCTGCTCGGTCGATCTGGAGGAGTTGCACAAGACGCTGCTCGATTTCATCGACGACGACCTTTCCACCCTCGTCACCGATGTCGAAGGGTCGGAGGCCGTGCCGACCGCTGCCTTCCAGCGGGTGATCCAGCGCGCGGCGATCCATGTGCAATCCTCCGGCCGGACCGAGGTTACCGGCGCAAACGTGCTGGTCGCGATCTTTGCCGAACGCGAATCGAACGCCGCCTATTTCCTGCAGGAACAGGACATGACGCGCTATGATGCGGTGAACTTCATCGCTCATGGCGTCGCCAAGGATCCGAGCTATGGCGAAAGCCGCCCCATTACCGGATCGGACGAGCCGCAGCATGAGACGCCGAAGGGCGAGGCCGGAGAGGCCAAGGACTCCGCGCTGTCGAAATATTGCGTCGATCTGAACGTGAAGGCCCTCAAGGGCGATGTCGATCCGCTGATCGGCCGCCAGGCCGAGGTGGAGCGCTGCATCCAGGTGCTGTGCCGCCGTCGCAAGAACAACCCGCTCCTGGTGGGTGACCCCGGCGTCGGCAAGACCGCGATTGCCGAGGGGCTGGCCAAGAAGATCGTCGATGGCGAGACGCCGGAAATCCTCGCAGGCGCCACGATCTTCAGCCTCGACATGGGCGCGCTGCTGGCCGGCACCCGCTATCGTGGCGATTTCGAAGAGCGGCTGAAGGCCGTGGTGAAGGAGATGGAAGAGCATCCCGACGCCATCCTCTTCATCGACGAGATCCATACCGTGATCGGCGCCGGGGCGACCTCGGGGGGCGCGATGGACGCCTCCAACCTGCTCAAGCCCGCACTGCAGGGCGGCAAGCTGCGCTGCATGGGAAGTACGACCTACAAGGAATTCCGTCAGCATTTCGAGAAGGACCGCGCGCTGTCGCGCCGCTTCCAGAAGATCGACGTGAACGAACCCTCGGTGCCCGACACCATCCGGATCCTGATGGGCCTCAAGCCGAATTTCGAGGCGCATCACGACCTGCGCTACACGTCGGAGGCGATCAAGTCGGCGGTGGAGCTCGCGGCGCGCTACATCCATGACCGCAAGCTTCCCGACAGCGCCATCGACGTGATCGACGAGGCGGGTGCCGCGCAGCACCTGTTCCCAGCCACGAAGCGCCGCAAGATCATCGGCATCAAGGAGATCGAGGCGGTGGTCGCCAAGATCGCCCGCATCCCGCCGAAATCGGTGTCGAAAGACGATGCGGAATTGCTGCGCGATCTGGAAAGGACGCTCAAGCGCGTGGTCTTCGGGCAGGACAAGGCCATCGAGGCGCTGTCTTCGGCGATCAAGCTGGCCCGCGCCGGCCTGCGCGAGCCGGAAAAGCCGATCGGCAACTATCTCTTCGCGGGACCGACCGGGGTCGGCAAAACCGAGGTGGCGAAGCAGCTTGCCTCATCGCTCGGCGTGGAACTGCTGCGCTTCGACATGTCGGAATACATGGAAAAGCACGCGGTCTCGCGCCTGATCGGCGCGCCGCCCGGCTATGTCGGCTTCGATCAGGGAGGCATGCTGACCGATGGCGTCGACCAGCATCCGCATTGCGTGCTGCTGCTTGACGAGATCGAGAAGGCGCATCCCGATGTCTACAATATCCTGCTGCAGGTGATGGATCACGGCAAGCTGACCGACCATAACGGCCGGCAGGTGGATTTCCGCAACGTGATCCTGATCATGACCACCAATGCCGGTGCTGCGGACATGCAGAAAACCGCCATCGGCTTCGGCCGCGACCGGCGCGAGGGCGAGGATACGGCGGCCATCGAGCGCACCTTCACCCCGGAATTCCGCAACCGGCTGGATGCGGTAATTTCCTTCGCGCCGCTGTCGAAGGCGGTCATCATGCAGGTGGTCGAGAAATTCGTGCTGCAGCTCGAGGCACAGCTCATGGACCGCAACGTGCATATCGAACTGACGCCGGAAGCGGCGCAATGGCTTGGCGATCATGGCTATGACGACAAGATGGGCGCCCGCCCGCTGGGCCGGGTGATCCAGGAACATGTCAAGAAGCCTCTGGCCGAGGAACTGCTGTTCGGCCGGCTGACCAAAGGCGGCGTGGTGCGGGTGGCAGTGAAGGACGACCGTATCGACCTCATCATCGAGGAACCGGGCAAGCCACGCCTCACCGGGCAGAAACCGCCGCTGCTCACGGCGGAATGATCCCTGTCGTGAGCCTTGGAAATCCCCCGGCTGCTTCCGCCGCTCCGCAGCGGCGGAGGGCGGCATCTGACCACGGGCAGGCGGCTCCGACGATCGTATTGCCGCTTTATGGCACTCCGCCTCCATGTTCGCCCCCAAGCTTGCTGTGACAAAGCGCGTGGTCGAGGGGGCGGGTGTTGCGTTGCCCGACGGTGGTTCACAGCTTGTTCCGGGCGGGAGAAGGTTTCACACGGCGGGTGACCTCGGAAAACCGCGTCCTCCCTCATCCCGCACGACAGCGGGCAGCAACAGACTGCGGGTGGGCACTTCCACGCTTGCCGTCTACGCTTATTGCCTTATCCAACGAAAGGGCAGCGCCCGACTGCGGGCAGGCGCTACTACGCTCGTGGCCGTCACTATATGGCTCAACCACTCCTATGCCCGATCCCCGCACCAACCTCACCCAAGCGCCCGCCCGTGCGAGCGGTCGGACACTGCCCGGCGGCGCTTACGCGCCTTGTTCCGGGCAAGGGAAAGGGCTCATCCGGCGCCCGGACAGCACAAGATGCCGGCATTCCATGGCCCACACGGCACCTGGGAACATCTCGAAGCCGATCCGGCCCCGGCCAGGGCGGTCACGATGCGGAAGGCGGATCAGAAATCGGTGGGAACGCCGCCCTCCTGCTTGCGGCGGGCGACGAAGCGGCTGAGGTCCTCCAGCCGGTCCCCCTCGATCTCGGGCGGGGTGAACTCGGCCAGGATCTGCTTGTAGAGCCGATGCGCCCGCTCGGCGGTCCACACCCCGCCATCCTGGTGCCAAGCCTCGAAATTGCGCCAATCGGCAAGGAACGGGGCATAGAAGGCGGTCTGATAGCGGTCCTGCGTGTGCTGGCAGCCGAAATAATGCCCACCCGCGCCAACCTCGCGGATCGCCTCGAAGGCCAGGTCGTCATCGGTGGTGGCAAAGGTCTCGGGCTCGCAATAGCGCTGGATCATCTGCAGCACCTCGCAATCCATCACGAATTTCTCGGGGCTGGCGATCAGCCCGCCCTCCAGCCAGCCCGCTGCGTGATAGACCATGTTGGTGCCCGACTGCACCGCGGCCCAGAGGGAATTGCAGGTCTCCCACATGCCCTGCGCATCCGGCACGTTGGAGGCACAGACCCCGGAAGAGCGCAGCGGCACGCCGTAAAAGCGCACCAGTTGCCCGGTCATCTGCGTCGCGCGCATGTATTCGGGCGTGCCGAAGGCCGGCGCGCCCGAGCGCATATCGACATTGGAGGTGAAGGTGCCGATCGCCACCGGGCAGCCGGGACGGATATATTGCAGCAATGCGATAGCCGACAGCGCCTCGGCAAGGCTCAGTGCCACTGCCCCGGCCATGGTGACCGGCGCCATGGCACCTGCGAGCGTGAAGGGCGTCACCACCACCGGCTGATTGCGCCGCGCATGGCGCATGGCACCATCGAGCATCGGGTAGTCGTGCTTCAGCGGCGAGACGGAGTTGATATTGGTATACATTCGCGGCTTCGCCTCGAACTCGGCATGGGTCAGCCCGCCGGCAAGACGCACCATCTCCATCACATCCTCGACCCGCTCGGCACCAAGGGAATAGGCATGGACCACCTTGTCGGTCAGCACCAGCTTCTCGTAGAGGCAGTCGAGGTGACGGACCGAGGGGTGGATATCCACCGGCTCCACCGGATAGCCGCCGGCAATATGGATGCAGTTGAAATACTGGGTGAGCTTGACGAATTCCCGGAAGCTCTCGAAATCGCCCGAGCGCTTGCCACGCTCCAGATCCCAGGCGTTCGGCGGCGAGGAGACGTTGACGAAGGCCATGTGCCGCCCGCCAAGGATGACCTCGCGCTCCTGATTGCGCGGGGTGACGATGAACTGCGACGGCGCGCGGCGCACCATCTCCATCACGAAATCTTCGTCCATCCGCACATTGGTGCCGGTCACCGCGCACCCTGCCTGTTTCAGGATGGCGCAAGCCTCGGGGTTCAGCATCTCGATGCCGATCTCGCGCAGGATGCGCATGGCGGTAGCGTGGATGCGCTGCACGCCATCGGCGTTCAGCGGCTCGATCGGGGCGTCGGGCACAACGGGGATACGCCATGGCATCTGCTCGATGACCGATGATCCGGCCCGCGCCTTGTTGCCCGCCCTGCCGCCTGCGCGGCTCCGCTTCCGACCCTGAGCGTCGTTCATTCCGTCCTCCATCCGCGCGGCTGTCAGCGGCAGGATGACGGAAAGCGGATTGCCACGCAGACAATCCTTGCGACATATTTGCGTCGTTTTTGGCTCTTGCCGCCCTCAAGCAGGAACGAGTCCGTCCAGCCAGTCCGGCAGATGCCCGATATCGTCCAGCACGATATCGGCATGAGGCGCAAGTGCTTCGGCGCTGGCCACCCCGGTCAGCACCGCCACGCAAACCATGCCGGCGGCGCGGCCCGCCTCCAGATCGTGCCGGCTGTCGCCCACCATGGCAATCCGTCCCGGCGCAAGGCCGGTCTGGCGGGCGAAGGCCAGAAGCTGCCCCGGCGCAGGCTTGCCGCCATGGCCGGAATCGTAGCCAGCGATGAAGTCGAACAGGTCGAGCGCGCCATGCCGAGCAAGATGTGCCCGCGCCGGCACCTCGGTATCGTTGGTGGCAAGGCCGAGCTTCAGCCCGCGCCCCTTCAGCACGGCCAGCAGCGGGCGCAGCGGCACCGCCTCCACTGTCGGCACCACCACGGCCAGCTCGTTCATCCGATCGACCAGCGGACCCGCCTGCCAGCCCGGCAGAACGGGCAGCAGGGTTTCAGCGATCTCGGGCGCGGTATGGGCAATAACGGGACTGTCCGGCGCAAAATCCATCCGCGCGGCGTCAAAGCCAAGCACCTGCGCCAGCGTGGCACGTTGCGCCGGATCGGTGCTCACCTCTTCCAGGAGGCGCAATACCCAAGCGCCCCAGCTCTTGCGGAAGTCGAACAAGGTGCCGTCCTTGTCGAAGATCACTCCATCGATCATGCGCCTCTCCCCGATCTGCGGAGGCAGGATAGGGAGCGGCCCGGCAAGTGCAAGGGCCTCAGGTCCAGTGCGGGGCGCCGCCACCCGGCAGTGCCGATCGCGCCCGCATCGGTGCCTCATAGGGCAGGCCAACCGCGTCACAGAAGCTGATGACCAACGCGTCCTCCGACAACAGGAAATCCAGCACCGCCGCCAGGAAATCCGGATCCCCTGCCCGCACCGCCAGATCGGTCGGCGCCGCCCCGGTGGCAGCGAGGAAACCCGGCAACAGCCCGTCCTGCGCCACCAGCCAGCCCAGGCCCTGCAGGGCCAGTGTTTCGGCAAATTCCCGCTCAGTCATGCCTGTTCCCCGCTGCTCCTTCCTGAATATCTGACCGGATGATTAACGAATTGAAAGCATTTATTAACCATCTGGGCAGAGACTGATCCCACGGCATATGATTCCAACAGCCGGGCAAGCGCGACTGGAGCAGGCCATGACGGCCAGGATTCTCATTGTTGACGAGGTCGCGACCAACAGGATCATCCTGAAGGCGAAGCTGGGCGCCGCCTGCTACCAGCCGCTGATGGCCGCAGACGGACGGACCTGCCTGCAGCTCGCGCGCGAGACGGCGCCGGATGCCTTGCTGCTTGCCACCGCGCTGCCCGATCTGGATGGAATGGAGGTGCTGCGGCAGTTGCGTGCCGATCCGGTGACGGCGGAACTGCCGATCCTGATGGTCACCGCCGATCCCGATCCGGCGATCCGACTTGCCGCGCTGCGGGCGGGGGCGGATGACATCCTCACCAAGCCGCTCGACGATGCGGTGCTGATGGCGCGGCTGCGCAACCTTCTGCGCACGCGGGCGACGCTGGCAGAGCTTGGCCGGGGCGGCGGTGCCTTGCAGACGCTCGGCCTTGCCGAGGCGCCGGCAGGGTTCGACCAGCCGGGACAGGTGGTGATCGTCACCGCCCGGTGCGACCAGGCGCTGCATCTGCGGCGCGAGATCGCCGCCCTGCTTGGCCTCCACGGCCGCACGCTCACCCCCGACGAAGCGCTGGCCGAGGCTGCCGATGACACCCGCAATCACCGCGCAACCGACCTGTTCGTCATCGACGCGGATAGCGGCGGGGCCGGCGCCGGGCTGCGCCTGATGTCGGAGCTGCGCTCGCGCGCGGCCACCCGCCATGCGGCGGTGCTCATGCTGCTTGGCCAGCCGGATCCGGCGGCGATCGCCACCGCCTTCGACCTTGGTGCCCATGACGTGCAACCCTGGACCACCAGCGGTGCCGAACAGGCGCTGCGGCTGCGCGCCCTGTTACGGCGCAAACGCTCGGAGGACCGGTTGCGCATGCTGGTGCAGAACAGCGTGCAGATGGCGCTGATCGACCCGCTTACCGGCCTTTACAACCGCCGCTATGCCATGGCACGGCTGACCGCGATCGAGGCCCGCGCACGCGAGACCGCCGGACGCTTCGCGGTGATGGTCGTCGATCTCGACCGTTTCAAATCGGTGAACGACCGCTGGGGTCATGCTGCGGGCGACATGGTGCTGATCGAGGTGGCGCACCGCCTTGGCGGCAACCGACGCGCCGAGGATCTGGTGGCTCGGATCGGCGGCGAAGAGTTTCTGGTCGTGCTGCCCGATACCGATCCGTTCGAGGCCAGCCGCATCGCCGACCGGCTGCGCCGGGCGATGGAAGCACTGCCGATCACGCTGCCGTGCGGCGCCTCCATCCGCATCACCGTTTCCATCGGGCTGATGTCCGGAGGCGGGCCGACCGGCCCCGACCGGCCGGAAAGTGCTGCCGAAACGCTGGAGCGCGCCGACCGGGCATTGCTGCTGGCCAAGACGAGCGGACGCAACCAGGTGATCCAGGGGCAGAGCGCCGCCTGAATCCGCTCAGCGCAAGTCACGCTCGCGGCGGTGGGTCAGGCTTGTCTCCAGCCGGTTGGCGAAAGCGGCACGCTCGATGGGCGCCATGGCGAGCAGGCGTTCGTGCAGCAGGTCCTGCCCCAGCGCCAGTTGCCCGGCCAGCCGCTCGCGCTGATGGGCGAAGGCGGCGGCAAGGCGGGCGGGCTCGAACGGCTCGGCGCGCAGGGCGGCCAGCATCTCGTCCATATCAGCGCGCAACTGCGCGCGGCCCGCCTGCGGATCCGGCCGGCGCTCCCGGAACGCCTTGCGCAGCGCCTCGCGGTCCTCGGGGCTCAACGCCTCGCCATAGGGGCCGAAACCGAGATTGCGCGCCATGTCGCCACGTGGTCCATGCGTGCCCCTCAGGATCGCACCGCCCACGGCGCCCATCATCAGAAAGTTCAGCGCCAGCAGCACGAAGAAAGCGGTACGCCAGCGGCTCGAGCGCCGCTCCGGCTCGGGAGAGAGGGGCACGGGAATTGCAGTCATCGTTCAGCCCTCCGCCGTCCAGCCGTCGAGGCTGGGGATCAGTTCCACATTATCCAGCGGCGGCGCGGGCCACAGCGCCTCGGATACCTGTCCCAACGGGGCGTCGAAGGGCATGGGAACGGCAAGGCCGATCCAGAGCCCGGCCAGAGCCGAGACCGCCAGCCCCGAGAGTGCCACCCCGCCAGCCGGGATCAGCCCGGCCAGCCAGCCGGGCATCCGCCGCCGCCGCGGGAGGGGGGCCGCAACGGCCTGCCCGGCATAGGCGTCCTCCAACACGCGCGCGAGCAGCCCCGGCGGCACCGGGGCCGTCTGCCCCCTGGCCTCGGCGAAAAGACCGTCGAGATCATGCTCATCCATCCCGGAAACTCCTGCGGAACCTTCGCTGCGGGTCATGGCCCCGCCTCCTCATCCAGATAGCCCAACTCCGTCCGCTGCCCCGAGAGCAGCGCCGCCAGCGCCCGTTTACCCCGCGCCGTCAGGCTTTCCACCGCCTCCACGCCGATCTCCATGATCGCCGCGATCTGGGGGTTCGCAAGTCCTTCCAGATGGCGCAGCACCACTGCCTGCCGCTGCCGCCCGGGCAATCGCGCCAGCGCCGCGTCAAGCGCTGCCATCCGGTCGCGGGCGATCAACCCGGCCAGCGCACCCGGCGCGCCATCCACGGGATCGGGCCCGGCGTCGAGCCCGACCGCGGGACGGCGGCGACGCGCGCGCAACCGGTCGGTCACCAGATTGCTCACCACCCGGTAAAGCCAGGTCGCCACCTGCGCCTCGCCCGCCCGCCAGTCCGGCGCGATACGCCAGAGCCGCAGCATCGCCTCCTGCGCGATATCCTCTGCCTCGCTCCGGTCGCCAAGCAGCCGTGCGGCATAGCCCAGCACCTTCGGCGTGAAGCGCAGCGTCAGCATGCGTGCCG
>JAIRJX010000179.1 GCA_031260425.1 Gemmobacter sp.
CCTGATCTGCCACCCGTGCAGGACATCCGGGGTAGAGCATCGCGCCCGCCCCGCTCCCCTAACGCATCCGAGGATACAATATGGCTCCCCGCGTTCTCGTTTCCGACGAACTTTCTGAAACCGCCGTCCAGATCTTCCGCGACCGTGGCGTCGATGTCGACTACATGCCGCAACTCGGCAGGGACAAGGAAAAGCTGGCCGAGATCATCGGCCAGTATGATGGCCTCGCCATCAGATCTGCAACCAAGGTCACCGAAAAGCTGCTGGCGAATGCCGCAAACCTCAAGGTAGTTGGCCGCGCCGGCATCGGCGTCGACAATGTGGATATTCCGGCCGCCTCGAAAAGGGGCGTGATCGTGATGAACACGCCCTTTGGCAACTCGATCACCACCGCCGAACATGCCGTTGCAATGATGTTTGCCATCGCTCGGCAGATCCCTGAGGCCAACGCCTCCACCCATGCCGGGAAATGGGAGAAATCCCGCTTCATGGGGGTGGAGCTGTTCAACAAGACGCTCGGCGTGATCGGTGCGGGCAATATCGGCGGCATCGTCTGCGACCGGGCGGTCGGGCTGAAGATGAAAGTCATCGCCTATGATCCCTTCCTGTCGGAAGAGCGTGCCAAGGCGCTGGGTGTAGTCAAGGTGGAACTGGACGAGCTGCTGGCCAGGGCCGATTTCATCACCCTGCACGTGCCGCTCACCGACAAGACCCGCAACATCCTGTCGCGCGAGAACCTCGCCAAGACCAGAAAAGGCGTGCGGATCATCAACTGTGCCCGTGGCGGGCTGGTCGACGAGGCGGCGCTGAAGGATGCGCTCGACAGCGGCCATGTCGCCGGGGCAGCGCTCGATGTGTTCGAGGTGGAGCCTGCCACCGAAAACCTGCTCTTCAATCACCCGAACGTCGTCTGCACCCCGCATCTCGGCGCCGCCACCACCGAGGCGCAGGAGAACGTCGCCCTGCAGGTGGCCGAGCAGATGTCGGACTACCTGCTGACCGGGGCGGTGCAGAATGCATTGAACATGCCCAATGTCACTGCCGAACAGGCCGCCATCATGGGGCCATGGATCAAGTTGGCCGACCATCTGGGCGCCTTCATCGGCCAGATGACCGAAGAGCCGATCAAGGCCATCAACATCCTCTATGATGGCCGCGTGGCGGATATGAACATCGCCGCGCTGAACCAGTCGGTCATCGCGGGTGTGCTGAAGGCGCATAACCCGGATGTGAACCTGGTCTCCGCTCCCGTCGTGGCGAAGGACAAGGGCATCCAGATCTCGACCACAAGGCAGGACAAGACCGGCGCCTTCGATGCCTATATCAAGGTGACGATGGTGACCGACCAGCGCGAACGGTCGGTGGCCGGCACCTGCTTTGCCGATGGCAAGCCGCGCTTCATTCAGATCAAGGGCATCAATATCGACGCCGAGGTGGGCCGTCACATGCTCTATACCACCAATGTGGACGTGCCAGGCATCATCGGCCTTCTGGGCATGACCATGGGCAGGAACGGAGTGAACATCGCCAATTTCACCCTGGGCCGCTCGGGCGTGGGAGAGGAGGCCATAGCACTTCTCTATCTCGATCAGGCCATCGACCCGAAAGTGGTGGATACGCTGGAATCCACCGGTATGTTCCAGCAGGTCAAACCGCTGCACTTCGACGCCGCCTGACCCTGCGAGCGACCGGGCGGGGCGGGGAAGCGATACCCGCCCTTTCCCGGCGGGCGCGGACCTGCCTTCCCGCCCGGCGGCAGTTCCGTTGACAGGCGTCGCCTGAGTATTTGTGCAAGAAGCAAAGACCAGAACGGGCAAGGGGGCGGCGAACGGCTCTCGCGCTTCGGTCCGGGCACGGTGCAGGCAGCACCCCGGATGAGCCCTCGCCCCCCCGACAGAGGGCCGCGACCGACCCCAGGTGGGCGCTGAGACGGTTGTGGCCTGCACTTTATGGTGATGGCTCCGGCCAAGTTCGCCCCCCGCGCCATCGTCACCCAAGTGCCCACCCAAGGGAGCAGTCGAGCGCTGCACCGGCTCACACGGCGCATGAGTCCTTGAGAGGAAACTGCACCCGCCGCTCGCACAACGGAGAGCGGCGACCAGCCGGGGGCGGGCGCAACGGTGCCGGGGCGACAGGATCCGCGCCTCGTTCCGGCCGAAAAGGCTCACACGGCACCCGACAAGAGCAGGTCGGGCGGGTTCGCGCATGGCCGCAATCCCCGCCGCTTTCCCCACACGTTCGGTTGCCCTTGCCTTCCCGCAAGGCCCCCCCTAGCCTGCTCCTGATCCTGCGCGAGCCTTTCCCCGAGCCTTCCATGCACATCTATGCCATCGGCGATATTCACGGCCATCTCGACCTTCTCGAACGCGCGCATGAGTTGATCGCGGCCGATAGCGCCCGCCATGGTGCAGCGCAGGTGGTGCATGTCGGCGATCTGGTGGATCGTGGCGCCAACAGCCGGGGTGTCATCGACTGGCTGATGGCCGGCGCGGCGCGGGGTGAGGACTGGGTGGTGCTGAAGGGCAACCACGATCGCATGTTCAGCCTGTTCATGTGTGCAGAACCAGCCCACGACCCCGGCCTGCGCGCCGATCTGGGCTATCTGCACCCGCGCATCGGGGGGGCCAGCACGCTGGCCTCTTACGGGGTCCGCGCGGCGGCGGACCGGCCGGTCGCAGCGGTTCATGCCGATGCGCGTGCGGCGGTGCCGGCGGCACATCTCGACTGGCTGGCAATGCGGCCTGCGCTTCATCGCCTCGACACCCGCGTCTTCGTCCATGCCGGCATCCGGCCCGGCATCGCGTTTGACGAGCAGACCGAGACCGACCTGATCTGGATCCGCGAGCCGTTCCTCATGGACCCCTCCAGCCATGGCGCATTGATCGTGCATGGCCATACCGCGCTGGAGGCGGCAAGGCACTATGGCAACCGGCTGAACATCGACAGCGGCGCAGCCTATGGCGGCCCGCTCTCCGCAGTGGCGATCGAGGAAGACGGAACGGCCTTCCTGCTGACCCATACCGGCCGGGTGCCGCTACCGCCAACGCCTTGAAACGGAAGGCATCCCTCCCGGACGCCCCTGTGCCTCTGGTGAAGCCTGCCGCCGCCCGATCACCGATACCTGGCAGATGCCCGAACGCGGGCGGGCACCGAGACGATCATGGTCTTCACTTTATGGCCAACCCGCCCATGTTCAATCCCCGCGCCGGTGTCACCGAAGCGCCCGCCCTTGCGGGCGGTCGAGCGCTGCCCGGCGGTGCTACGCGCCCTGCTCCGGGCATGACCCGGGCACTTACCGGGGAGAGAAGCCGGACCGGAGGTTCCATAAGGCATTCGCAGGCGAAAAGACGAGCGCGCGGGACGAGGGGGTCCGGGCAGGGACGCAGATCGCCGTACCGGCCCCCCCAGACCGTGTAGAGAAGACGCAACGTTACGCTCGCATGATCGCCCGGCGGCAGACACTCTTGCCGCGTTCAGCGAAAGGCTCCGTCATGACCGATATCGTCATCCTCTCCGGCGCGCGCACCGCCATCGGCACCTTCGGCGGCAGCCTGTCCGGCCTGCCTCCGACCGCGCTTGCCGCCCATGTGGCCCGTGCCGCCCTGGAGCGCGCCGGAATCGAGGGAGGGCGGATCGGCACCACCGTCTTCGGCCATGTCCTCAATACCGAGCCGCGCGACATGTTTCTCAGCCGTGTCGCCGCTGTCGAGGCCGGGGTGCCCGACACGGTACCGGCGATGAACGTGAACCGGCTCTGCGGTTCCGGCGCGCAGGCGGTCGTCTCAGCCACGCAGGCGCTCATGCTCGGGGAGGCCGATTTCGCGCTGGCCGGCGGGGCGGAATGCATGAGCCGCACACCCTATGCGTTGCCCGCCGCCCGCTGGGGGCAGAAGATGGGCGATGCCAAGGCGATCGACATGCTGACCGGCACACTGACCTGCCCCTTCGGCAGCGGCCATATGGGCATCACCGCCGAGAATATCGCGACTGAGTGCGGCATCTCGCGCGAGGATCAGGACGTCTTCGCGCTGGAAAGCCAGGAGCGCGCGGCCCGCGCCATCGCGGCGGGGTATTTCCAAGACCAGATCACGCCCATCGAGATTGAAGCCCGCAAGGGCACCCTCCGCTTCGACACCGACGAGCATCCCAAGGCAACCAGCCTTGATGCGCTGGCCGGACTGAAGGCTGCATTCAGGAGGGATGGCACCGTCACGGCGGGCAACGCCTCGGGCATCAATGATGGTGCGGCAGCACTGGTGCTGGCGCGGGCCAGTGCGGCGGAGAAGGCCGACCTCACGCCCCGCGCCCGTATCCTCGGCCATGCCGTCGCCGGAGTGCGGCCGGAGGTGATGGGCCTCGGCCCTATCCCGGCGGTGGAGCAGTTGCTGGTGCGCACCGGCCTGACGCTTGCCGATTTCGACCTGATCGAGTCGAACGAAGCCTTCGCGGCGCAGGCGCTTGCGGTAACTCGCGGGCTGGGGCTCGACCCGGCGAAGGTGAACCCAAATGGCGGCGCCATCGCCCTTGGTCATCCGGTGGGGGCGACCGGTGCGATCCTGACAGTGAAGGCGATCTACGAACTCGAACGGATAGGGGCCAGGCGCGCCATCGTCACCATGTGTATCGGCGGCGGCCAGGGCATCGCACTGGCGCTGGAGAGGATCTGAGCCGGAATGCACGGAAGCGGCATCCCGGGCGCTCCGTCGCTCGCCCGAGTGCAGGAGTTGGCTGCCCTTATCGAGGACGTCGCTCACCCCTTTCATACGACAGAGGACGACGCCCCACTGCGGGTGGGCACCGAGACGGTTATGGTGGTCACTTTGTGGCTCATGCCCGCCTAACTTCGATCATCGCGCGTACGCCCCGAAGCACCCGCCCCGGGGGGACGGACGTAGCGCTGCCCGGCGGCACTTCGCGCCTTGTTCCGGGGGGGAGGACAGGGCGCGATTTCAAAGGTGAACACAAACCGGGTCTGAGTTTCCTGCCGGGCAGGTAGAGTCGGCCGATGCGCAAAGGCACGGGCCCGAACCGGAAACAACCCTACCGCAGCCAGAGCCGGACGCGGGAGGAGCGGCCCTCCGCATCCACCACGCTCAGCGTGACGAAGCCCGCGCTTACCATCGGCAGCAGCGCCTCGCGCGCGCGCAAGCCGGTGCGAAGCGGCACGCCGTCGGCCAACACGGTAAACGGCGCCCGCCCGCCGCGCAGTTTCAGCACGATCTGGCCGTCCAGCCGCTCCACCTCCGCCCCTTCCGGCGGGAAGGTGACGACCGGGGCGTCCGCCACCTCAAAGGCCGCCGCGCGCGAGCGGAAGCGGCG
>JAIRJX010000001.1 GCA_031260425.1 Gemmobacter sp.
GGAGAGGCCCGAGACCGCCTCGAACATCGCGTCGGTCCAACCCAGTCCGGGTGCACCGAAGAGGAAAGGCAGTGCTCCGAAGGCCGGGAGCACCGTCCAGATCGCCGTGGTCAATACGAAAGCCTGCCGCACCGACAGCCCGGCCACCCCGGCATTGGCCGAGGCCAGCGCCATGACGCCACCTGCAACCGAGGTCACAGCCGCCGCGGAGAAGAAGCCGCGCCAGTTCGGGTCGCCCGCGAGCCAGTCGAGCGCCATCGGGAGCAGCATCAGCGCCCCCAGCACCACCAAGCACAGGCCGACGATATAGCCGATCGGTCGCAGGTCGATCATCATCGTTCCGGGGATGGGGACAGGGGGCAGGACAGGCAGCACATGATGCGCGAGCCTTGGCCGCCCCCCGCTCCCCTGTCAAGTCATCACGGCAGTCCATGCGGGGCGCCTGCGGCGCACACCACTCCTCTCGCCCGCCGCGCCGTCCGCGCGGCGACCTCGGGCCCGCCTTCGGCAGGAGTATCCCTGGGTATCTTACCGGATTTTCCCGTTACCGAACCGACGCGACGGGATCGGGCCAGCCTGCCCCGATGCGGCAGTCACCGGCATCGATGGCCTGTTCCTTCTTGGTCAGGAAGCAGACGAGATGGCGGCCTTGCAAGCTCCAGGGTGTTGAATTGGCGTCCACAATCTACGGGATCAGTGCACCAGAAGCCTTGAATGTAGCTTAGAGGGCAACAAGGGCAGCCCCGGCACTTTGGGCGAGCAAGGTTTTTCCGGTCTCGCTGGTTGCCTTACCTGCCCAATCAGCCAGGGATGCGCCGATAGATTTCTTCGGTTCCAGCGGGTTTGCCTCGCCAAGCACATGGAATGACCTGTCGTTCAGCCGCACGAAGCCGGGGTCTGTCCTGGTGAGATATCCGTTTTCCAGAAGATAGTTGACCGAGTTCTCGTAAAGTTCCGCGTCGTTGTCACCCGGCTCATCGTCGCCGAATACAAGTGATGGGCGGTTCCATGCGTCTTGAGGGTGTCCGGCATACAAGGTTCCGAGGATGCGCCCCGCCATTTCCTTGAAATGGACAATATTTTCCGGCTCTTTCATTTTCGGCATCTCTGATCCCGATCGTTGCCGCCATATTATCTGCCAAGGAAATTCCGGCTGGTGCAGAAGGGCTCCCCGGCCTCCGCCCGGCGAATAGACATCACCCGATATGGAACAGGGTCTGGAACAGCCTTGGATCGAGGCTGGCGCTGGCGAAGGTCTCACCCTCGGTCAGGACGCTCACCGCGTCATGGCTGTGAAGGCTTTCCTGATGGCTGGCCACCACGCGGAAATCGCCCACACGCGGATCGGCCTGCAACGCGGCGCAGTAAAGCCGCGCCGCATCTTCGACAAAGATCGGGTTGGCGGCGTTCAGTTCCGCGAAAGCCTGCTCGTCCTCGCGCTTCACCATGACCTGGGTCTCGGTCGGCACGGCCGCGCGGCAGAGGTCGATCAGGTCTTCGAACCACAAAAGCCGCCCCGGCTCCACCACCACCGAGAGCCGCGCCACCGAGCGCTGCGAATGCGGCGTGGCGAGCTGCCCGCGGTTGCGTCTTGCATGTTCGCTCAGCTCCAGCGAGCAGGGGCAGGTGCTGGAATAGACGTAGTCGAGATGCATGATCTTCAGCCGCTCGCCAGCCCGGTCCACCAACTCCAGCGCGATATCGTAATACTGCCAGCCGGAAAGACCCGACCGCAGCGAGGGCACCTTCACCGGAAAGCTGAACCGCATCTGGATGCGGGCGTCGAAGCTTTCCAGATCGCGCTTATAGTCGTTCAGCGCGTGCTCGATCACCTCAAAGCTGAAATCGCGCCCGGCATGGCAGTAGAAGGAGCGCATGATGCGGCTCATGTTGATGCCCTTCTTCTCGGCCTCGAGGCTCACCGTGCCGGTGACCGAGGTTTCCAGCAACAGCTCGCCCGCATCCCGCGTGCGATAGCGGATCGGCAGCCGGAAATTCGAGATGCCCACATGCTGGATCTGCCGCTTCGCGCCCCGGATCAGGCTTGACGGCCCATTCTGGAGATCGGGCAGCGTCTCCTTGTAATCCGGATCGGCGCGGAACTCACCCGGATAGTCGCGCGAGAGATCGGGATAGCCGTCCCCCAGAAGCGCCCGGGCCGCCGGGTCCATGGCGGCGATCTCCTCCGCACCGGCCCGGCCCGCCCATTGGCGCAGCAGACGCAACGCCTCCTCTGCCTCTTCGCGGCTCGGTCTTCGGTCGATTTCCGCCGCATGAACGTTCATCGCGCGTTCCCCTGCCTTTCGGTTCATACCCGCATCATATGGGAGAAATGTAGCCCTCCGCCAACCCCGCCCGCTGTTTTGTCGTAGAAACCCGACATGCGGGCGGCAAAACCACCCGCTTCCCCTGTGCCCGGAACCCGAGGAGGCAGACGGGCACCGTCCCTGGGAAATCCGGGCCTTGTTGCGGGAGGAAGGTAGGTGCGCATGGCTCATGTGCACCCTTGAGGGGCGATCAATTCCACCTTCGTCACCAGGCGTATCGAAGGGCAGCGACAGACTGCGGGCGGGCGGGCGCTACCCAGCGGCGCTACGCGCCTTGTTACGGGCAGGGGAAGGGCTCTCACGACCGAGAAAGCCGAGGGAAGCGACGGTCCTTCTTCGGCATCTCGCACCACAGAGGGCGGCGCCCGACTGCGGTCGGGCGCACCTACGGTTGTGGTTGCCACTTTCTGGTGCAAACACGCCTCACCCTAATCCCGGCACTTGAGTCGACAAAGTGCCCGCCCGGGCCGCTTACGGGGCTGTTCCGGGCGGGGGGAGGAACTCACACGGCCCGTATGATCATTGGGGCGATTGTGATTGCCGCTTCCGGGTGACACTCCGCCTCTGTCTGCTCATCGCGTCAGCGCCACCGAAGCCCATCGGCGGCCAGACCGCCGCTTACACCGCATCCAGCCCGCGCTTCAGATCGGCGATCAAATCGTCCGCATCCTCCAGCCCGATCGAAAGCCGGATCAGCCCCGGCGTAATGCCGAGCAGCACCTTCTGCGTGTCGGGCAAGCGCTGGTGCGTAGTGGTCGCCGGATGGGTGGCGATCGACTTCGCATCGCCCAGATTGTTGGAAATCCTCACGATCTCCAGTGCGTTCATGAAGCGGAAGGCCGCCTCCTTGCCACCCTTGATATCGAAGGCGATCATCGTCCCGCCCGAACCCATCTGCGCCACGGCGAGACCGTGCTGCGGATGACTGGCGAGCCCGGGAAAGATCACCGAAGCGAGCCGTGCATCACCCTCCAGCGCCTGAGCCACCCGCAGCGCACTTTCCGCCATCGCGCGGCACCGCAGGTCGAGTGTCACCATGCCATTCAGCATGATCCAGCTTGTGAAGGGGCTCATCGAGCCGCCGGTATGCTTCATATAGGGTTCCAGCACCTTGCGGATATAATCCCGCGTGCCGCAGACCACACCGCCCAGCGCCCGCCCCTGGCCGTCGATATGCTTGGTAGTGGAATAGACCACCACATCGGCTCCGAGTTCCACCGCCCTGGAAAAGATCGGGGTGGCGAACACATTGTCAACCACGACCAGCGCTCCCGCTGCATGGGCGATGTCACAGACGGCACGGATATCGACCAATTCCAGCGCCGGGTTCGACATGCTCTCGAAGAACACCGCCTTCGTCACCCCCGGCCGCATCGCGGTGCGCCACTGGTCAAGGTCGGCACCATCAACGAAGGTGACCTCGACCCCGAACCGGCCCAGCACCTCTTCGAGGATATAGAGACAGGAGCCGAACAGCGCCCGCGCCGAGACCACATGATCACCGGCCCGCAGCATCGAGACCAGCGCCCCGTTCACCGCCGCCATGCCCGAGGCGGTGGCAAAGGCATCCTCCGTCCCCTCCAGCGCCGCGATACGCTCCTCGAAGCTGCGGGTGGTGGGGTTGCCGTAGCGGGCATAGATGAACTCGTCGCCTTCTATCCCCAGAAAGCGTGCCTCCGCCGCCTCCGCCGTGGGATAGACAAAGCCCTGGGTGAGGAAGATCGCCTCGGCCATCTCGCCATACTGGCTGCGGCGGCTGCCCTCATGCACCAGCTTCGTGCGCCTATTCCAGTCCTTGCTCATCCCTGCCTCCGGCCAAGAAAAAACCCCGAAGACCGAAGGCTCCGGGGCTCGCGTCCCTCACCCTTTTAGCGGCTTGTTTAACGTGGCCCGCAATCCGGTCACAAAGCGCCACGGCCCCGCCATACGCCCCGCATGGTGCAAGGTCAACCGGGCTCGGACCGGCGCAGAGGCGCAGGTGCTGTCCTGCGAGAGGAGGTTGAACCCGCCCCCCATCGCACCGCCCCACATCCACTCCGCCCACCTGGGCGGGTATGACCGCTGCGACCGGCGAGGGGGCACAACCGGGGAACCGGCGGAATCGCCCGCACCTCGCCCGGCGCACAAGCCAGCACCATCGGCCCGCGCCACGGAGACGGGCGGCAATCGGCCGTGGGCGGGCGCTGAGACGGTTATGGTCATCACTTTGTAGTGCAGACACACCAATGCCCGATCTCCACGCCAACCTTACCGGAGCGCCCGCCCCAGGGCAGCCAAGTACTGCCCGGCGGCAGGTGCCGCGCCTTGTTCCGGGCGGAGGAGGACTCACACATCGCCTGGGTAATATCGACAGACGACCTATCATCTTCTCGCCCCGCCAACCCCGGTGCTCCTGCGCCAGCAACTCCCTGAGCAGGTCCATGCCCTTGCACTCCGCCCATTTTACGCCATCATGCGCCGAAAATCAGGAGACAGCCATGCCCGCGCCGATCGAACTCCATTACTGGCCGACCCCGAATGGCCACAAGATCGCCATCGCCCTGGAAGAGCTTGGCCTGCCCTATGAGGTGAAGCTGGTGAATATCGGCCGGGGCGAGCAGTTCGAACCCGACTTCCTGAAAATCGCACCGAACAACCGGATCCCCGCCATCGTCGACCCCGAAGGGCCGGACGGCGCGCGGATCTCGATCTTCGAATCTGGTGCCATCCTGCAATATCTCGCCCGCAAGACCGGACGGCTTTACGGCAAGACGGAGCGTACCCGGGTGGCAACGGACCAGTGGCTGATGTGGCAGATGGGTGGTCTCGGCCCCATGGCGGGGCAGGCCAATCACTTCCTGAAATACGCCCCGCAGATGGACCCGCCGCAGGTGCTGCCCTATGCGCAGGACCGCTACCGGCGCGAGGTCGCCCGGCTCTACGGCGTGCTGGACCGGCAGCTTGCCGGGCGTGACTTCGTCACCGGCGACAGCCTCACCATCGCCGATATCGCGATCTGGCCCTGGGCCATGGGCTGGGAGGGCCAGCAGCAGCAACTGGACGACAAGCCCGACCTTGCCCGCTGGCTCAAGGCGCTCGGCGAACGTCCGGCCTTCCAGAAGGGCCGCACCATCGCCGCAGAAACGCGGCAAGCCGCGATGGACAAGCAGGAACAGGAAATACTCTTCAAACGCTGAGCACGCGTGAGATCCTGGCACCCGGCAGGTTTCCCCCGGGATGAAGACGTGCTTGATGGACGACACCATGATTACCATGAACTTCCGCCGTTTCCTGGCCGAACGTAGCATTGACGGAGACGCGGCTAATAGAGAACAATGGCTCTCAAGCTACTACCGAAGGGCAGGACAAGTGTAAGAGCTTGAGCTTTATTGTATAAATACGGCCAAGCGATTAACTGAATGAAATAATCCATCGTCAAGCGATTATGCTTTCTCAATAAATTCAGATAATTAGCCGCAATTATGCAACAAAGACACGCTCTAGCCAAGGTGATTTTTGTGGAAATATTAATTAATAATCTGGTCGATTTTTTATACGATCGTTTCAAAGTCCGGCCGATGGCGTGGATTGCGGCGATCATACTTGGAATAATTCTTACGTTTATTTCGGTGGTGGAGTGGCGGTTATTTCTGATCAAATAATAAATGGGGCAAATATGGGAAATATAATAAACGATGGGAATGCCGTATCCCGGGACGGAAATATCCCGGCCCCAAGATAAAGTGACGCTCGCCCACCCCGAGGCCGCCGCCGCAAGGCGGGGGCTGAGAGGAAAGGCTTGCGCCGCAGGCGCGCCGTTTAGTTCAGTCGCCGCGCGGTTCGCCGTAGCGCTCGAACAGCTTGCCTTGCGTCATGAAGAAGGCGAAAAGCGCGAAGGTCAGGCCGAAGGTCTTGAAGTTCACCCAGTCCCCAGTCGACATCAGCCGCCAGACCAGTTCGTTTGCCACCGCGAGGCCCAGGAAGAACAGCGTCAACCTTCTGGTCAGGATCATCCAGCCCTCCTCGCGCATGGGCAGCACCTCGTCCATGACCAGGCTCAGATAGCTCCGCCCGCGCCACAGGCCGAAGCCGAGGATGCCGGCAAAGGCGAGGTATAGAACCGTGGGCTTCATCTTCATGAACCGCTCGTCGTTCAGCCAGACCGAAAGCCCGCCCATCACAACGACCAGCACCAGTGTCAGAAGCTGCATCCGCGACAACCGCCCGGTCAGCCACCACAATACCGCGCTGGCCGCCACGATCAAAACCACGAAAGCGGCGGTCGTGATGATGAAGCCGGAATATTCCGTCCCGCCGAGTTGAAAGCTCCGGTCCTTCAGCCGGCCGAACATTACGAAGAACAGCACCACCGGGCCAAGCTCGAGCGCGAGCTTGACGAAGGGATTGAGCTTGCGGTGTCCGGTCATCATCGGGCCTTTCGTTCGTCAACCACCGTCTTGCCCGGAACCGGCCGGGCGATCAAGCCGGGTTTCGGAAATGTGCCCCGATGCGGGGCATCATCCACAGCCCCTTGCCGAAGGCGCGGCCCGCCCCGCCCCTGCCTGGGTGCTTCACCATCGCTGGCGGCGCGCCGGCTCCGCTGCCCCTGGTGCGGACCTGCTTTCATCGAAGGCGACCATGTATCCCCGGGGGGAATCATTCTCCCCCTTCGGCAGCCCTCGTAAAAGAAAGGCGGCGCTCACCCAGCCGCCGGCGCAGCACCCTTCCGGTGCCAAGAAAGGGGGCGCTCGCGCCCCCTCTTGAGCCTCCGGCTCAATTCACCCCCTGAGGATATTTCTGAACAGATGAAGCCGGGGGTGCTTCCCTGTTCATCATCTGTTCAGAAATATCCTCGGGGGGTGAGGCGCGGCACGCGCCGAGGGGGGCAGACAGCCCCCTGTGTCACGGTCGGAAAGCCATCCGACAACCGGTTTTCGGAGCCAAATGCCGAAGGTGCCGTGAGAGGCAGACAACCCCTACTCGGGCGCAGCGCTACCTGCGGTGCCCGGCGCCCTGTTCCAGGCAGGGCCGCAGCCTGCGGGGAGAGGCGATACAGGGGTGTTCGGGACACATGCAGCGCGCGCCCCACTCACCCTTGCAGAGTGCGCACCCCATAGCCCTCATCTCGCGCCTTCATCGCCTCGACAGCGGCAATGGAGGCGGCGGCGGTGGTGAAATAGGGGATCTTGTCCATCAGCGCCACGCGGCGGATGTCGCGGCTGTCGGCGATGGTCTGCGTGCCTTCGGTCGTGTTCACCACCAGCGCGATCTCGTTGTTCTTCAGCGCATCGACGACATTGGGCCGGCCCTCGTAAACCTTGTTTACCGTAGTCGCAGCAATCCCCTGCCCGGCCAGCCAGCCAGACGTGCCGCGGGTCGCCACGATCTCGAAGCCCAGACCCAGCAGATCACGCGCGGCCTCTGCCATCGCCTCGGTCTTGTCGGTATCCTTGATCGAGAAGAACACCCGCCCGTCTTCCGGCAACTGCATCCCCGCGCCCATCTGCGCCTTGAGAAAGGCCAACGCAAAGGTGCGGTCCCACCCCATCACCTCGCCTGTGGAGCGCATTTCCGGCCCGAGCAGCGGGTCGACGCCAGGAAAGCGCGCGAAGGGCAGCACCGCCTCCTTGACGCTGAACCAGGGGGTGATCGGGTTGGCAAGCGTATCGGGATCGGCCAGCGGCAGCGATGTGTCGGGGCCGACGCCCGCATCATAGGGCGCGCGTTCGGGGAAGTTCGAAAGCGGCTCTCCCGCCATCAGTCGCGCGGCAATGGCGGCGATGGCGCTGTCGGTGGCCTTGGCGACGAAGGGCACCGTGCGGCTGGCGCGGGGGTTCACCTCCAGAACATGAATTACACCGTCCTGGATGGCGAACTGCACGTTCATCAGGCCGACGACATGCAATGCGCGAGCCATAAGCACGGTCTGGCGTTTCAGCTCCTCCACGATATCCACCGACAGGCTGTGCGGCGGCAGGCAGCAGGCGCTGTCACCGGAATGCACCCCGGCCTCCTCGATATGCTCCATGATGCCCGCGACGTGGACGTTCTCGCCGTCGCAGAGCGCATCCACATCAACTTCGATCGCGCCCGAGAGATAGCTGTCAAGCAGCACCGGGTTGTCGCCCGACACCTGAACGGCAGTGGCGATATAGCGTTCAAGCTGCTCGTCCGACCGCACGATCTCCATCGCGCGGCCGCCGAGAACGAAGCTCGGGCGGATCACCAGCGGATATCCCACCTGCGCCGCCACCGCGAAAGCCTCGTCGCGCGAACGCGCCGTGCCGTTCACCGGCTGCTTCAACCCCAGATCATCGAGCAGCTTCTGGAACCGTTCGCGGTCTTCGGCCAGGTCGATCGCATCCGGGGTGGTGCCGAGGATCGGGATCCCTTCCTCATGCAGCGCATTGGCCAGTTTCAGGGGCGTCTGGCCTCCGAACTGCACGATCACGCCATGCAGGGTGCCGCTTTCCTGCTCCACCCGCAGAATCTCCAGCACATGTTCGAGCGTCAGCGGCTCGAAATAGAGGCGGTCGGAGGTGTCATAGTCGGTCGAAACCGTTTCCGGGTTACAGTTGACCATGATCGTCTCGTAGCCCTGCCTGGTCAGCGCGAAACAGGCGTGGCAGCAGCAATAGTCGAACTCGATCCCCTGGCCGATCCGGTTCGGCCCACCGCCGAGAATGACCACCTTCTTCGCGGCGGTCGGGCGCGCTTCGCATTCCACCTCGCCCATGGCAGGGGATTCATAGGTGGAATACATATAGGGGGTCTGCGCCTCGAATTCCGCCGCACAGGTGTCGATCCGCTTGAACACCGCCTTGACGCCAAGGGCGCAGCGGGCGCGGCGGATGTCAGCCTCCCGGCCTTCGGTCAGCCGGGCAAGCCTTGCATCGGTGAAGCCCATGATCTTCAGCGCGCGCAAGCCTCCCGCATCTTTCGGCAGGCCATCCGAACGGATCGCAGCCTCGGCCTCGATGATCTCGCGGATGCGCGACAGGAACCACGGATCAAAACTGGTGACCTGCTGGATCTCGTCATCGACGAGCCCGTGACGCATCGCCTGGGCGATCACCCGCAACCGGTCCGGGGTCTGCGCGCCCAGCGCCTTGAAGATCGCGGGTTTTTCCGGGGCGCCGGGAATGGCGATCTCGTCAAAACCGGTAAGGCCGGTTTCCAGCGAGGCCAGCGCCTTTTGCAGCGATTCATGGATGGTGCGACCGATCGCCATCACCTCGCCCACCGATTTCATCGCGGTGGTGAGATGGGGTTCCGATCCGGGGAACTTCTCGAAGGCGAAGCGCGGGATCTTCGTCACCACATAGTCGATGGAGGGCTCGAAAGACGCGGGCGTGACCTTGGTGATATCGTTGTCCAACTCGTCCAGCGTATAGCCAACCGCCAGTTTCGCAGCGATCTTGGCAATCGGAAAGCCCGTGGCCTTGGAAGCCAGCGCCGAGGAGCGCGACACCCGCGGGTTCATCTCGATCACCACCATACGGCCATCTTTCGGGTTGACCGCCCATTGCACATTGGATCCGCCAGTCTCCACCCCGATCTCGCGCAGCACGGCGATGGAGCCGTTGCGCATGATCTGATATTCCTTGTCGGTCAGCGTCAGCGCCGGGGCGACGGTGATGGAATCGCCGGTATGCACGCCCATCGGGTCGATATTCTCGATGGAACAGACGATGATCGCATTGTCCTTGCGATCGCGCACCACCTCCATCTCGTATTCCTTCCAGCCGAGCAGGGATTCATCGACCAGAACCTGCGCAACGGGACTGGCCTCCAGCCCGGACTTCACGATGGCCTCATAATCATCGCGGTTATAGGCGACGCCGCCCCCGGTTCCGCCAAGAGTGAATGCGGGGCGGATAATCGCCGGCAGGCCCACATAGTCCAGTGCCTTCATCGCCTCGGCCACACCCGCGGCGATATCGAACCTGCCCGCGACCTTCGGTGCGGCAATGATCGTCGCCTTCGGGTTTTCCAGCCCCAGCCGGTCCATCGCCTCGCGGAACAGCTTGCGATCTTCTGCCATTTCGATGGCCTGGCGATTGGCGCCGATCAGCTTGACATTGAACTTTTCCAACACTCCGCTGTCATCGAGCGCCAGCGTGGTATTCAACCCGGTCTGTCCACCCATGGTGGGCAGGATCGCGTCGGGGCGCTCCTTCTCAATGATCTTGGCAACGACCTCCGGCGTGATCGGCTCGATATAGGTGGCGTCGGCCAGCCCCGGATCGGTCATGATCGTGGCGGGGTTGGAGTTCACCAGGATCACCCGATACCCCTCTTCCCGCAGCGCCTTGCAGGCCTGTGCACCGGAATAATCGAACTCGCAGGCCTGCCCGATGATGATGGGTCCCGCACCGATGATCATGATCGAGGAGATATCGGTTCTTTTCGGCATGGCGGCCCCCGTCTGTGCTTTCAGACCGCACCCCGGCGGCGCGGTAATCCGGCTTCGATGGCGAAGCGCAAATTGACGGGGTTATAGTCCGCCGAAGCCCGCGCGCAAGGGCGAATGCAACACGCCTCGCCGGCTCGGAGATAACGCGCCACACGGTGGGAGAGGCCCGCGGCGTGGGGCCGGCGTTCACGGATCCTCGGGGCCGCCACGAATATTTCATCAACCGCCCGCCTATCGCTTACCCGTGTGAGCCTTTCGCTTGTTCACTTGGGCGCATGAAGGCGAGCACCTGCCCGATCTGGCCAGCGGGGAGTTCCTCAGCCAGCAGCGCAATGTCGTGCTGGTCGACGGCACAGGGAACGGCAAAACCCATATCTCCGAGGCGATCTGAAAATATCTTCGGGGAGGAGCCAAAAGCCCCGTGGGGGCAGAGAGTCCCCCCGCGCTTCGGTGGGGTAGGCGTGGAGGGCGCATATGGACGGGGCGTCACCATGGAGTGACGGCCGAACTCCGGCTGACCATCCGGCCACTGGCCTGAACCCCGTGAAATCGTCCATATGGAAAATGCAGGCATTACTTCTTGCTATATGGAAAATTCTGTGCACCGTCTGTTTTGCCATTGTGCATTGCCGGAGTGGAACTTGACTGATCGTCAAAAATTCGACGGATCCGACCGCCGGCTGGCGCGATACCTGTCGGAGGACGGGCGGCTGAGTATCAACGATCTGGCCAAACGGCTGAACATGAGCGGTCCCACCATCCGCAGCCGGCTGCGGGCGCTGATCGAGAAGGGATTTCTCAGGGTCAGCGGATTGATCAATCTGGCCGAGCGCCCCGAACTGACGATGGCCATCGTCGCGATCAACACCAATGGGCATGGCAAGCTGAACGAGCTGGCGAAACGGTTGTCAGAACTGCCTTTCGTCACCTGGGTCGGGATCACCACCGGACGCCATGACATGATGGCCGAAGTGGTCTTCGAGGGCGATATGGAGGTTCTCTATCGATTCACCAGTGAGTTGCTGCCGGGACTTGCCGAGCCCGACATGATCCGCAGCAGCGAGACCTTCGTGGTGATGAAGACGCATGGCAAATGGGTCGGCCTGCCCAAAGGCGTCTGGGAGGACGGGGCAAATCCGGCCGGCAGCAGGGAATGAAGGTTTTCAGTCCGGGAACATACCCGGCACAGCAGGAGGAGAAGAAGAACATGTTCGATCTGGTCAAGAAGGCAAGGACCGTCGTCTTTGCCGCGCTGATGGGGACGGCTGCGTCCATCGCGGCTACCGGCGCCGATGCCGGGACGCTTGACGATATCATCGCGCGCGGCGAGTTGCGCGTCGCGGTGCAGACCCAGGGTCCACCCTTTTCCTTCGTGAACTCGCGCGGCGAACGCACCGGCTCTGCGGTGAAGCTGGCCGAAACGATGGCCGAGGAGCTGGGCGTCAAGGTCACCTTCCTCGATTTCGACTGGGACGGGCTTCTGCCGGCGCTGCTCTCGGGCAAGGCCGACATCCTCGCCGCCGACATGACACCGACGCTGGCGCGGGCAACGCGGGTCGCCTTCACCAAACCCTTCATCTATGTCGGCGGGGTAGCGCTGACGAAGGCAGGCAGTGCCTTCACCTCGGTAGAGGATTGCGGCAAGCCCGGCACCCGAATCGCGGTCCTGCTGGGTTCGAGCCATGAGAAGAGCGCGGCCGAGCGCTTCCCCGAGGCCGAGATCAAGGCCTACAAGGGCTCGGGCACGCTGGTGCTTGATGCCGTCGACAGCGGACAGGCCGATTGCGGCGTCAATGACAGCTCTGCCGTGCTGGCACAGTCGCAAAGCTATCCCGCCGGCACTTTCACCATCTTCCCCGAGATGCTGACCAAGGAACCGCTCGCCTATGCCGTGCGCTATGATTCGCTCGATCTGCTGATCTGGTCGAACCTGTTCATCGACACCGTGGAACTCGATGGCCGGCTGCAGGCAAACCTCGACTACTGGGTGAACTCGACCGCCTGGAAGGACGAGAACTGATCATCGGAGGCGCCGCACACAATCGCGGCGCCAGCCCTTCCGCCGCTCTGCCCTCCGGCCCGGCCACAGGACGACCATGCTCGGCACCCTCAACACCCGCGTGATGCTGGAATACCTGCCGGAGCTGTTGCAGGGGCTACAGGCAACGCTCCTGCTCTCGGTCTCGGGATTTGCCGGGGCGATGCTGATCGGCATCATCGCCTGCGCATTGACCATCCAGCCGCTGCGCTGGCCGCGTGCCATCGTCATCGCCTATGTCGACATCATCCGCGCCACGCCGTTGCTGGCGCAACTCTATTTCCTCTATTTCGGCCTGCCGCGCATCGGCATCCTGATCCCGGAATTTCATATCGGCATCATCGCACTAGCGCTGAACTCGGGCGCCTATGTCGCCGAGATCATCCGCTCGGGTATCCTGTCGATCCAGCGCGGCCAGGTCGAGGCAGGCATCAGCACCGGCCTGAGCTATCTGCAACGGATGCGCCACATCGTCCTGCCCCAGGCGCTGCGGCCCACAGTCTCGCCGCTGATCGGGCAGGCCATCGTGCTGGTCAAGGACAGCTCACTCCTCTCGCTGATCTCGGTGGTCGAACTGACCCGGGCAGGCCAGCGCATCGCCAATGAGCGTTTCATGCCGTTCGAGGGGTTGGTCGCCACAGCCACCGCCTATCTGGCGATCTATTTCCTGCTGAAATTCCTTGCGGAACTGTGGAGCCGCCACAATTCACTGCCGGACAGGGCATAAGGGGGCGCATGTTGCTGACCCATCTCGAACGCGTGCTGAACTACTGGCCGATGCTGCTGCGCGGGGTCGGCACCACGGTTGGCATCTCGCTTGCCTCGCTGCTGATCGGAGTGGCCCTCGGCTTTGCCTTCGGCATCATCCGCACCGGCTCGAACCGCTGGCTGTCGCGGGCGCTCGGTCTCTATATCGACATCTTCCGCGGCACGCCCTTTCTGGTGCAACTGTTCATGGTGTTCTTTATCCTGCCCTCGTTCGGGCTGGAGCTGAGCGCTTTCACCGCGGGCGTCGTCGCCATGTCCAACATGGCCGCCTGCTTCATCGGCGAGATCGTCGCTTCCGGCATCCGCGCGGTGCCTGCCGGCCAAACTGAAGCCGCCATGGCCACCGGCATGAGCCGCGCCCAGCAATTGCGGTTGGTGATCCTGCCGCAGGCGGTGCGGATCGTCACGCCGGCGCTGGTCGGGCAGTTCGTGCTGCTCATCAAGGACAGTTCGGTGGTTTCGGCCATCGGTCTTTTCGATCTGACCCGCTCAGGCTGGATCATCGTGCAGAACGTGCCCAACGGGCTCATCGTTTTCGGCCTGGTCGGTCTGTGCTATCTGGTGATCTGCTACCCGCTGATCTTCAGCGCCCGCCGCATGGAGCGACGCGCCCAGGCTCCCGTGCTCTAGAAAGATGCAGCCATGATCGAATTTTCCGGAGTCAACAAATGGTTCGGCGCGTTGCACGTGCTGTGCGACATTGATCTGGCGGTGACACGCGGCGAGGTGGTGGTGGTCTGCGGCCCCTCCGGCTCGGGCAAGTCGACGCTGATCCGCTGCGTCAACGGTCTGGAACCCTATCAGAAAGGGCGGCTCATGGTGGATGGCATCCATGTCGGACAGGAGCCGCGCCGGATGCGGGAGCTACGGATGGAGGTCGGCTTCGTCTTCCAGTCCTTCAACCTCTATCCGCACAAGACCGCGCTGGAAAATGTCACTCTCGCTCCGATCCATGTCCGGGGCATGAGCCGGGTAGCGGCGGCGGAGCGGGGCCGCGCGCTGCTGGAGCGTGTCGGGCTCGGTGACCGGATGGGCAGCTATCCGCATCAACTCTCGGGCGGCCAGCAGCAGCGCGTAGCCATTGCCCGCGCGCTTTGCATGCAACCGAAGGTGATGCTGTTCGACGAACCCACCTCGGCGCTTGACCCCGAAATGGTCAAGGAAGTGCTGGATGTGATCATCTCGCTGGCGGGTGAAGGGATGACGATGATGGTCGTCACCCACGAAATGGGCTTCGCCCGCAGCGTTGCCGATCGGGTGGTCTTCATGGATCAGGGCAGCATCATCGAAACTGCCACCCCCGAGAGCTTCTTCACCAATCCACAGAGCGAACGTGGCCGGGACTTTCTCGGCAAGGTTTTGCAGCACTGATCTCGACACATGACCGAGCCGGCCCGACCATGCAGTTGAACAAGATCCGTGCCGTCAAGACCGTCGACCGTGTCGCTGCGGAACTCGGCAAAACCGTCGATCACCTTCACGATCTCGCCATTGAGGATGCGAGTCCGAAGACGGCGTCATCCGGGTTTACGGCACCGAAGAAGTGCTCGCCTTCCCCCCGGTCGGCGGTGAAAACCTTCGCGAGATGACCGCCATGGAGCGCGACAGTCGCGGCTGATCCCACCGTGGAGCGGCCTTCACCGGACGGATACGCCGGACTGACGAAATACAGTAGTCGTCATCTCTCGCCAGGTTTCCCAATCGGTTTCGCAATCGAACCCGACCTCAATAAAATCAATAACTTACGATTGCGGAACCTGACCGCCGATCAAGAACCCCGCTCCCACAGGAATTTCCTTTTAAAATCAATCACCTAATTGCTCCACAACCCGCCTGCATTGCGGATTGATTGGTTGCACCCATTGCGAAATAATGAGTTGCGCTTCACACGATCAACCGCGGCATTGGCCACTTGGCCACCCGGCGGGCGGAGCGATAGCAGCGGTCAAGATCGGGCTGGGCGTAAAGAGCCACGCCCGGACGAGACAGGCTCTCGCCGTGACATGCAGCGCGACATCCACCTGCTCCGTGCGTATCGCTTCCTCCCAAGCGTCGTATGAGCCCGCGCCAAGCCCGGAACAAGGCGCGGAACGCGCCGCCGGGCGGCGCCCGACCGCCCCTCCCCCGGGTGGGCGCCTGGGTGACGTTGGTGCGAGAATTGAAGTCAGGCGGATCGGCACCATAAAGTGTAGACCACAATCGTCTCTCACGCCCTCCCACGGTCGGGTGCTGCCCTCCAGTGCAGGGTGTCGAAGGCGGATATCGCAGTTTCCAAAGCAGCCTCATGAGCTCTGCACGAATACGGCACCCCACCACTACGCCGGGCCGCCACATCACCAGCCCTCTGCGTCCTGACGGCACGGTGTGTCCGGCAAGCACCCACGGCGCTCTCCCCCGCTCCTCAGGTGAACTGCTCATACATCAGGCGCTCCTCCAGCCCGTGGCCGGGATCGAACAGGATGCGGTGTCGGATCGCGGGCTCCGAGCGGATCTCCACACTTGTCACATCGCCAAAGGATCGGCTGTCGGCATCGGCCTGCACCGGGCGCTTGGCGGCCTCCAGCACATCGAAGCGCACCACCGCCGTCTTGGGCAGCAGCGCGCCGCGCCAGCGGCGGGGGCGGAAGGCAGCCATGGCCGTCAACGCCAGCACGTCGGAATCGATGGGCAGGATCGGGCCATGCGCCGAATAATTGTAGGCGGTAGACCCGGCCGGAGTGCAGACCAGCGCACCGTCGCAGACCAACTCCGGCATCCGCTCTCGCCCGTCCACGGTGATGCGGAGCTTGGCGGCCTGCGGCCCAGCCCGCAGGATGCTTACCTCGTTGATGGCGAGCGCGTGATATTCCCGCCCGGAAACGGTAACCGCGTGCATGGCGAGCGGATTGATCACCGTCTCCTCCGCCGCGCGCAGCCGCTCCTCCAGCCCCTCCACCGCGTAACCGTTCATCAGAAAGCCGATCGTGCCGCAGTTCATGCCGTAGACCGGCAGGCCAAGGCTTTGCGTCTCGTGCAGGGTCTGCAGCATGAAACCATCGCCACCCAGCGCCACGATGATCTCGGCACGTGTCGCCTGCTCGTCGCCATAGCATGCGCTCAGCGCGGTATAGGCGACCAGTGCCGCCGGGCTGGGGCTGGCGCGGAAGCTGATGCGCATGGAAAGGCCCTTCCTGCTGTCCACCCCGTCATGCGGCCTCATACCGCCAAACTCAAGAGCGGCGGTGCGAACGGGGCCGGAAAAGTTTCCGATAGGCGTCATTCTGTTCGTTCCATTTCGGAGCCATGTCGGTTTCCACCCTTCCCTGCCACAATACGCGTGGTCTAAATGGCTGGATTCCCGCCTTGCCAACAGGAGAGCCCCATGACGTCCAGCCGCGACCCCGGTTTCTTCACCGAAGCCCTCAGCACGCGCGACCCCGAGCTTTACGGCTCGATCACCGGCGAACTCGGCCGCCAGCGCGACGAAATCGAACTGATCGCCTCGGAAAATATCGTCAGCCGCGCCGTGATGGAGGCGCAAGGCTCGGTGATGACCAACAAATATGCCGAAGGCTATCCCGGCAAGCGCTATTACGGCGGCTGCCAGTTCGTCGATGTAGCGGAAAACCTCGCCATCGAGCGTGCCTGCAGGCTGTTTGGCTGCAACTTCGCCAATGTGCAGCCCAATTCCGGATCGCAAGCCAACCAGGGCGTGTTCAACGCGCTCTTGAAGCCGGGTGACACCATTCTCGGCATGAATCTGGCGTCGGGCGGGCACCTGACTCATGGCGCGGCGCCGAACCAGTCGGGCAAGTGGTTCAATGCGGTGCAATACGGTGTGCGCCAGCAGGACAGCCGCGTCGACTATGACGAGTTGGAGCAACTGGCGATCGAGCATCAGCCGAAGCTCATCATCGCCGGCGGCTCGGCCGTACCGCGGGTGCTCGACTTCGCACGTTTCCGCGCCATTGCCGACAAGGTCGGGGCCTGGCTCATGGTGGACATGGCGCATTTCGCCGGTCTGGTGGCGGGCGGCCAGCATCCCTCGCCCTTCCCCCATGCGGATGTGGCGACCACCACCACCCACAAGACCCTGCGTGGCCCGCGCGGCGGCATGATCCTGACCAATAACGAGGAGATCGCCAAGAAGGTGAACTCGGCGATCTTCCCGGGCATCCAGGGCGGGCCGCTGATGCATGTCATCGCTGCCAAGGCGGTAGCCTTCAGCGAGGCGCTGCGACCGGAATTCAAGACCTATGCCGCACAGGTGGTGACGAACGCCCGGGCCCTGGCCGACCAACTCATGAAGGGTGGGCTCGATATCGTGACGGGCGGTACCGACACCCATGTCATGCTGGTGGACCTGCGGCCGAAAGGGGTGAAGGGCAATGCCACCGAAAAGGCGCTTGGCCGCGCCCATATCACTTGCAACAAGAACGGCATCCCGTTCGACCCGGAAAAGCCCACCGTGACCTCGGGCGTGCGCCTTGGCACCCCCGCCGGCACCACGCGGGGCTTCGGCGAAGTGGAGTTCCGCCAGATCGCCGATTGGATCGTGGAAGTGGTGGACGGCCTCGCCGCCCATGGCGAAGACGGCAATGCCGAGGTGGAAGCGGCGGTGCGCGCCAAGGTGGCGGCGCTCTGCGCAAAATTCCCGATCTACCCGGCCATGTGATGCAAAAGGGCCCCATCCGGGGCCCTTTTTTGAAGTCTGCCGAGGAAATGTGCGAGGGCTTGCGGAAACGTTCGCAGGCCGGGGCAGATAGTCTTGATCATCTCACATGACTTCCCGGAAAACAACCGATTACGCCGACGTCCCCCACGCAGCAAAGGGCAGCACCCGACCGCGGGTGGGCGTCGCTACGGTTGTGGACTGCACTTTATGGCGCAAACACGCCTGTGATTGATCATCGCGCAGGTGTTCCCAAAGCGCCTGCCCGGGGAAGCGGTCAGGCGCTGCCTGGCGGTGCTGCGCGCCTTGTTCCGGGTAGGGCGCGGGCCCTCACGGGACCAGAGCAAGTGATACGCGGAAGGTTTCAACTCCCGGCCATCCGGAGCCTCCCGAATACTGCTTCCCCCTAGATCAACCCGCGCCCATGCATCAGCAGGAAGGCCGCCACCACCGCGATCAACCCGAACGCCACCTGCGCCGCCACCGACATGAACCGCCCTCGCTGCCGCGCGCCCCAGCCCAGGGGCGAGAGATGGCGCAGGCAGATGCGGTAGTTCTCCGCCATGTCGGCCTGGTCGATCCGGGGGAGCAGTCTCGGATTCTGCGACATATGCGCGGCCTCGGCCAGCTTGCCGGCGGCAGTCCGCACCTTGCGCGGCAGGCGCGATCCACCCCGGTCCAGCTTCGCGGCGAGGCCCGCGCCGCCGATGCGCAGCCGGTCCTCCATCAGATCCGCCACCCTGTCCGCCATCTGCTGAATGGAGGCCGCGCCCATGATACCTCCCCCGGTTTCACACTGCGAGGGTATGCGGCAACGGCGCGGGCTTCAACTCCCCTGCGGCAGCGGCTATCGTCGGGCCATGCTGCACATCGCCCGCCACCCCGCCGAAACCGCCACCGCACTGCCGCCTCTGCTGATCGTGCACGGGCTCTACGGTTCGGCCCGCAACTGGAACGTAATCGCAAAGCGCCTCTCGGCTGAGCGTGAGGTTCTGGCGGTGGACATGCGCAACCACGGCGGCAGCCCGCGTTTTCCGACGCAATCCTACCCGGAAATGGCGGCGGATCTGGCCGAAGTGATCGCGGCCCATGGTGGGCAGGCCGATGTGCTGGGCCACTCGATGGGCGGCAAGGCAGCGATGATGCTGGCGCAAAGCCGGCCGGACCTGCTGCGGCGGCTGGTAGTGGCGGATATCGCGCCGGTCGCCTATGCCCATGACCAGACCCAGTATATCACCGCGATGCGGAGGCTGGATCTGTCCGGCCTGACGACGCGGAGCGAAGCCGACCGGCGGCTGGCCGTTGCGGTGCCTGACCCCGGCCTGCGTGCCTTCTTCCTGCAATCGCTTGACCTCAAGGCCGAGGGCGGGCCACGCTGGCGTCTCAATCTCGACGTGCTGGAGGCGGAGATGCCGCAGATCGTTGGCTGGCCCACCGTTTCGGGGCACTTCGACGGTCCCACACTGTTTCTCACCGGTGGCGAGAGCCATTACGTCCAGCCCGGCCACCGTGCCCTGATCCGCCCGCTTTTTCCCAATGCCCGCTTCGCGAGGCTACCCGGCGCCGGCCACTGGCTCCATGCGGACAAACCGCGCGAGGTCGAGGAAACGGTGCGGATATTCCTTGATGCCTGAGGGAAGGGGCAAGGACGCCGACCAATCCCGATCCACCGTCTGAAGAACCCCGACTCGCCGCAGGTTCGCCGGGAGCGGGGTGAAGCAGGTGCCGCAGGGCACAGGAAGGGCTCGCGCGGTGCGGGAGCCCCGGAGAAATTGCCGCTGCCACTTTTGACACCCCGAACAACACGAGGGCGGCACCCGACCGCGGGTGGGCGCTGCCTCCGGTTGTGGTCGTTACTTTATGGCGCAACCACGCTTATACCTGATCCCGAGCCGGCGCCACCAAAGCGCCCGCCCGGGTCGCTTCGCGGCTGTTCCGGGCGGGAGAGGAGCCCACACGGAACTGCACCAGACCGGTATTCGGAACGGATACAGGCGATCCTCAATCACGGGAACGCCCGCCCGCCTCAGTCCAGCGGCCTGCGCATCCGCTCCATCAGCCCGTCACGCAACCAGAACTGGTGCCAGAGTGCAGCAAGGACATGCAGACCCACCAGCACCATCAGCAGCGTCGTCATCACCTCATGCACCGGCCCGG
>JAIRJX010000006.1 GCA_031260425.1 Gemmobacter sp.
AACAAGCCGGCGGGAATGGTGGTGCATCCGGCGCCGGGTTCGTGGTCGGGCACCCTGGTCAACGCGCTTTTGCACCATTGCGGCGACACGCTCTCGGGTGTGGGTGGCGAGAAGCGGCCGGGGATCGTGCACCGGATCGACAAGGATACATCGGGCCTGCTGGTCGTGGCGAAAAGCGACCGGGCGCATCATGGCCTCGCCGCGCAGTTCGAGCGCCATAGTGTGAACCGCCATTACCTTGCGCTGGTGCATGGTGTGCCCTCCGCTGCCGATCCGCGATTGCGGGGTATCAGGGGCGTGAGTTTCGAGGCTGGCGGCATCCTGCGCATCGCCACCCATCTGGCGCGCCACCGGACTGACCGGCAACGGCAGGCGGTGGTCTGGAACGAGGGGCGCCATGCGGTGACCCGGATGCGGGTTCTGGAGGGCTTCGGAGCGCCGGAAGCGGCGAGTCTGGTAGAGTGCTGGCTGGAAACCGGGCGGACCCATCAGATCCGGGTGCATATGGCCCATGCCGGGCACGGACTTCTGGGCGATCAGACCTATGGCGGCAAGCGCCGGGTTCCGGCAAAGGCCGTGAGTGAGGCGGCGGCGGATCTGGCGAACGGCTTCCCCCGTCAGGCGCTGCACGCGGCGACACTGGGTTTTGCGCATCCGGTGACCGGGCAGGCGCTGCAATTCGAGGCGCCGTTGCCGGTAGACATGGCGGCGCTGGCCGCTGCGTTGCGCGGAGCCTGAGGGGGCAGATGTGGCTCATATGGCGTGGAGGTGAAACCATTGCCTTCGCCTTCGATATCCGGTGCGACCGAAGGCAGCGCCCGCCCGTGCAGGCGGTCGGGCGCTGCCCGGTGGCACTTCGTGCCTTGTTCCGGGCGGGAGCCGAGTTCACACGGCACATGGACCGAAACGGCGATAGCCGCCGGGTCGCCGCGTAACCGAAGAGCGGCGCTGGACCGCGAAAGCATCCGGCCACCGGGGTACAGGCCATGCAACAGGATGCGTCAGCCGCAGGAGCTCACATTGCGCTTTGCACGGATGCTCATGCGACCATGCCACGCGACGGCTCAGCTTCGGGCAGCTTTCTCGGCAATGCCGGAAGTGCCCTCGCGGCGGGCGAGTTCGGCCTCGATATCGGCCAGCGTCACGTCACGGGCAGCGAGCATGACGAGGAGGTGGTAAAGCACATCCGCCGCCTCCGATGTCAGGCGCTCGCGGTCGCCTTTTACCGCCTCGATGATCGCCTCCACCGCTTCCTCGCCGAATTTTTCAGCGCATTTCTCGGGGCCTTTCGCCAGCAGCTTCGCGGTCCATGAGGTGTCGGGATCGGCACCCTTGCGGGCGGCGATGGTGGCGGCCAGGGCGTGAAGTGCGCTCATTGCAGCCTCACCGGGATGCCGGCGGCGGCCATGTGGGCCTTGGCCTGGCCGATGGTATATGCGCCGAAATGGAAGATCGAGGCGGCAAGCACCGCCGAGGCGCCGCCCTCGGTCACCCCCTCGACCAGATGGTCGAGCGTGCCGACGCCGCCCGACGCGATGACCGGGACCGGGACCGCATCGGCAATCGCGCGGGTGAGCGGGATGTTGAAACCCGCCCGCGTGCCATCGCGGTCCATCGAGGTAAGGAGGATTTCTCCGGCGCCCCTGGCTACGACGGTGCGGGCGAACTCCACCGCGTCGATGCCAGTGGGCCTGCGGCCGCCATGGGTGAAGATCTCCCAGCGGCCAGGGGCCACGGTCCGCGCGTCGATGGCGACGGTGATGCACTGGCTGCCGAACCGGTCCGCCGCCTCGGCCACTACATCCGGGTTGGCAACGGCGGCGGAGTTGAAGGAGACCTTGTCGGCCCCTGCGAGCAATAGCGCGCGCACGTCGTGATGCGTCCGCACCCCGCCGCCTACGGTCAGCGGAATGAAGCATTGCTCGGCGGTGCGGCTGACCAGATCGAACATCGTGCCGCGATTCTCGTGCGTGGCGTGGATATCGAGGAAGGTCAGCTCGTCGGCCCCGGCGGCGTCATAGGCCCGGGCAGCCTCTACCGGGTCGCCCGCATCGATCAGGTTCACGAAGTTCACGCCTTTCACCACACGGCCATCGGCCACGTCAAGGCAGGGGATGATGCGGGTTTTCAGCATGGGGCGGACATTAGCGCGAAGGCGGTGGCGGTGGAAGGGGGCCGGGCTTCGTATTCGGCCCTGAAAGCCGGTCGTCGGGGGAGCAGGCCGAAGAAAGGAGAGCTATCTGCCCCCCTCGGAGCATGCGGCTCATTCACCCCACGAGGATATTTTCGGACAGAAAATGAAGACGAGAGGGCGTCTTCGGAGAATTTTCTGTTGAACAGATGATGGGCGGGAGAGGGACTTCGGCAGGGTGGTGCTTTCAGGAAGCCAGGGTTTTCAGGGCGGTGGCAAGGTCGATGGCGCCATCATAGAGGGCGCGGCCAGAGATCGCGCCAGCGATCACGCCGGTATCGCGCAGCGCGATCAGATCTTCCATGCGGGAGACGCCGCCGGAGGCGATGACGGGAATGTCGATGGCGCGGGCGAGTGCCTCGGTTGCGGCGATGTTCGGGCCCTGCATCGCGCCGTCACGGTCGATATCGGTATAGATGATCGCGGCGACGCCGGCATCCTCGAAGCTGCGGGCAAGGTCGACCGCCTGCATCGTGGTCTCTTCCGCCCATCCCCTTGTGGCGACGAAGCCCCTGCGGGCGTCTATGCCGACAGCGATACGGCCGGGGAAGGCGCGTGCCGCCTCGCGCAGGAGGGCGGGATTCTCTACCGCCACCGTACCGAGTATGACACGGGCGAGGCCCTTTTCCAGCCACATCGCGATGGTCGCCATGTCGCGGATGCCGCCGCCAAGTTGGGCCGGGACGTTGACGCGGGCAAGGATCGCCTCGACCGCGGCGGCGTTGACCGGCCGGCCGGCGAAGGCACCGTTGAGGTCGACGAGGTGAAGCCAGGCGCAGCCCGCCGCCTCGAATTTCGCGGCCTGGGCGGCGGGATCGTCGCCGAAGACGGTGGCGGCCGACATCTCGCCGCGCAGGAGGCGCACGCACTGGCCGTCTTTCAGGTCGATGGCGGGGTAGAGGATCATCGGCGGGCTCCCGGTCTTGGCGGCGCGGGTTTCGCACGGGGGCGGCGCGGCGGCAAGGGCCTGGCGCGGGCCGTAACGTCACGCTTGCCTGAGGGCGGGGGACGGGCGGATGATCAGGACAGGATGACGGGAGGGAGGAACCCGAATGAGACGATTTCTGATGGCGGCAGCGTTTATGACGATGGCGGGTGTTGCGGCGGCGGATCCGGCCGAGGGGGTCTGGCAGACGCAGGAGGATGACGGGGCCTATGCCCATGTGACGATGAAGCCCTGCGGCAATGCGTTCTGCGGGGTGATCAGCAAGTCCTTCAAGGACGGGGCGGAGTATAAGTCGCCCAACATCGGCAGGCAGATCGTCATCGACATGGTGCCGGCTGGGGACGGTGCCTATGAGGGGCAGGTCTGGCGGCCCTCGAACGACAAGATCTATTACGGCAAGATGCAGATTTCGGGCGATGCCATGCAGCTCAAGGGGTGCGTAGCGGGAGGGCTGATCTGCAAGTCGCAGAACTGGACGCGGTTGAAATAGACTCGGCCGAAGACCGGCCTGTTGGAGATGCAGGCCGGCTGCTCCGCCGCCGATGTGCCAGGCTGCGAATTGCTCTGCGCGTTCAGTTCCGGTGGCTGGTCCCGTGGCCGGATCGCGATGGAGGCGCGGCCCGGCGCAGTGGCGGGGGAGCCGGGCAGGCCGGTGCGGCAGGAAGAATCATCCAGACCGCTGCAAGGGCCACGGGACATTGATGGGCTGGATGCGTGGCTCCCGCCCATCAGAGGGCGTGCGGGGCGGGTTGGCCGGCGCTTGCGATGTATCGCGGGGAACAGGCGCCGCAGGTCGGGCCGGGGCGATGGCCATTTCGGCTCGGATGCGGCCGGGTCCGTCATGGCCTCCAGCGCAGGAAATTGCCGATCAGTCGTAGCCCGGTTGCCTGCGACTTCTCGGGATGGAACTGGGTGCCGGCCATGTTGGCCGTGCCGATGATGGCAGTGATTTCGCCTGCATAATCGACATGGGCGAGGCGCTCGGCGGAGTTTGTTACGCGGAAGGCGTAGCTGTGGACGAAATAGGCGTGATCGCCGGTTCGGATACCGTCGAGGAGCGGGTGCGGATGGTCGATCACCAGATCGTTCCAGCCCATATGCGGCACTTTCAGGTGCGGATCGGCGGGCGTGATGCGGGTGATCTCGCCACTGATCCAGTCGAAACCCGGTATGTCCTCGTATTCACGGCCGAGTGTCGCCATCATCTGCATACCGACGCAGATACCGAGGAAAGGCCGGCCCTTCACGCGCACCGCCTCTGTGATCGCTTCGAAAAGGCCGCCGTGATGGCCGAGCGCGCGGCGGCAGGCGGGAAAAGCGCCGTCGCCGGGCAACACGATGCGATCGGCGCGGGCAACATCCTCGGGGCGCGAGGTCACCAGAATCTCCTCCCCCGTCTCGGCTGCCATGCACTGGAATGCCTTTGCAGCGGAATGAAGGTTGCCGCTGTCGTAATCGACGAGGACTGTCAGCATCGCTCTTTCCTCTGGCCTTGGGCGAATGCGGAGGGTGCGGGAGCCTCCGGCGGGGATATTTTCAGACAGAAAATGCAAGGGTCCGGATCAGAGCATCCCCTTGGTCGAGGGAATGGCGTCGGCCTTGCGCGGATCGGTTTCCACCGCTATCCGCAGCGCGCGGGCGACCGCCTTGAAGGCGGCCTCGGCGATG
>JAIRJX010000002.1 GCA_031260425.1 Gemmobacter sp.
CGCGGGTTGCCGCGCCTTGCGGGTTTTGCCACCATCGCCTCGACCGGAACCCTTTTCGCTGCACTGGCGCAGGCTACGCCGGAGGCGACGGGGGCGGCGCTTTACTACCTCATCCATTCCACGCTGGCGGGGGGCCTTCTGTTCCTGACCGCCGACCTCGCACGGCAAGGCGCGCGCGGCCCGGTGGCCCTGCTGGTCATGACAGGCGCCATTGCGGCGGTCGGCCTGCCACCGCTTTCAGGCTTTCCGGCCAAGCTCATGGTGTTGCTGGCGATCCAGGACGAGGCGATGACGCTTTACTGGCCCGCTATGCTGGCCAGCTCCTTCCTGCTGCTGCTGGCTTTCAGTCGCACCGGATCCGACCTCTGCTGGAAGCTCGAGCCGCAGGGACCGGCGCCGGGGCCGCTCCGCCTCGTCCCGGCTTTCGGTCTGCTCGCCCTGCTGGCCGGGCTGACGCTCGGTGCCGGGCCGGTGATGCGCTGGCTGGACGCGACGGCGCAATCGCTGCACGATCCATCCGCCTATATCGCCGCCAACCGGCTGGGAGAGGAGTAATCCATGCGCAAGCTCCTGCCGCATGCGGTGCTGTCACTGCTTCTGGTGGTGCTCTGGCTCCTGCTGATGAACCGGCTCTCGGTGAACAGTCTCGTCTTCGCCGTGCTCCTTGCGGTGGTCCTGCCGCTGGCGACCAGGCGGTTCTGGCCCGACCGGCCGCGTATCCGCAACTGGCCGGCAGCGGCGGAATTCGCGGCCGTGGTGCTGTGGGACATCGTGCATTCCAATATCGTGGTGGCGCGGATCGTGCTCTTCGTGCCGCGCGCGCGGCTCCGCTCCGGCTGGGTCGTGGTGCCGCTGGACCTGCGCCAGCCCGAGGCGGTGGCGCTGCTTGCCGGCGCCATCACCATGACGCCCGGCACACTGAGCGCCGATCTTTCCACGGATGGGCGGGCCTTGCTGGTCCATTGCCTCGACTGCCCAGACCCGGCGGTTGTGCGCGACCAGATCAAGCGCCGCTACGAGGCCCGGCTGCAAAGGATATTCGGATGATCGCGTTTGCCCTTGCCTTCGCCACCGCCTGTTTCGGGATCGGCCTGATGCTCTGCCTCTGGCGGGTGATCTTTGGCCCTACCCTGCCCGACCGGATCCTCGCGCTCGATACAATGGTGGTGAATGTGATCGCACTGATCGTGCTCTTCGGTCTCGCACGCGGCAGCGGGCTCTATTTCGAGGCCGCGATCCTGTTTGCCATGACCGGCTTCGTGGCCTCGGTCGCCTATGCGAAATTCCTGCTGCGCGGGGACATCATCGAATGATCGCAGAATTCCTGATCGCGACGCTTCTGATGGTGGCCGGGCTTTTCGGACTGATCGGCAGCTACGGGCTGCTCAAACTGCCCGACCTGATGACGCGGCTTCATGCGCCGACCAAGGCGGCCACGCTTGGCGTCGGCTGCCTGCTGCTCGCCTCGATGGCCGAGGCGGTGCGGCACGGGGGGGCGAGCTGGCATGAGCTTCTGATCACGCTGTTTCTGTTCCTGACGGCGCCGGTGACCGCGATGTTCATAGCAAAGGCCCGGATCGCGCTGAGCGCGGAGGACCTGCCACCCACCGGCCAGCCGCGCGGATGGTCCACGCTTGATCCCGGGGCGGAGAAAGAGCATGGCGAGAAACATGGCTGAACCCCGACGCCAGGGACCCGCCGCCCATCCATACGCAACCGCTTTCGGCTCTCTTCACCCCCGCGCAACAGGAGGGCGGCGCCCGACCACGGATGGGCATTGAAACGGTTGCAGTCTGCACTTCATGGTGATGCTCCGCCTTACCTCAATCCCCGCGCAGGTGTCACCAAAGCGCCCGACCCGGGGACGGTCGGGTGCTGCCCGGCGGCACTATGTGCCTTGTTCCGGGCAGAGGAAGGGCTCACACGGGCAGGCACGCCACGATGCGTCCGTGGCTCCCGAGGGAAAGCCCGACCAACCATACCTGCCCCGAGGAGCGCCCCCCTCTCAGAACGCCTTGAAGGTCATGGTGGTAAGGGTGCGCACGATGCCCGGAATGTCGAAGAGCCGCTCGCTCAGGTAATGGCCGACATCCTCACCCTCGGGAATATAGACCTTGGCGATCAGGTCGTATTCGCCCGATGTCGAGTAAAGCTCGCTCACCACCTCGCGGTCATAGATCGCGGTAGCGACGGAATAGGTCCGGCCGGGGGTGCAGCGGAACTGGACGAAGACGCAGGTCATGGGAGGCTCCTTTTCAGGCCGACATTAGCGCGGGACGACGCGCGGCGCAAAAGGCTTCGGACGGGTGCGAATCCTGTCTGCGGAATCTGCGAGGTGCCGTCAGGCTTTGCCTGCACAGCGGGGTGCCATGCCGGATCAGGCCGGCCAGGGCGCGGGATGACGCGCCCTCCCCTTCGGGGCAAAAGCTATCCGCCACCGTCAAGCTTCAACTGTGCAGCATTGCGCGGCAGATCGTCGATACCGAGCGCGGCCTGCGGCCGGGCAAGGCGGTTGCGCACCACCCAGTGAAGCCGCGTCTCGGCCCGTGTCACCGCGACATAGGCGAGGCGTTTCCAGAGCGGCACGCCCGCCTCCGTCCGCCCGGCCTGCGCTGCCGCCCAGAGATCGGGGGCGAAGACCTGCACCTCGGGCCATTGGCTGCCCTGCGCCTTGTGGATGGTCACCGCCGCGCCATGCAGGAAAGCCGCGCCCATGGTGGCCGCCTGCGGGATGAACGGCTCCTCCTCATCCGGCTTCTCGATCTTGATGATGGAGGCGGCGGAAAGCTGCGGCTCTTCGGCGCCGATCACATGCAGGCGGGCGAAGCCGGGGCGGCTGCCGGGGCCGAGATAGATCACCTGCGCCCCCTTGATGAGGCCCCGCGCCTCCAGATCAATGCGCTTCTTGCGATGCTTGAGCGGCAGTTCGATCCCGTCGCAGATCAAGGGCTCGCCAGGCAGCAGCGCATCCTCCGGCGCGCCCTGAGCGGCGCGGAAAGCGGTGATCAGGCGAATGCGCGTCGCGTTGCGCCAGACCAGAACGGGACTGCGCGCCATCAGGTCACTGTTCACCCGTTCGGCCAGCACCACCCGGTCATCGCTGCGGGCGGCGCGCTCCACCATCCGCTCGAATTCCTCGAAGCCAATCTCCGGGTCGGCAAGGGCATGGGCCAGATCGAGAATCGGGTTGCCCTCCACCTGACGGTGGATACGCGAGAGGTGAAGCTGCCGCGCCTCGCCCAGCTTCTCGAACACCATCTGCCCGCTCTGCCCCACCGGGGCAAGCTGCGCCGGATCACCGAACAGCACCAGCGCCGGGAAGATCTCGCGCAGGTCATCGAACTGCCGGTCGTCGAGCATCGAGCTCTCATCGATGAAACCCACGTCCAGCGGCTCTTCCCGCCGTTTCCAGCCCTTGATGAAATCCGAGCCGCGCAGCCCCGCCGCCGCCAGCGCACCAGGAATCGAGGCGTTCTGGTCATAGAACGCCTTCGCCCGGTCGAGCGCCTGTTCCGTCAGCCCCTCCACCGCAGGGCGCGCGCCATTGCCGGTCAGCCAGTCGGCAATGCGCTCGTATTGCGGATCGTAGACGGGGGTGTAGAGGATGCGATGGATGGTGGTGGCGGGCACGCCGCGCATCCGCAGAACCGAAGCCGCCTTGTTGGTCGGCGCCAGAATCGCGAGGGTGCGGCGATCCTTGCGCCGCTTGCCCTCATAG
>JAIRJX010000100.1 GCA_031260425.1 Gemmobacter sp.
AGACGGTTCTCGGCGGAGCCGCCGTAAAGGTCCTCGCGCCGGTTGGATGTGGGGTTCAGGAACTGTGCGAAAAGAAGACCGTGGCTCGCCATCAGTTCCACCCCGTCATAGCCCGCCTCGGCATAGCGGCGGGCACCCTGTGCGGCGGCTTCGATGATCTCCGCCACCATCTCGGTCGGCATCTCGCGCGGGACGGTGTGGAAGCGGTTCTCCGGCACGGAGGAGGGCGCATAGACCACGCCGCGCATCCCGTCGGTCATGCGTCGACTGACCCGGCCCGAATGGGACAATTGCCCGAAGATCCGCGCCCCATGCCGCTTTACCGCTGCGGCAAGCCGCGCATAATGCGGGATCGCCTCGTCCGACAAGATCACCAGTTCCGGGAGCTCGCCAACGGTTGACGCATGAAAGCGGGCGGATTCGTTGATGATCAGCCCTGCCCCGCCGCGCGCCCTCGCCTCGTGATAGGCGATCAGGTCTTCACCGGGCATGTTGCCCTTGGCAAGCCAGGTCTGGTGACCGGTGGAGAGGATGCGGTTGCGGATCTCGCGGCCACGGATCGTCAGGGGCGAGAAGAGATGGGGGAAGCTTGGGTTCATGGGCTTACTCCGGGCAAATCTGGGATCGTCACGACAGACCGGGCTCTGCGGCCTTCTGCCGGCAAGCCCGCTATCCCGTCGGGCTGAGGATCTCGCGCAGGAGCGCCGCCGGCTGGCGTGTGACGGCAGCCGGCGGCAGGGCAGGGCGACCCCGGATCATGTCGGCTGCCTTTTCCGCAATCATGATCACCGTCGCATTCAGGTTCGCCCCCACCACATGCGGCATGACCGAGGCGTCGACGGCGCGCAGTCCGTCAATGCCGTTCAGCCGCAACTCCGGGTCGACCACGGCCGCCGCATCCACCCCCATCCGGCAGGTGCAGGAGGGGTGGAACTCGGTCCTGACGCCTTCGCGCAGGGCTGCTTCGATCTCGGCGTCGGTCTTCGCCTGAACCCCGGGTACCACCTCCATCGTGCCGAGTCTGGCGAGAGGGGTTTGTCCCACGATCTCGCGCGTCACCTTGATGCCCTCGCGCATCTCCACGATGTCGCGCGGATCGCTGAAGAAACGGAAGTCGATGCACGGCGCGTCTGTCGGCGCGGCACTGCGCAGGCTGAGCCGCCCCCGGCTGCGTTGGCGCAGTTGCGACAGATGCAGGGTAAAGCCGTGCGACAGGCCGAAGCTGCCATCGGGGCGGGCGTCGATCTTCATCGGCGCAAGGTGGTAGTGCACCGTTGGCAGGGCCGAGTCCGGCATGGCCCGGGCGAAACCTCCGATCTCCCAGATGTTCGAGGCGCCGGGGCCGGTCTGGCGCAGCAGCCATTCCAGCCCGACACGCAGCTTGCCTGTCCTCGATCCCATCCAGGCATGTGACACCGGTTCGGTGCAGCGAAACGACATGCCGAGGTCGATATGATCCTGAAGATTACCGCCGATCCCTGGCTGATCCAGTGTCACATGGATCCCGTGGCGGCGCAGATCGTCCGCCGGTCCGATCCCGGACAGCATGAGCAGTTGCGGCGTATTGATCGCACCGCCAGAGAGGATGACCTCGCGCCGGGCATAGGTCGTATGGGTCTGGCCAGCATGGCCATATCGAAGGCCCACCGCGCGCCCGGCCTCGATCAGCACCCGGTGCGCAAGCGCCCGGGTCAGCACCGTCAGGTTGGGGCGGCTCAGCGCCGGGTGCAGATAGGCCACCGCCGCGCTGCACCGCCGCCCGCCGCCCTTCGAACAGTCAAGCCGCCCGATTCCCACCGCATCGGGGCCGTTCAGATCCTCGATCAGCCGGTGCCCCGCGGCAGAGGCGCTTGCCTCGAACGCATCGAAGATGGGTGAAGCCAGCCGCCCCCGTGACGCCTGCACAGGGCCGTCGCCGCCGCGATAGTCCGACGCCCCGCGATCCGAGGTTTCAGATTTGCGGAAGTAGGGCAGGCAATGGGCGAAGCTCCAGTCCACCAGCCCCTGTTCCGCCCAGGCGTCGTAGTCGGCCGGATGCCCGCGCAGCCAGACCATGGAATTGATCGAGGATGACCCACCCAGCGTGCGGCCACGCGGCACCGGAATACGCCGCCCGGCCAGTGCGGCCTGCGGCTCGGACTCGTAGTTCCAGTTGAATGCCGGATTGTGATACACTTTGTAGACCCCGGCCGGGATCTGCATCATCAGCGACCGGTCCGGGCCTCCTGCCTCCAGCAGCAGCACGCGAATCTCCGGATCCTCGGTCAGCCGGGCCGCGAGGACACAGCCCGCCGACCCTGCGCCGACGATCACATAGTCGAATTCCTGTGTGGAGACGGTCATGGGCAAAAGGCTTTCGTTGCTGCGGTGGAATGCGGCCGGATCGGTTGAGCGCCTCGCGTGGCGTGTCCCGGCGGTGATGCGGTCCAGCCAGCCTATCGCCATTTCGGGGACCGAGGCGAGTAGTGTTTCGGTGTAGAACACCTGCGGCAAGAGAGCCAAGGCCCTTTTCGCTCCGGCCCACCATGCGGTCGGACTGTATCGCGACCACCCGGTCCGCGACGGCGCGCACTACTTCGATGTCATGCCAGATTTAATTTCCGACATAAGTCGCTGACGATCTAAATTTGAGCATTCACTGCTGCCTTATTGGCAGGAGATATATTCAAGG
>JAIRJX010000146.1 GCA_031260425.1 Gemmobacter sp.
CTGCTGCGCGGCGACATGGGCCTCGAACTCGGCCTCGCTGATGCCGTGCTTTCCCATGACATACTTGCGCAGCTGGGTCAGGTCGCGGAACTGCCGCTCGCCGGGGGTATGGTCCATCAGGCTGACGATACCGATCCGGTCCCGAGGGCCGAACTTGTCCAGTTCCTCGACCAGGGTTTCCGAGCAGACCTCGGCCCGCAGGTGCAGGAAATGGCTGATCTTCAAGGCGCCCTCGGCGCGGAGCCCCAGAATCTCGTCTGCCAGCATACGGGCATATTCGCCGTAGTTGGCCTTGGCATTCGACACGACCGATCCCACCCGGAGTGCGTCGAAGACCGTCGTGATGCCGACACTGGCAAGCTCGGCATCGTGCGCGATGATCGCGGCGGCGTGCGGCCAGTCGACCTTGGGGCGCGGCTCGATGTGGCGTTCCAGGTTATCGGTATGCAGTTCGATCAGGCCCGGCATGACCAGGTCTCCGCCGCAGTCCTCAGCCCCCTGGGGCACGCCCGTGCCCTCAGCGATGTCGGCGATCCGGCCATCCACGATGCGCATCTGGCCGCGAAAGGTCTCATCCGGGAGGACGAGGGTGGCATTGGCAAGGATGGTGTCGCGGGTCATGTCGTCCTCTTGGGTCTTGCGGTCCGTATCGCGGTGGCTTCTTGTGACATCCTCCCGTCACACCGGTGTGACAAAACCAGGCTACCTCCCCGGGCATGGACCTGATGCAGCGCTATGCCGTCTACTATGCCCCGCGCGAGGGGGCCTTTGCCTTCCGGGCGAACGAATGGCTGGGCCGCGAGCCCGGCAATCGCCGCAACCTGCCCCAGCCCGTCCTTCCGGGCATCGGCGATCCCCGCGAAATCACCGCCGCGCCGCGCCGCTACGGCTTTCACGGCACGATCCGGGCGCCTTTCCGACCGGCCGAGGGCATGGGCGAGGACCATATCCGTGCCACCGTCTCGGACCTCGCCGCACGCCTTGCGCCCGCCATCTGCGAGGGGCTGCAGGTGGAGATGCTGCACGGCTTCGTCGCGCTGACGCCGCTGGGCTGCGAGGCGGCCCTGCTGGATCTTGGCGCAGCGGTGGTCGAGGGGACGAACAGCCTGCGGGCACCCCTGACCGGGGCCGAGATCGCCCGTCGCCGACCCGATCGCCTTTCGCTGCGCCAGCGAGAGCTGCTGGGCCGCTGGGGTTATCCGCATGTCATGGAAGAGTTCCGCTTCCACCTGACGCTGACCGACCGGCTGGACCAGCCCGAACCGATCCGCGCGGCGCTTGAAGTCTACTTCTCTCCGGTCCTGCCACAGCCCTTCGCGATCGAGGACCTCTGTCTCTTCGGCGAAGACATGTCGGGTCGCTTCCACCTGCTGCATCGCCACGCCCTCACCGGCTGAAGCGCCGCCAGAAGCCGAGCGGTGCCGACCTCGGGGCTGGCGTCGTTGATCACCGTCTGGAAGGTGATGTCCTCGGGCATCTCGAAGGTGGCTCGGGACAGACGGGCGCGGATGTCCTCGACCGTCTCGCGACGCCGGGCGGCGAGGCGGGCGGCGAGGACGATACCGGGCGCAGTCACCAGGATGACGCGGAGACCGGGGAATACCCGCGCGGCCTCGGGCAGGGCCGCACGGCTGCCGTTGAAGATCACGTCGCCGGCGTCGGTGAACTGGCCCTTCGGGAGGCCGTAGGACAGGCCATGCGCTTCCCAGGTCAGGGCAAAGTCACCGCGCGCTTCGCGGGCCGCGAAGTCCTCCGGCGCGACGCCGTCGAAATCCTCGCCTCCTGCCGCGGTCGGGCGGGTGATGACCCGGCGGACAAGGCGGAGGTCGGGGCGGGCGGCTAGTGCCCCTCGGATCAGAGTGTCCTTCCCGGCCCCGGACGGGCCGACGATGGTGAAGATCATGCTGCGGCCTTCGGAGTGAAGCCTGTCACGTCGACCTGCCGGTCGCAGACCCGGGCGCGGGCCGCCTCGTCGTGGAAAATGCCCAGGATCGCCGCCCCGCGCGCCTTTGCTTCCTCGATCAGGGTCAGAACCACTTCGCGATTGGTGGCGTCGAGGCTGGCGGTGGGTTCGTCGAGGAGCAGCGCCGGATAGGCATGGGCGAAGCCGCGGGCGATGTTGACCCGCTGCTGCTCGCCGCCGGAAAAGGTGGTGGGCGAGAGCGGCCAGAGCCGTTCGGGGATGTTGAGGCGCTTCAGGAGGGCTGCTGCCCGGTCGCGGGCTTCTGCTGTGGGTGTGCCAAGCGCGAGAAGCGGCTCGGCCACGACATCCAGCGTGGGCACGCGGGGCACGACCCGCAGGAACTGGCTGACATAGCCAAGCGTCTGGCGGCGCAGCGCGATGATCTGGCGCGGCTCGGCTGTGGCCACGTCCAGATCGCCGACGATCAGTCGGCCTCCGGCGATCAGGTAGTTGCCATAGACCATCCGCATCAGCGTGGATTTCCCGGCGCCGGACTGGCCGGTCAGGCCGACGCATTCGCCGCGGGATACGGTCAGCGATGCGCCGCCCATCACCGGGATCACCGCGCCGCCCTGGTTGTGCAGCGTGAAGGACTTGGACAGGTTCTCGATGCGGATCATGGGGTTACACCTGCAGGACGGATGAGACGAGAAGCTGGGTATAGGCGTGCTGCGGGTCGTCCAGCACCTGGTCGGTGAGGCCCTGTTCGACCACCCGGCCCGATTTCATCACCATCAGCCGGTGCGCCAGCAGGCGGACGACGGCAAGATCGTGCGTCACGATGATCACCGATAGCCCAAGATCCCGCACCAGGCCGCGCAGAAGGTCCAGAAGCCGGGCTTGCACGCTGACGTCAAGGCCGCCGGTGGGTTCGTCCATGAACACGAGGCGCGGCGAGGTCACGAGGTTCCGCGCGATCTGGAGCCGCTGCTGCATCCCGCCCGAGAAGGCCGAGGGCCGATCGTCCACCCGGTCCGCCGCGATTTCCACCCGACCCAGCCAATCCACCGCCTTGCCGCGGATCTGCCCATAGTGTCTTGCACCCACGGCCATCAGCCGTTCGCCTACGTTGCCGCCCGCGCTGACCCCCATCCGCAAGCCGTCACGCGGGTTCTGGTGGACATAGGCCCAGTCGGTGCGCGAGAGCCGCCGCCTGTCGGTCTCGGACATCGCCAGCATGTCGCGGCCGTCATAGGCGATGCGGCCAAGGTCGGGGCGCTGGTGGCCGGCGAGGCAGGACAGGAGCGTCGACTTGCCCGAGCCGCTTTCGCCCACGATCCCCAGAACCTCTCCCGGGTAGAGGTCGAAGGAGACATCCGCACAGCCGATACGGGGGCCGTAGCGTTTCGTCAGTCCCTCGACCTGCAACAGCGGCTGGTCGGGGGCATGAACTTTCTGCGAAAATTCGGTGCTGTGCAGGCTCATGCCGCTTCTCCCAGCCGACCGATATGGCCCCCGGCCCGCCGTCCCGTGCAGAAATCGGTGTCGGAACAGACGAACATCCGCCCGCTCGCGTCGTCGGTGATCACCTCGTCCAGGTAGCTGTTCGGCGCACCGCAAAGATCGCAGTCATGCGGGGCCTTCGAGGTCCGGAACGGGTGATCGTCGAAATCGAGGCTGACAGTCTCCGTCCAAGGTGGCAGCGCATAGATCCGCTGTTCGCGTCCCGCGCCGAAGAGCTGGATCGCAGGATTGCCCGACAGTTTCGGATTGTCGAACTTGGGGATCGGCGAGGGGTCCATCACATAGCGCCCCTCGACCTTCACCGGATAGGCGTAGGAGGTCGCGATCTGGCCGTGCCGGGCAATGTCCTCATAGAGCTTCACATGCATCAGCCCGTATTCCTCCAGCTCGTGCATCTTCCGCGTCTCGGTCTCGCGCGGTTCCAGAAAACGAAGCGGTTCGGGGATCGGAACCTGGTAGACGAGGATCTGGCCGTCGGTCAGCGGCGTCTCGGGGATGCGGTGGCGGGTCTGGATGACGGTGGCCTCGGTGGTGGCTACCCCTGCGGTGCGCTGGAAGAAGCGGCGGATCGAGACGGCGTTGGTCGTGTCGTCCGCGCCCTGGTCGATGACCTTCAGCCGGTCCTCGGGCACCAGGCAGGCCGCCGTCACCTGCACTCCGCCGGTGCCCCAGCCATAGGGCATCGGCATCTCGCGGCTGGCGAAGGGGACCTGGTAGCCCGGCACGGCAATCCCCTTCAGGATCGCCCGGCGGATCCTCCGCTTGGTCTGTTCGTCGAGATACGCGAAGTTGTAGGCATCGGCGCAGGGCCGGGAACCAAGGTCAGACATGGGAATGCTCCCCGAAAGGAATATGCAAGATGGTCATCCCGACCCGTGCCTGCCTGCGCTGCGGTATCGGGATCGTGGCCGCCGCGCCCTTGTGGTGGCAGCAGGTCATTCCGCCGCCTCCCGCATGACCTGCGCTTCGGCGCGCAGCTTACGGACCAGTTCCAGCTCGGCCTGGAAGTCGACGTAATGCGGCAGTTTGATGTGCTCCAGAAACCCGGTGGCCTGGATGTTGTCGCAGTGCATCAGGACGAATTCCTCGTCCTGCACCGGGGCTCCGGTAAAGTCCTCGCCCAGCTCCTGCCAACGCAGGGCGCGGTCGACGAGGCTCATCGCGATGGCCTTGCGTTCCGACTGGCCCAGGACAAGGCCATAGCCCCGGGTGAATTGCGGCGGCTCGGTTTTCGAGCCCTTGAACTGGTTCACCGTCTCGCATTCGGTCAGTTCGATCTCGCCGATCTCGACGGCGAAGCCGAGTTCTGGGATGTCGACCTCGACCTCGACCATCCCGATGCGCAGCTCGCCCACGAAGGCGTGGGTGCGTCCGTAGCCGCGCTGGGTGGAATAGGCCATCGACAGCACGAACCCCTCGTCCCCCCGTGCCAGCGCCTGAAGGCGAAGCGTCCGGTCGGCAGGCAGCTCCATCGGTTCGCGCGTCAGGTCGGGGGGCGGGGCGTCGGAAGGCTCGGCGGTCTCGATAAGCCCGTCGCGGTTGAGAAAGCCTGTAACATGAGGCACACGGGTTGCCCCTGACCCGGGCCTTCCGGGGCAGAGGGTGATCCCAGGCCCGACGTCGCTCCTTCCGCCATCAGCGCAAAGTCCAGCAGACGATGCGTATAGTCGAAGGTCGGCCCGAGTACCTGCCCGCCCGGCAGGTCCTTGAACGTCGCCGAAATCCGCCGGTCGACCGCCATCGCACCTGTGTCCACCGGCCGTGACCCGGCCAGGCGCGGCAGCGTGGTGCGGTAGGCGCGGATCAGGAAGACCGCCTCGATCAGGTCCCCCCGTGCCTGCTTGATCGCCAGCGCCGCGAGGTCGGGATCGTAGAGCGATCCCTCGGCCATCACCCGGTTCACCGCCAGCCGCATCTGCTCGCGGATCTGGGGAATGGTCAGGTCGGGGACCGCAGGATCGCCCCGCCGCTCTTCCGCGAGCCACTGGTGGGCGTTGTCGATGGCGCGTTCACCACCCTTGACGGCCACATACATCAGCTTGCCTCCACGCGGGTGGACCGGGGCAGGCCGGCAATGCGGTCGCCAGCGGTGAAGAACGTGTCGAAGCCCAGCGGGAACAGCGCCCGGTTGGTGCGGAAGGCCGCCGTCTCGGGCAGGTTCAGCCTGGCGGCGGTCTCGATCCCTGGCCCGGTCAGCCCAGGCCCGTGGCTTGTCAGCTGATTGCATTCGACGATCAGCGTGGCCGAGCGGTCGGGGTAATCGGGCTGGCCGATCCTGAAGCGCGAAACGGGCTGAAGGGCCTCCCAAGTGCCAAGGGCGAAGTCGGCTTCCTCCGCCCGGACAAGCGGCGCGCCGATGTGGAAGGCGATCCAGTCGCGCACTGCCGGGTGGTCGGCTAGACCCGCGAGGTGGAGGCCCGTGGTCGGATCGGTCAGGACCAGGAGTGCCACCCCGGCGGCAATGGAGAGCGGGGCGGGTGGCGTTGCCCCCGAAATCCGGCGGATCGTGCCGGGCCGCGCCATCGCGTCGAGGATCTCGCGGAAGGTGCGGGCGGACTGGACGGGGGCTTCGGTGAAACCGCCTTCAAGGGCATGGGCGTTCATTTGTCCTCTCCCCGGACCATGGTGAAGAAATCGACTTTGGTCGCGGCGGCTTTCGCGGCGCGGCGATCCTTCGTGACCCGGGCCTCGGCCTCCAGCGGACCAAGCACGGCGGCGGCCAGCTTGACAGCCCGGCCGGTCTGCATCAGCGCATCCACCGCCGCCGCCCGCAGCGCATGGCCTTTGTCGCGGCCCTGCACCCAGGCATGCCCCGCCTCGCCCGAGGCAAGCCGCACCGAGGCGCGGGTCACCGTCATCTCGCCCAAGTTGAAGGCAGCGCCGGTGCCCCCTACCCTGCCGCGCACCATGACCGCACCGATCTCGGGCTGGCGCAGGACGGTGTGCGGCGGAAGGTCAGGAAGAAGCGCAGCCAGGCGTGCGGGCGGGGACTTGGCGAGCGTTGCCATCCAGGACTTGCGGGCCGGAAGGGAGGCGTCGGTCATCTGCATCTCGACAGGTTAAGGGGGTTGTCCAGTAAACTAGACAACTATACAAATCATACCCGCTGGACGGCCCGCGGCCAACCGGAGAGTTGTGAATTTTTCATGACAGGAGAAACGCTTGACCAAAGACTCCCTCTGGTCCGCCATCGCATCGACGCTGAGGTCCGAGATAGGCGCGGGCCACTACCGGCCCGGGGACAGGCTGCCGACAGAAGCTGCGCTGTCGGCGCGGTTCGGGGTCAACCGGCATACGGTGCGCCATGCCCTGGCAGCGCTGGCGGACCGGGGTCTTGTGCAGCCCCGCCGGGGTGCCGGGGTTTTTGTGGCGCAGAAGCCGACGGACTATCCGCTCGGTCGACGGGTTCGCTTCCATCAGAACGTCATCACCGCAGGCCAGACCCCTTCGCGCCGGATCAGCCGGAAGGAAACACGCCCCTGTGACAGCGAGGAGGCGCGGGCGCTTTGCCTCAGGACCGGGGATGCGGTGCATGTGGTGGAAGGCGTGTCGCTGGCCGACGGACAGCCCATCGCCGCCTTCAGGTCGGTCTTCCCGGCGGCGCGGTTCCCCGGTCTGATGGCCCTTGTGCAGGAGTCCGGCTCCATCACCCGGGCGCTGGCGGCCTCGGGCCTGCCCGACTACACCCGGGCCGAGACGCGACTGACGGCCCAACTGGCAGATCCGGTGTTGGCGCTTGCGCTGGCGATCCGCCCGGGGGCTCCCTTGTTGCGGACGGTGGCGGTAAACGTGGACTCAGCCGGTGTGCCAGTGGAGCACGGCCTGACCTGGTTCGCGGGCGAGCTGGTGACGCTGACGGTCGCCGATCAGCCCTGATACTTCTCCAGAAACTCTTCGGCCTTCAACGCGCGGAAGTCCATCAGGGCGGCGCGCAACCGGTCATGCGGCCAATCCCACCAGGCAAGCGCCATCAGCCGATAGGCTACGCCGGGCGGGAAGCGGGGGCGCAGGGGCTGGGCCGGAATACCGGCCATGATCATATAGGGGGGCACGTCCTTGGTGACCACGGCACCCGAGGCAATGACGGCCCCGGCACCGATGGTGACCTCGGGCTTCACGACGACGCCGTGGCCAAGCCGGGTATCGGGGCCGATCACCGTGCGACGGCTGGCGCGGTGTGCCATGAACTCGGCGTCATCAGGCACGTCGTCCCAATAGGAGGTTGAGCGGTAGAGGAAGTGATGCAGACTTGCATTGGCCATCGGGTGATCCGTCGGTCCGATGCGTGTCTTCGCGGCGATGTTGGCGAACTTGCCGACGGTGGTGTTGGCAATGTCCGAAAGCCGGTCGCAATAGGCATAGTCCTCGAAGGTCGAGTTCAGCACGCGGCTCCCCTCACCCACCTCGCACCAGGCGCCGAAGGTGGCGTTGACGATCATGCAGCTGGGATGAACGAACGGTTCCGTGGCCGAAAGCTTCGGCATCCTACGCCCCCCTGATCAGCTTGCGGCGCAGCCAGCCCGAAAGACTGTCCATCAGCATCACCATCAGGACGATCAGGACCATGTAGTAGGCGACTTCCTCCCAGTCCTTCTGCGTGATGATGGCCTGGGTCAGGAGAAGCCCGATCCCGCCGCCGACGATGGCGCCGATCACCGTGGCGCTGCGGGTGTTCGATTCCAGATAGTAGAGGATCTGGCTCAGAAGGACCGGCGTGATCTGCGGGAGGACCCCGAAGCGGGCGCGTTGCAGGCTGTTTGCGCCGGTGGACTGGATGCCCT
>JAIRJX010000151.1 GCA_031260425.1 Gemmobacter sp.
CCGGGCGGCATGGGCGGCATGGACGGCATGATGTGATCCATCCCCGCAAGGGACCGCGAAAGGGCGCCTCCGGGCGCCCTTTTTCATCATGCTGGCTGTTCTTGGCTCGGGCTCGCCCCGCCGCGCACCTTTACATTCATGGGGCACGGTGCCCTGCTCGACATCTGCACATTCGACCGGACCGCACGGCTGGACACCGAACAGTCCCGCGCCACCCGGCTCCTCGGCCTTGTGTCCGCAGGGCAAGAGGAACCAAGGCCTGTGCCTTTGCTTCTTGTCCAAATACTCAAAAATCCCGGCCCTCCGTCGCGCGGGGCCTCATGAGTGGAGCGTATTGCGCCCTGATGGCGCCCCTCCCGGCCGGATCGCATATGTGCCGATCCCGGAGAAGGGCGCCCCGCGCCCCTGCCTCAGAACTCTTTCCCGCGCATATGGTCGAGCGACAGCCTGCCGCCGCCGAAAGCCGCGATCAGTGCTGCACCCGCCGTCCAGAACACCGAGTTGAACACCGCCTTGCCCTGCACCTGATGCAGGAAGGCGATGCCGCCATCGGTCAGCCGGGCCTGCCCGTTGGCGGTCAGGTATTGCAGATTGGTCTTCAGGAATTCTATCCCTTCGGGGGTCAGAAGCGGTTCAGGGTCATAAGGCCGGGTCATGTGGAACCACAGCGTCACCGCCAGCATGACGGCGTTGCCCAAGGCCACCGGCCTTGTCAGCAGGCCAAGCATGATCATCGCGCCGCCCACGAAATTCAGCAGGGCAAGTAGCGGCGAGAACAGCCAGCCGGGGGTGAAGCCGATGCTCTCGACGAAGCCGGCCATCGCGAAGGGTGCGGTGATCTTCGGCCAGCCCTCCACCATCAGCAACCCGCCGATCGTGATGCGGAAGGCGAGCCAGCCGACGGGCTGGGCGAAGCCGCGATAGAACGGGCCGAGGAAGGGCAGGATCAGCCGCGTACGCGGCGCGTTCGTCATGTCGCTCATCGTCATGCCTCCGGGTTGAAGTTCGGGTGCCATCCGCGCGCTATCGTTGGAGCCTCGCGTATTTCGAGCGGAAAGGCTAGCCCGCTTTGAAGATACCGGGTCGGGCTCCGCCTGATGCCGCGCGAACTGTGATCCTGGCCGGAACAGCTATGATGCGGCTCGGGCGAGGTTCTCCATCGCCAGGAACGCCGTCTCGCTTGCTGTGAAAATACACGCAGACCGCCGCCGATATGTGGGGCCTCGAAGGCAGGGAGGCGTCCTCAAGGTTCATGCTCCGCGCCCCCTGCCCGGAACTGCCACGAAGCCGCCCGGGCAGCGCCGGCCCACCCCACGGGCCTCCACCCGCGCGATGATCGAGGTTCGGTCGGGCGCAGCCATAAAGCGACGACCATACCCCTCTTGATGCCCGTCCGCAGTCGGACCCTGCCCTGCAGGGCGCAAGAAGGGCGAAGGTTTGTGCCTTGCTTCTTGTAAAAATACTCAAAACTCTCCACCCCCCTACGCGAGACCTCGAAGGTGGAGTGCGCGGCGCCATCGAGGCGCTTCGCCCGACCGGGCCGCCTCGACGCGTTTCCAGGCCAAGGGTGGCTTTCGGCACGCACCGCCAGAAGTTGTTTGTCTCGCCCCGGCAATTGGCTTAGCAAAGCCCCAGATTCTCAACAGCCAGAACGGGATGTGACCATGACCGCCACCCGCACCGAGACCGATAGCTTCGGCACGCTGGAAGTGCCCGCCGACAAGTATTGGGGCGCGCAGACCCAGCGCTCCATCCAGAACTTCCCCATCGGCTGGGAGCGCCAGCCCGTCGCCATCATCCGGGCGCTCGGCGTCATCAAGAAGGCCTGTGCGCTGGTCAATATCGCCCAGGGCGACATCGCGAAGGACCTGGGCGAGACCATCGCTGCCGCCGCGACCGAGGTGATCGAGGGCCGGTTCGACGACAACTTCCCGCTGGTGGTCTGGCAGACCGGCTCGGGCACCCAGTCGAACATGAACGCAAACGAGGTGATCTCGAACCGCGCCATCGAGATGCTGGGGGGCGTGATGGGCTCCAAGAAGCCGGTCCATCCGAACGACCATGTGAACATGGGGCAAAGCTCCAACGACACCTTTCCCACCGCGATGCATGTGGCGATCGGCATGATGGCGCGCGATGTGCTGCTGCCGGGGCTGGAGAAGCTGCATGGCGCGTTGGCGGGGAAGGCCGAGGAGTTCAAGGACATCATCAAGATCGGCCGCACCCATACCCAGGACGCGACGCCGCTGACGCTCGGGCAGGAATTCTCGGGCTATGCCAAGCAGGTGGAAAAGGGCATCGCGCGGGTGAGGATGTGCCTGCCGGACATCTATGAACTGGCGCAGGGCGGCACCGCCGTCGGCACCGGGCTGAACACCCGTATCGGCTGGGATAGCCGCGTTGCGGCCCAGATCGCCGCCATCACCGGCCTGCCTTTCATCACCGCGCCCAACAAGTTCGAGGCGCTGGCGGCGCATGACGCGATGGTGATGTTCTCGGGCGCGCTGAAGACGGTGGCGGCAAGCCTGTTCAAGATCGCCAACGACCTGCGGCTGTTGGGCTCCGGCCCGCGCTCGGGTCTGGGGGAGCTGATCCTGCCGGAGAACGAGCCGGGATCGTCCATCATGCCGGGCAAGGTGAACCCGACTCAGGCCGAGGCACTGACCATGGTCTGCGCGCATGTCATGGGCAATGACGCGGCGGTGGGCTTCGCAGGCTCCCAAGGGCATTTCGAACTGAATGTCTACAACCCGATGATGTCCTACAACGTGTTGCAATCCATGCAGCTTCTGGGCGACGCGGCGGGCTCGTTCACCGACAACATGGTGGCGGGGACGCAGGCCAATGTGGCGCGGATCGATCGGTTGATGAAGGAATCGCTTATGCTGGTAACGGCGCTGGCGCCCACCATCGGTTATGACAACGCGACGAAAGTTGCCAAGACCGCGCACCGGAACGGCACCACGCTGAGGGAAGAGGCGGTAGCGCTGGGCTTCGTTGACGCCGAGACCTTCGACCGCATCGTGCGGCCCGAGGATATGGTCGGCCCGAAGGGGTAAACCATGGCCGACGTGGTGAATCTCAACCGTGTCCGCAAGGCGAAGCTGCGGATCGAGGCCCGTGCTGGAGCTGACACCAACGCGGCAAAGTTCGGCCGGAGCAAGGCACAGAAGGAGCGCGAAGCGGCTGACGCTGCCCGCGCCCGGGCCGAGCTCGACGGCAAGAAGCGGGAGACGGACCGGGAGTGAGCGGTCCTCGGATCCGGCCCGCGGGACTTGGGGCGTGCGCCATGGCGGCTCTCGGGGCGATGTGCGCATCGGCTGCGGCGCCGATGCGGATGCAGTGACGACGGACGAGGGAGCCCCCGGGACGGCATGGTTTTGCCTGGCCGACATGCAGTGCTGTGGTGAGTGGGGCAGGGCTGGTTACGCGGCACGGCTTTCGGCGGACCATGCCGCACCATGATTTTCGCCGCGCCGAGATATGCCGGGCCATTCGGTATCTTCCGCTTCGGCGATCCTCAGCGGCTCTTGCCCCGCCGTGTGGTTCGCGGCACATCTTTTCCAAAGGATTTGCCGAGAGGTTCCTGATGTCCGGCCGCCCCGAGAAGCACTCCCTCACCCTGTGCGGCCACCGCACCAGCGTTTCGCTGGAGGCGGCGTTCTGGCAGGGCTTCCGGGAGCTTGCCGCCCATCGTGGCATGGGGCTGAACGAACTGGCGGTCGAGATCGACGAGGCAAGGCTGGGCGATACCGGGCTGGCCAGCGCGATCCGTCTGGCGGTGCTGCGGCATTACCGGGGGAAGTGAGGGGGCGCTCGCGCCCCCTCTTGAGCCTTCGGCTCAATTCACCCCCTGAGGAT